>NZ_CP059903.1:315500-631000 GCF_014127485.1 Nocardioides dongkuii | reverse complement strand
TACTCGCGGGCGAGCCGGTCGGCGCGCTCGCGGCTGCGGTTGGCGACCACGACCTCGGCGGCACCGAGGCGGGCGACGGTCGCGGTGGCCAGGCCGGCCATCGCGCCGGCGCCGACGACCAGGACCCGCTTGCCGGCGACCTCGCCGACGTGCCGCTCGGCGCGCTCGAGGGCGGCGGTGACCAGGGAGGGTGCGGCGCGGTCGATGTCGGTCTCGGCGCGGGAGCGCTTGCCGACGCGGAGCGCCTGCTGGAAGAGCACGTTCAGGGCGGGCCCGACGGTGCCGAGCTCCTGGCCGACCCGGAGCGCCTCACGGGTCTGGCCGAGGATCTGGCCCTCGCCGACCGCCATCGAGTCGAGCCCGGCCGCCACCTGGAAGAGGTGGGAGACCGCGCCGTCGTCGTAGTGGACGTAGAGGTGCGGGAGCATCTGCTCGGTGGCGCGCTCCGCGCGGTCCACGAGCATCCGGGAGAGCTCCTCGACCGAGCCGTGGAAGCGGTCGACGTCGGTGTAGATCTCCAACCGGTTGCAGGTGGAGATGACGGTGGCCTCGACGACGTGCGGGCAGGCCGCGACGTCCTCGATCAGCTTGCTCACCCCGTCGCCGTCGAGCGCGACCCGCTCGAGCAGCGAGACCGGGGCGGAGTTGTGGGAGATGCCCACGACGAGCACGCTCATGCCGTCACCTCCCGGGTCGTCTGGTCGCCGTGCTTGCGCTGCTCGTGGTAGGCGAGGATCTGCAGCTCGATGGAGAGGTCGACCTTGCGGACGTCGACCCCGGCCGGCACCGAGAGCACGGTGGCGGCGAAGTTGAGGATGCTGGTGATGCCGGCCGCGACCATCCGCTCGGCGACGTCCTGCGCGGCCAGGGACGGCGTGGCGATCACGCCGATCGCGACGCCGTGCTCGCGCACGATCCGCTCGAGGTCGTCGAAGGGGCGTACGTCGATGCCCGCGACCACCTCGCCGGTGCGCGAGGCGTCGGCGTCGAGCAGCGCGACGGTGCGGAACCCCCGGCTGCGGAAGCCCGAGTAGTTCGCGAGCGCGTGGCCGAGGTTGCCGATGCCGACGATGACGACCGGCCAGTCCTGGGTCACGCCGATCTCGCGGGCGATCTGGTAGCGCAGGTAGTCGACGTCGTACCCGACCCCGCGGGTGCCGTAGCTGCCGAGGTAGGAGAGGTCCTTGCGGAGCTTGGCGCTGTTCACGCCGGCGGCGGCCGCGAGGTCCTCGCTCGAGCAGGTCGAGGTGCCCGCCTCGGAGAGCCCCGTCAGGGCTCTGAGGTAGACGGGTAGCCGCGCGACGGTGGCCTCGGGGATGTCCCGGGCGGCCTCGCTGGGAGTCCGTGCGGTCACGAGCGTCTTCTCTCCATGCCACGGGGGCAAGTAGCTGCCGGGGACGGGGGCCGAGCGGCCCGGGTTCGTCGACGACGCGTTCACTCTAGGAGTTTGTGAACGCGAGAACAAACCCGCGACAGGGCCCCTCACCACGGCTAAGACGGCTCTGAGGCCGCGCCGCGACGGGGTCGGGAGGGGTTCACGCACCTAGCGGGCTAGCACATGTGAGAAGTACCACCCACACGGGGGTCGGTGGTCCGGTCAGGGCCGGGGGCGGGTCAGCGCCGCGCGCAGGCGGGTCTCGTCGACCCGCCAGAAGTCGTGCTGCCGGCCGTCGACCAGGGTCACCGGGATCTCCTCGGCGTACCGCTCGAGCAGGGCGGGGTCGTCGAGGATCGAGACCTCGGCGTACTCCTCCCCCAGGTCGGCGCAGACCCGGGCGACCACGGCCCGGGCGTCGTCGCAGAGGTGGCAGCCCGGACGGGAGTAGAGCAGCACCCGCGGCTCCCCGGTCACTCCAGCAACCCCAGCGACCGGCGCCGCTCCAGCCCGCGCAGCCGGCCCTTCTGCACCTTGCCGGTGACCGTCAGCGGGAGCTCCGCGACGACCTCGATCCGCTGCGGCTGCTTGAAGCCGGCGAGCCGCTCCGCGCAGCGCTGGCGGACGGCGGCGACCAGCGCGTCGGGGTCCGCGGCGCCCGGGGCGACGACGTAGACGACGACGGCCTCGCCGCTCGCCTCGTCGGGGACGCCGATCACGGCCGCCTCGTCCACCCCCTCGACCTCGCGGACGACCCGCTCGACCTCGACGGGGTAGACGTTGAAGCCGGAGACGATCACCAGGTCCTGGACCCGGTCGACGAGGAACAGGTCGCCGTCGGCGTCGAGGAACCCGACGTCACCGGTGGACCACCAGCCCTCGGCGTCCGGCCCGTCCGCGCCGTCGGGCCAGTAGCCGCTGAACAGGTTGGGGCCGCGCACCTGGACCTCGCCGGGGTCCTCGCCCTCCGGGGCGCGGCCGGCGTCGTCGACCAGCCGCAGCGAGACCCCCGGCAGCGCGGCGCCCACCGAGCCCGGCTTGGGCCGCACGCTGCACAGCGTGCTGGTCACCACCGGGGCGGCCTCGGTCAGGCCGTAGCCCTGGTGGACCGGGATCCCGGTGCGGGCGGTGAACTCCTCGATGACCTCGGCCGAGAGCGGCGCGGAGCCGGACAGGATCAGCCGGACCGGGCCGAGCCGGTCGTCGAGCTGGACCTCGGCGCCCCAGTGGGCGAAGACCGGCGGCGCCACCGGGACGACGCTGCAGGCCTCGTCGTCGATGATGTCGAGCGTGCCCTGCGGGTCGAACCGGTCGACCAGGACGAGCTTGGCGCGGTGCCGGACGGCGCCCCCGAGCACGGCGTTCAGCCCGTAGACGTGGAAGAGCGGCAGCACCCCGAGCACCACGTCGTCGCCGTGCATCATCGGCGGCTGGACCCGGGCGACCTGGTCGATGTTGGCCAGCAGCGCGCGGTGGGTGAGCATCGCGGCGCGCGGGCGGCCCGACGTACCGCTGGTGTAGAGGAGGCAGGCGAGCTTCTCCGGGTCCTGCAGGGGAGGTACGGCGCGCCCGGTGCCGGCGCGCAGGTGGTCGTAGGAGCGCTCGCCGGGCAGCAGCGTCGCCCCGGCGACGACGACGCGCGGGGTGGCGGCGCGGACCAGCAGGTCGCCGTCGATCTCGGTCGGGCGGCCGGCCGCGTGGTCCTCGAGCGCCTGCTCGAGCAGGGCGACGCCCTCGCGCACCCGGCGCACCGTGTCGGCGTCGGTGACCACCATCCGCGCGCCGGAGTCGGCGATCATCCGGGCGAGCTCGCCGGGCGCGGCCTGCGGGTTGACCGGGACGGCGACGGCCTGCGCGCGGAGCGTGCCGAGGTACGTCGCGACGAACTCGAGGCGGTTGCCGGCGGCCAGCATCACCCGCTGCCCCGCGACGATGCCGGCCGCGCCGAGGCCGGTCGCGATCCGGCCCACCTCGTCGTCGAGCTGGGCCCAGGTCAGGCAGCGCCCGCCGGCCTCCACCAGCGCGAGCTTGTCGGGGTTCTCGGCGGCGGCCGCGGCGACCAGGTCGGCGACGTCGCGGACGTCGTGGACCTCGGCGGAGGCGAGCATGGGCAGATACTTCCACACGCTTCGCCGACGCGCGCCGGAGTCGGCCGGCCGGCACTACCCTGGCCCGGTGACCCCGCCCGCGGAACGGCGACGCCTCCCGAACCTCCAGCAGCGCTCGACCCTGGCGGGCGAGGCCGCCGCCGCGATCGCCGAGGTCGAGACCGCGCTGACCACCCCCGCCGACGTCACCTCGGCGGCGTTCTTCGACGTCGACAACACCGTGATGCAGGGCGCGAGCATCTTCCACTTCGCCCGCGGGCTGCACCGGCGCAAGTTCTTCACCACCCGCGAGATCGCCGGCGCCGCGTGGAAGCAGGCCTACTTCCGGATGGTCGGGGTCGAGGACCCCGACCACGTCGCCGACGCCCGCACCTCCGCGCTCTCCTTCATCGCCGGCCACACCGTGCGCGAGCTCGAGGAGCTCGCCGAGGAGATCTTCGACGAGGCGATGGCGCACCGGATCTGGCCCGGCACCCGCGCCCTGGCCCAGATGCACCTCGACCAGGGCCAGCGGGTCTGGCTGGTCACCGCGGCCCCCGTGGAGATCGCCCGGATCATCGCCCGGCGGCTCGGGCTGACCGGCGCGATGGGCACGGTCGCCGAGCACGTGGACGGCGTCTACACCGGCCGGCTGGTCGGCGACATGCTGCACGGCCCCGCGAAGGCGGTGGCGGTGGGCGCGCTGGCGGCGCGCGAGGACCTCGACCTGCAGGCCTGCTCGGCGTACTCCGACTCCTTCAACGACCTCCCCATGCTGGCGATGGTCGGCGACCCCTGTGCGATCAACCCGGACGCCCGGCTGCGTGCCCACGCCCGGGCGCAGGGCTGGCGAGTGCGCGACTACCGCACCGGCCGCAAGGCGGCGCGCGCCGGTCTGCTGGCCGGGGCGGTCACCGGCGCGACGAGCGGCGCGATCGCCGCCGGGCTCGCCGTCCGACGCCGGCGCTGAGGGGCCCAGCGCCCGGCCGCCCTTTTTCCGGACGATTACGTTCACAGAGCGGACTACCCGCGCGTAGGATCGACGCTGCTCTGGGGGGAGCGCATCGGGGAGGGTGACCACATGGCCTCGCACGGCTTCGTGCTGCGGCACGGGCTCGACGACCTGCGTCACGCGGTCGCGCGCCTGCTGCTGCCCGAGCCGCTGGCCGCCGGGACCCTCCAGTCCGAGGCCGTGGCCGGTGGCGCCAGCCCCCGCCCCGGCGCGTCCTCCGGCGGTGCGGGCGGCGGCCCCGCGCCGTACGGCGACGCCGAGCTGGCCGCGTCCTCGGAGGAGTCCGAGGCCGAGCGCGCCCGCCTGATCGCCCTCGTCGAGCTCGCCCGCGGTGGCGACACCGAGGCCTTCGGCCTGCTCTACGACCATTACCAGGGCTCGGTCTACCGCTTCCTCTTCTACCGCACCCGGTCCAGCGCGCTGGCCGAGGACCTCACCTCGGAGACCTTCTTCCGGGCGCTGCGGAGCATGACCGGCTTCCGGTGGCAGGGCAAGGACTTCGGCGCCTGGCTGATGACCATCGCCCGCAACCTCGCCACCGACCACTTCAAGGCCGGTCGCACCCGTCTGGAGACGGCGACCGAGGACATGGGCCAGCACGACGACGCCACGGAGGGCCCCGAGGCCGCCGTGCTCGCCGGGCTCACCAACGAGATCCTGCTCAAGGCGCTCACCGAGCTGCCCATCGAGCAGCGCGACTGCCTGGTGATGCGCTTCCTGCAGGGCATGAGCATCGCCGAGACCGCCGCCGTCCTCGGGCGCAGCGACGGCGCGATCAAGCAGCTGCAGCTGCGCGGGGTCCGCAACCTCGCCAAGCTGATGCCGGAAGGGATCAGGGGCTGATGACCACCATCACCACCGTCACCGTGATCCGCACGACTCCCCCGTCGTACGCCGTAACCTGCAGCGCCCACGGGTCGTTCAACGTCGTACCGGGACGCCGCACCACGCGTCCCGGCCCAGACGAGACGACAGGACCGAGACGATGAGCCCGGTGTTCGCAGCGCGACGGCGTGCCGAGGAGTTCGACTCCCTGGTCGAGGGCACCTCGACCGGGTCGCCCGACGCGCGGTACGCCTCCCTCGTCGAGATCGTCGGCGCGCTGCGCGCCACCCCGCCCGCCCAGCCCCGCCCCGAGTTCGTGGCCGAGCTGCGCGAGCGGCTGATGACGGCCGCCGAGACCGAGCTGGCACCGGTCGCCGGCCCGGCCGCCGCACCCGTGCACGACCGCCTCACGGTCACCCGCCGCTCCCCCCGCGAACGTCGGCTGGCCACGCTCGTCGGCGGCTTCGCGATCGTCGGCGCCACGACGTCGATGGCGGTCGCGTCGCAGTCCGCGCTGCCCGGTGACGTGCTCTACCCGGTCAAGCGCGCGATGGAGAACGCCCGGACCGGCGTCACCGTCGACGAGACCGAGAAGGGCGCGACCCTGCTGGACAACGCCTCGGGGCGCCTCGAGGAGGTCGGCGAGCTCGCCACGTCCGGGGAGACCGAGGACGTCCGCGCCATCGAGGAGACCCTTACCACCTTCACCGAGCAGGCGACCCAGGCCAGCGACCTGCTGCTCACCGCCTACGAGGCCGACCCCGACCCCGCGGCGATCTCCGAGCTGCAGCAGTTCACCGAGGAGAGTTTCGCGACCCTCGGCAGCCTCGCCTCGCTCGTCCCCGACGAGGTCCGCGACTCCCTCGTCACCGCCGGCAACGTGCTCGCCGGCATCGAGGCCGCCGTCCAGCTGGTCTGCCCGGACTGCGAGGACCTGCTGACCCAGACGCCGAAGTGGCTGCTCACCACCAGCGCCTCCAGCGGCCTCCAGGACCTGCTGCCCGGCCTCGCCCAGGCGGCCCCGGCGCCCGCCGGGCCCGGCCCGGACAAGGGCACGGACAAGGGCTCCGACAAGGGGTCCGACAAGGGGTCCGGCCGGGGCTCCGACGGGCCCGGCACGAAGGGCTGGCAGGAGCCCGAGCCCGGCACGACCCCGCTGCCGACCCCGACCCAGCCCCCCACCGGGGGCGAGGGCGACGGGTCCGCGACCGGCGGCGGGACGAGCGACGGCGGCGCCGGCGGCACCGGCTCCGGCTCCGGCTCCGGCGGCGCGAACCCGTCCGGCCCGGTCGGCGACCTCATCGACAAGGTGATCGGCGGCGGCCAGGGCGGTGCCGGCAGCGGCGGCGGCCAGGGCGGCGGGTCCACCCCCGGCACGCCGGGCCCGTCGGGCGGCGGCGTGCTCGGCGGCGTCCTCGAGGGCGTCGGCGGCCTCATCGGTGGGCTGGTCAAGCCCCGCCCCTGACTGCACGGCCCGGCCGTCGGAGCCGTCAGCGGAAGACGGACTCGCGCTTCATCAGCAGCGTGTAGAGCGTCTGCTGGATCGTCTCGCGCACCTGGTCGGTGACGTTGAAGACGAGCATCGGGTCGTCGGCGGCACCGCGCTCGAACTCGTCGGTGCGGATCGGCTCGCCGAACTCCAGCAGCCACTTCGAGGGCAGCGGCACCAGACCGAGCGGCCCGAGCCAGGGGAAGAGCGGGGTGATCGGGATGTACGGCACGCCGAGCAGCCGCGCCAGCGCCGGCACGTTGCCGACGAGCGGGTAGATCTCCTCCGCGCCCACGACCGAGAGCGGCACGATCGGGACGCCGGTGCGCAGCGCCGCCGAGACGAAGCCCCCGCGGCCGAACCGCTGGAGCTTGTAGCGCTCGGAGTAGGGCTTGCCGATGCCCTTGAAGCCCTCCGGCCAGACGCCGACGAGCTCGCCGCCGGCGAGCATCCGCTCGGCGTCCTCGCTGCACGCGAGGGTGGCGCCGCTCCGGCGCGCGAGCGCGGAGATGACGGGGAGCCGGAAGACGAGGTCGGCACCGAGCGGGCGCAGGAACCGGCCGGTGTGGTCGTGCACCGCGACCATCGTCATCAGCCCGTCCACCGGGACGGTGCCGGAGTGGTTGGACACCACCAGGGCGCCGCCCTCGGTCGGGATGTTCTCGATGCCGCGGACCTCGACACGGAACCAGCGCTCCGCGATCGGGCGGAGCGTGGCGAGCACGAGCTTCTCGGTGACCTCGCGGTCGAAGCCGTACTCGTCGACGGGGTACTCGCCGGTCAGCCGGCGACGGAGGAACGCGAGGAAGCGGGCCAGCTGGGGCTCCCACTGCTCACCGAAGACCTCGACCGCGGCGGCCTGGAAGGCGGCCATCCAGTCGGAGGCGGGGATCCCGGCGAGCGGCCCGCGGTCCTCGGTGGTCACCGGGGCGCGGAGCTCGGCGACGGCGGCGGGCTCGTCGGTCGCCTCGGGTGCCGGCGCGTCCGCGGCGGCGGCGGGCGCCTGCTCCTCGGGCCGGGTCCGCTCGCCCTTGGCGGCGGCGGCCTTGCGCGGGGCGGGGCGGGGCTTCGCGGGCCCGCCGGCGAGCCCGCGGGCGGCGCTGGAGGGCTGCTGCTTGCCGGTGCCGCGGCCGGGGCGACCGCGCGTGCCGATGGGGATGATCTCGGCGTCACCCATGGTCGCCTCCCGAGGACGGAGTGGTGAGCTGGCGCTCGACGCTGGCGAGGATCCGGTCGGCGTGCCCGCCGGTGGGGGGCAGCGGGGCGCCGAAGTCGGCGAACGTCTCCGCGGTGGTGTACGCCGGCTCGAAGCCGAGCACCTCGCGCATCCGGGTCGTGTCGACCCCGCGGCCGTAGGTGAGGAAGGCCAGCTGCTCGGGCGAGAAGTCCGCGACCCGCGCGGACCGCAGCGTGGAGCCGACGTTGCCGACCATGAAGCCGGGCATCCGCACCGAGGGGCGCCGGAGCCGTCGTACGGCCTGGGAGAGCATCAGGATGCCGTCGCCGGCGACGTTGAAGGTGCCGGCGACGTCGGAGCTGACCGCGTGCGTGAGGACGCCCAGGAGGTCGTGCTCGTGCAGGAACTGCAGGCGGGCGTCGTACCCGAGCACGGTGGGGATCACCGGCAGCCGGAAGTACGACGCGACCGGGCTCGACACCTGCGGGCCGAGCACGTTGGCCGCGCGCAGCATCGTCACCCGGACGTCGGAGCGGCGGCGGGCGAACCCGCGGACGTACCCCTCGACCTCCGCGACGTCCTTGGCGTAGCCCGAGGTCGGCGCCCGGCGGGGCTCCATGTCCTCGGTGAACATCGCCGGGTCGCGGTTGCTCGCGCCGTACACCGTCGTCGAGGACTTCACCACGAGGTGCTGCAGGCCCGGCGCCTTCTGGCAGGCGGCGAGCAGCTGCATCGTCCCGATGACGTTGAGCTCCTTCATCGTGTTCCGCCCGCCGGCGGTGCCGGGGGTGGAGATGACGCTCATGTGGACGACCGTGTCGACGTCCTCCTTGGCGATCACCTTGGCGATCACCGGGTTGCGGATGTCGGCGCGGACGAACGAGACCTCGCCGATGTCCCCGCGCGGCGGGACGACGTCGACGCCGATCACCCGGCGGACGCCGGGGTCGGCGGCGATGGACCGCGCGAACCTGCGCCCCAGGTCACGGGAGACTCCCGTGACCAGGACGACCTTGCCCACGCTGCCCATGGCGACGGCGACCCGGTCGAGGCCTACTTGCCGAGCTTGCGACGCTGCACGCGCGTCTTCTTCAGCAGCTTGCGGTGCTTCTTCTTGGCCATGCGCTTGCGCCGCTTCTTGATGACAGAACCCACGGGACACCTTTCAAAGCTGTGACGGCCCACGGCGGTGCCGCAGGACCGGCACAGCCTATCCGGCCCCTGGTGGCAGGCAGAATCCCGGTCCAGGACCGGGTTCCCGCACCCCGCGCCGCGGCCCGCTCAGCCCGCGTCGTAGAAGCTCTTGCGGATGTACTCGTTCGCGTCCTCCTCGCGGACGCGGAACGAGCGGCCGACCCGCACGGCCGGCAGGTCGCCGTTGTGGACGAGTCGGTAGACCGTCATCTTGGAGACACGCATCATCGCCGCGACCTCCGCGACGGTCAGGAACTTCGCTTCGGAGATATCACCGGCGGAGTTGGTAGCCATCGAGCACCAGCTTTCTTTGCGCCCGCCACTGGCTTCCCCACCGGTGATCACACGGGCGACGCAGTCGTGAGAATAGGGCCTGGTGTGACTCGTGGGGAAGAGGTAAACGAAAGAAACTGCAGTGGTCTACGGCGTGTTGACTTGCGCGATCCTGCCGTGCCGCTCACGGCATGGGGTCCAGGCCGTGCAGCGGGAAGGTCGCCATCCGGGTGGCGTGCACCGCGCGATCCAGCCAGGTGTCGGGGTCGTAGCCCTCGCGCCAGTCGCGGTACGCCGGGGTCCGGCCGTCGGTGAGCCGGTGCGGCGCCGTCCGTCCCAGGGTCGCCTCGACGTGCTCGCGCCAGCCGCCCGGGGTCTCCGTCAGCGGGTCGACCGGTCGGCCGGCCACGACGCCGAGCAGGTGCGTCCACGCTCGCGGGACGACCTCGACCAGCGCGTACCCGCCCCCGCCGGTGACCACCCAGCGCCCGCCGGCCACCTCGTGGGCCAGGTCGTGCAGGGCCTGGTACGTCGCCCGCTGGCCGTCGACGGTCAGCATCAGGTGGGCGAGCGGGTCGTCGGCGTGCGAGTCGCAGCCGTGCTGGGTGACCAGCACCTCGGGGTCGAACTCGCGCAGCAGCGGGGGCACCACCGCGTGGAACGCGCGCAGCCAGCCGCCGTCGCCGGTGCCGGGCGGCAGCGCGACGTTCACCGCGCTGCCCTGGGCGTCCCTGCCGCCGAGGTCCTCGGGGAACCCGGTGCCGGGGAAGAGCATCTGCCCGGTCTCGTGCAGGGAGATGGTGAGCACCCGCGGGTCGTCCCAGAAGATCCGCTCCACCCCGTCGCCGTGGTGGACGTCGACGTCGACGTACGCCACCCGCTGGGCGCCCTGGTCGAGCAGCTGCTGGATGCCGATCGCGACGTCGTTGTAGATGCAGAACCCGCTGGCCCGGTCGGGCATCGCGTGGTGCAGGCCGCCGCAGATGCTCGCGGAGTGCAGCGACTCCCCGCTCCAGACCTGGCGGAAGGCCTCGGCGGTCGCTCCGACGACGTGCGCCGCGGCGTGGTGCATCTCGGCGAAGACCGGGTTGTCGTCGGTGCCGAGCCCGAACCGGTGGTCGGGCGCGACCGTCCTGCCGGCCCGCGTGACGGCCTCGATGAGCGCGGGGGTGTGCACGGTGGCGATCAGGTCCTCGTCGGCGACGGGCGCCGGCACGGCGCGCAGCCGCTCCCCGACCACGCCGAGCTCGGTGGCCAGCCGCATCGTGAGGTCGACCCGCAGCGGCGACATGGGGTGGGACGGACCGAAGTCGTACTCGGTCAGCGACGGGTCGAAGACCACCGTCGCCGGACCCTCGCAGGCGGGCATGGCGGGGACGGTACCCGCCCGCCGACCTTCTGCCATGATGAGTCCGTGCTGAGGAACTCCTTCCAGTGGTGGCCCGCCTGACGGCGGACCCGTTCGAAGCACGCACTTCACCCACGGCCGCCCACGGGCGGCCGTTCGTCATCTCCGGCACGTCTCGTGGGCCCTCGACCCAGGAGCAACCCCATGACGACGCGTCACCTCTCCCTCCTCAAGCCCACCGGCCGGCTCACGCTCGGCAACCTGCTCGGCGCGCTGCGCCCGATGGCGGCGGCCCAGGACGGCGCCGACTGCTACTACGGCGTCGCCGACCTGCACGCCATGACCGTGACCCACGACCCCGCCGTCCTGCGGGAGCGCACCGACGAGCTCCGCCTGCTGCTGCTGGCGGCGGGCCTGGACCGCAGCACGCTGTTCGTGCAGAGCCGGGTCCCCGCGCACACCCAGCTGTCCTACCTGCTCGAGTGCGTCGCCACCACCGGCGAGCTCAGCCGGATGATCCAGTTCAAGGAGAAGGGTCGCGGGGTCGGCTCGACCCGGGTCTCTCTCTACACCTACCCGGCGCTGATGGCGGCCGACATCCTGCTCTACCGACCCGCCCGGGTGCCGGTCGGCGACGACCAGCGCCAGCACGTCGAGCTCACCCGCGACCTGGCGCAGCGCTTCAACCGCACCTACGGCGAGGTCTTCACGGTGCCCGAGCTCGTGGTGCCGGCCGCCGGGGCGCGGGTCATGGACCTGCAGGACCCGCGCTCGAAGATGGGCAAGTCCAGCACCGACACCGCGGGCGTGATCCACCTCCTCGACTCCCCCGACGTGGTGCGTCGCAAGGTCGCCCGGGCCGTGACCGACTCCGACACCGGACCGGACGCGGTGCGCCCCGACCGGGAGCGCAAGCCCGGGGTCAGCAACCTGCTCGAGGTGCTCGTGGCGTGCGGCGGGTCCCCCGCGGGGCTCACGACGTACGGCGCCCTGAAGCGGGCGGTCACCGACGCCGTCGTGGCCGTCCTCGAGCCGCTGCAGCAGCGGTACGCCGACCTCGCCACCGACCGCGCCCACGTCGCGGACGTGTACGCCGCCGGCGCCGCCCGGGCTCGCGAGGTGACCGCCCCGGTGCTGGCGGCGGCGGAGGCGGCGGTGGGCCTGTGACCGGCCGGCCCCGGACGTCGTACGAGGTGGTGGTCAGCGCGACCGCGCCGCATGACGTCCCGCGGGACGTCGTACGACCTGGTGGTCATCGCCGCCAGGACGTATGACGTCCCGGGCAGCGGCAGGGGCGGCGGCGGGCGGCAGCCGTCAGGAGCCCTCGGCCAGCGCGCGGGACCGGTCGCGGGCGGCCTCCATGGCGGCGAGGAACGCGGCGCGGACCTTGTGCACCTCGAGCTCGCGCAGCGCGGAGGCGGTGGTGCCGCCCGGGGAGGTGACCTGCTCGCGCAGGATCGCCGGGTGGGTGCCGGTCTCGCGCAGCATCTTCCCGGAGCCGACGAGGGTCTGGATGACCAGCTCGGTGGCGGTGGTGCGCGGCAGGCCGAGGTGGACGCCGGCCTCGATCATCGACTCGACGACGAAGAAGAGGTAGGCGGGGCCGGAGCCGGAGATCGCGGTCACCGCGTCCTGCTGGCGCTCGGGGATCCGGAGCACCTTGCCCACCGACGCCATCAGCTGCTCGACCTCGGCGAGCTGCTCCTCGCTGCAGTGCGAGCCGGGCGAGATGGCGGCCATCCCCTCGTCGACGAGCGCGGGGGTGTTCGGCATGACCCGGACGACGGCGACGTCGGCCGGCACCCGGGACTCGATGTAGGCCGTGGTGATGCCGGCGGCGAGCGAGACGACGAGCTGGCCGGGGCGCAGCTGCGGGGAGACCTCCGCGAGGACGTCGGCCATGTCCTGCGGCTTGACCACCAGCACCACCGTGTCGGCCTTGCGGGCGGCCTCGGCATTGGCGAGCACGGCCACGCCGTACCGCTCCTCGAGCTCGCGGGCCCGCTCGGGGCGCTTCTCGCCCACCATCAGGTCGTCGACCCGGCGGCCGGCGCGCACGAGCCCGGACAGCAGGGCCTCGCCCATGACGCCGGCGCCGACGATGGCGGTCTGCGTGCTCATCAGGGCCTCGACCTCTTACTTCTTGGAGAACAGCGACGTGAGGAAGAATGACAGGTTCTGCGGGCGCTCGGCGAGCCGCCGCATCAGGTAGCCGTACCACTCCTGGCCGTAGGGCACGTAGACCCGCACGGTCTCGCCGGCGGCCGCGAGGCGCTTCTGCTCCTCGGGCCGGACGCCGTAGAGCATCTGGTACTCGTACGAGCCCTGCGCGCGCCCGTAGCGGCCGGCGAGCGAGCCGGTGATCCGGATCATCCGGGGGTCGTGGGTCGCGATCATCGGGTAGCCCTGCCCGGCGAGCAGCACCTTGAGGCAGCGCACGTAGGACTTGTCGACCTCGAGCCGGTCCTGGAAGGCGACCGACTCCGGCTCGTGGTAGGCGCCCTTGCACAGCCGGACCCGCGAGCCCTCGTACGCCAGGGCCCGGCAGTCGGACTCGGTGCGGTGCAGGTAGGCCTGGAGCACCGCGCCCGTCTCGGGGAAGTCCTTGCGCAGCTCGCGCAGGATCCCGAGCGTCGAGTCGGTCGTCGTGTGGTCCTCCATGTCGAGGGTCACCGTCGAGCCCGCGTTGCGGGCCGCGCGGCAGATCGTGCGCGCGTGCTCCAGCGCCGTCTTCTCGCCGTGGCCGGGCAGCGTCTGGCCGATGGCGGACAGCTTCACCGACACCTCCGCGCCCGGGGTCAGCCCCGCGGCGGCGAGCCGGCGCAGCAGCTCGACGTACGCCGCGGCCGTGGCCTCGGCCTGGTCGGCGTCCTGGGTGTCCTCGCCGAGCAGGTCGAGGGTGGCCTTGAGACCGTCGTCGGCGAGCCGGGCGGTGGCGGCGACGACCGAGTCGGTCGACTCCCCCGGCACGTAGCCGGTGATGATCCCGGAGGTCACCGGGAGGGCGCTGACCAGGGACTTGAACCGGTCGCTGCGGGAGAGGAGCAGGATCGGCTGGCGGAGCAGGGACATGCCTGCAGGCTACGTGCTGGGCCCCGACGGGGTGCGGACGGCGAAGTGCTCGCGGGCGAACTCCAGCGACTCCCGCAGGTCGGCCGCGCGCTCCTCGCGGCTGCCGCACCGGCGGGTGTTGATCTCGACGACGACCTCGCCGGCGAAGCCCGCGCCCGCGAGGTGGGCGAGGAACGCCGCCGCCCCGGTCGAGCCGCGTCCCGGCACCAGGTGCTCGTCCTTGGCCGAGCCGGTGCCGTCGGTGAGGTGCACGTGCCGGAGCCGGCCGCCGAGCCGCTCGGCCATCGCGACCGGGTCGGACTGGGCGATCGCCGCGTGCGAGAGGTCGATCGTGGTGTTGGCGTACGGCTCGGCGGAGGGGTCCCAGCCCGGCAGGTACATCTCCATGCCGCGCTTCTGCGAGGCGCGCCACGGATACATGTTCTCGACCGCGAAGGCGATGCCCGTCGACTCCTCGAGGGCCGCGATGCCGTCGACGAAGCCCGCGGCGTACTCGCGCTGCCACCGGAACGGCGGGTGCACGACGACGACGGCGGCGCCCACCTCGTGGGCCATCTCGGCGGAGCGCTCGAGCTTGCCCCACGGCTCGGTGCCCCAGACCCGCTGGGTGAAGAGCAGGCAGGGGGCGTGCACGGCCGAGACCGGCAGCCCGTGGTGGTCGGAGAGCTGCTTGACCGCGCTGGTCTGCTGGCTCAGGGCGTCGATGCCGACCATCACCTCGACCGCGTCGTACCCGATCTCGGCGGCGTAGCCGAAGGCGTGGGCGGAGGACTCCGGGTAGACCGAGGACGTCGAGAGCCCGACGCGCACCGTCGGGGCGCTCACGCGGGGACCAGCACCGAGAGCTGGTCGAGGCGCTCGAGGATGACGCCCTCGCGCAGCGCCCACGGGCAGATCTCGAGCGCGGGGAGGTCGAAGATGTCCATGCAGGCCTCCGCCACGAGGGCCCCCGGCAGGATCTGGTGGGACCGGCTCGGCGAGACCCCGGGCAGGGACGCCAGCTCCTCGGGCGACATCGCGGCCAGCTTGGGGATCCACCGGGAGAGCTCGTCGCAGGGCAGGCTGCGCGGGACGAGCGGGCCCGCGGTGGAGGGCGCCGCGCCGCAGATCCGGGCCAGGGAGCGGAAGGTCTTCGACGACGCCGCCGCCCGGTCGGGGACGCCGGCGCGCAGCAGGTGCCCGGCGTCGCGCGCGATCTCGGCGCGGATGTCGCGGCGCAGCCGGCGGATCATGTCCTCGCTGGGACGGCCGCCGCTGAGCCGGGTGCGGGCCAGCCGGGCCGCGCCGAGCGGCAGCGACCAGGCGACGTCCGGCGCCTCGTCCTGGCCGCCGGCGATCTCCAGCGACCCGCCGCCGATGTCGAAGACCACCAGCCGGCCGGCGGACCAGCCGAACCAGCGGCGTACGGCGAGGAAGGTCAGCCGGGCCTCGTCCTCCCCCGACAGCACGCCGATGTCGACGCCGGTGCGCTCGCGCACGTGCTCGAGGACCGCGTCGGAGTTGGTGGCGTCCCGGACCGCCGAGGTCGCGAACGCCAGCAGGTCCTCGCAGCCCTTGTCCTCGGCCACGACCAGCGCCTCGGCGGTGAAGCCCGCCAGCGCGTCGATGCCGGCCTGGGTCACCGCTCCCGAGTCGTCGAGGTGCTCGGCGAGGCGGAGCGGCTGCTTGTAGGAGTACGCCGGCAGCGGCGCCGCGCCGCCGTGCGCGTCGACCACCAGCAGGTGGCCGGTGTTGGATCCGATGTCGAGGACGCCCACGCGCATGCGTCCAACGTACCCGCCGTACGCTGACAGGGTGCCCGAGGTCGACTTGGTGTTCCCGCGCGCCTGGGTGGAGTTCGTGAACCCCGCCGACGAGGACGAGGTGATGCGCTGCGACCTCACCTGGCTCACGTCGAGCTACACCTGCATCTTCGGGCAGGGCTGCGCCGGGATCTACGCCGACGCCCCCGACGTCGGCTGCTGCACGCTCGGCGCGCACTTCGCCGACGACGCGGACGAGCAACGGGTCGCAGGCTTCGTCGGCATGCTCGACGAGAACCTCTGGCAGCACGGCCCCCGGGGCCGGGAGGTCACCACCGAGGACTGGGTCGAGGTCGACGACGAGGGCGAGCGCAAGACGCTCACGATCGTGGTCGACGGCCAGCAGGCCTGCGTCTTCCAGAACCGCCCGGGCTTCGCGCCGCCGGGCGGCGGGGGCGGCGCCGGCTGCGCGCTGCACGCCCTCGCGTACGTGCTCGACAAGCACCCGCTCGAGACCAAGCCGGACGTGTGCTGGCAGCTGCCGATCCGACGCACCTTCCGCGACGTGACCCGCCAGGACGGCACGACGTACACCGAGGTCTCGATCGCGGAGTACGACCGCCGCGGCTGGGGTCCCGGCGGCCACGACCTCGACTGGTACTGCACCGGCAACACCGAGGCGCACGTCGCCCTGGAGCCGCTCTACGTCACCTCCGCGCCCGAGCTGATCGAGCTGATGGGCCGGCCGGCGTACGACGAGCTGGCGCGGCACTGCGAGGCGCACCTGCGCTCGCGCTCGACGCTGGCGCTGCACCCGGCCGACCCGCACTGAGCCGGCTCAGCCCGTCGCGTCCGTGCACTCCTCGCGGCGTACGTCCTCGCAGAGGTAGAAGCCCCACCGGGTCCTGGCGACCCGTGTGCGCTCGCCGTCGCGGTAGCTGATGCGCAGGCCGTCTCCACCCGCTGCCGGCGACTCCGCCGGCTTGGTGACCTCCACGTAGAGGACCCAGAAGGCGTGGTCCCGGCGGCCGCACCGGCCCTTGACCCGACGGGTCCCGTGGAGCGAGCGCACCTTCCGCAGAGGCTTGGCCGTGGCGAGCGGCATCCCGTCCCACCCGCGCACGACCGTGTAGTCCGTGACCTGAGCACCCCCGACCGGGTTCCTGAGACGGACGTCCGTGATCCGGGCGACTCCGGGGCGCCGGAGGCAGACGTCGGCGGCGTAGAAGGTCGCTGCATGCGGTCCGGGACCGGTCCCCACCACCACGTGCCCGTCGCCGCCGCGGCCCACGTCGAGGAGCCTCGGTCCGGCGCTGCTCGCAGGTCCCGAGAGCAGCACCGCCAGTGCCACCAGGGCGGCTGCGACGCGCAGCGGTCGGCTCATGCCCCCGCATCGTAGGGACTGCCGGGGGGTCGTGTGGACAACTCCTCCGGGTCCCAGGGCGTCACACGGATGTCTCGACGACCACTCGCTGGAGGCAACTGTGTCCCGCTCCCCGCGTCATCCCGTCCTGCTCACGGCGGTGCTCGCGGCACTCGCTGTGGGCTGCGGGTCCGCGACCGAGGATGCCGAACCCTTCCCCCGGCCACGCGAGTCCCGGTCGCCCGAGCCGGCGCGGACCCCACCGTGCGCACCGGCGCGCGAGGTCGCGGCGACACCCGACGACGGCGAGGTGCTGGTCTTCTTCGCGTGCGGCTCTCCCGTCGGCCCCTACTCCGCGTTCTCGCGTCCCGCCGGAGCGGCGGAGTCCCTCGCGACCCGGTTGGACGTGGCCCTGAGGGCGTACTTCGCCGGTCCTCGCCGGGAGGAGAAGAGCGGCTGCACGACGTTCGCGGGACCGGGGACGCTGAGGTCCACGAGCATCGTCGGCACCCGGGCCGTCATCGACCTCGACCTCGACGGCGTCGGGTCGAGCACGAGCGCTCAGTCCCAGCACCTCTGGACCGTCCTCCGACGGCACGCGTTCCAGTTCCCCGGCATCACGGAGATGGAGCCCCGCCACCACGGGAGCTGCGCAGCCTTCGGCGCGGCGGTCGAGGCAGGTCAGTGCCTCGTTGCGCAGCGTGACGGCGCGGCCGTGCCGGGTCCCTGAACCATTCGGCGCATCCCGCCCCGCCGACCGCTCCGCCACCGCCATGCTGCTGCCATGCGGAGAGCCGTCACGATCGCGCTGCACGTTCTCGTCCTCTGCCTGCTCACTGCTCTGGCGTCGGCCGTCTTCCTGCACACCGCGGACGACGACACCTGGTACCCCCGTCCACACGACGCCGACCCAGGTGATGACGACGGCTACCTCGTGGCCGTGCTGAGCCTCCTGCCCTACGTCATCCCGCTCCTGGCCGTCGCGTACGTCGCCGGGGCGCTCGTGAGCCGGGCCCGGCTCTCGCCGACGGACGACACCGACAGGTAGGCCGCTGAGCTCGCCGGATTCGACCCGGTCGAGGGATTGACACCCGTTCGAACGTGTGTTCGAATAGGAGTGCACGCCCGAGGTGGCAGTTCCTCGGGACGTCGAAGGGCGTGCGGGACGCATCGAGCAGGAACCTCGCCGCAGCCAGGCAGCCACCCGGGACCCGATGAGCGCCCATCCGTGATCACTCTGATCTCCGGTGGAGGCTCGATGGACACCCGCACCCCTGACACCCACCCGGTGCTGGGGTTCGTCGCGGCCACCCGCGAGGCCCTGAAGGACGTCGCGGACGCCAACCCGGTCTTCATGACCACCGGGCAGAAGGCGCAGGCGCTCGTCGAGCTGACCGCCCTGGAGTCCCAGGTCGCCGAGCTGCGGCTGCGGGTCACCGCAGCGGACGACGTGGCCGAGGAGACCGGCACCCGCGACGTCGCCGCTTGGGTCGCCCACCGGACCCGGCAGGACACGGCGGCGTCCCGGGCGGACGCCCGGCTGGCGACCGCCCTCGACCGCGAGCACCCGCACCTGGCCGCGGGCCTGCGCGAGGGCAGCGTCTCGCTCGCGCAGGCCCGCGTGATCGCGCACGCGCTCGCCGAGCTGCCCGCCGACCTCGGCGCCGAGCTCCGCGCCCGGGCCGAGGAGGCCCTGGTCGGGTACGCCGCCCACCACGCGCCCGGCGACCTGCGCCGCCTCGGCCGCCGGATCCTCGCCTGCGTCGACCCCGACGCCGCCGACGAGCACGAGGCCCGACTCCTCGAGGACGCCGAGCGCACTGCCCGCGAGCGCACCAAGCTCAGCCTCCGCCGGCGGGGCGACGGCACCACCCGGATCTCCGGGCTCCTCCCCGACGCCGCCGCACACCGGTTGGCGACCTACCTCGAGTCCTTCACCAACCCTCGCAAGGACACCGGAGGGACAGCCACCGCCGGAGTCGGGTCCTACTCCCGACGGCTCGGCCAGGCGTTCGTGCAGCTCCTCGAGACCATCGACCCCCGCCGACTGCCGCTCCACGGCGGCGACGCCACCACCATGTTCGTCGTCGCGCACCTCGACCAGCTGACGAAGGACCTCGGGGTGGCCGAGATCGTCGGCGGCGGCACGATCAGCGCCGGCGAGGCCCGCCGGCTCGCGTGCAACGCCCACCTCGTCCCCGCCGTGCTCGGCGGCGCCTCCGAGGTCCTCGACCTCGGCCGCCGCCGACGTCTCTACACCGCCGCCCAGCGTCGGGCGCTCCTGCTGCGCGACCGCACCTGCCGCGCGGAGGGCTGCGACATCCCCGGCACCTGGGCCGAGGCCCACCACTGGGTGGCCTGGGCGGCCGGCGGGGCCACCGACCTGGCCAACGGCACCCTCCTCTGCCACCTCCACCACCACCGGGCCCACGACGCCGCGTGGTCCGCGGAGCGACTTCCGAACGGCGACGTCCGCTACGCGAGGCGCCGGT
The DNA here is from genome assembly GCF_014127485.1 of Nocardioides dongkuii. Classification (NCBI taxonomy): domain Bacteria; kingdom Bacillati; phylum Actinomycetota; class Actinomycetes; order Propionibacteriales; family Nocardioidaceae; genus Nocardioides; species Nocardioides dongkuii. Next base: position 611,551 of record NZ_CP059903.1, on the reverse strand, counting down.
AGGCCGGGGTGAGATCTTCGACACGACCTCTCGACGTCAAGAGATCCCGACCCCGCTGTGGGGAGGCCCGAGCGGCTCGCCCACAATCTCTGCTATGCGCTTGGATCACCTCTCGTACGCAGCTGGACCGGACGGACTCGCCGGCACGGCCCAGCGCATCGGGGCCCTGCTCGGTCGCCCCTTCGTCGACGGTGGGGTGCATCCTCGCTTCGGCACCCGCAACATGACGATGCCGCTCGCCGGCGGCACCTACCTGGAGATCGTCGAGGTGCTCGACCACCCGGCCTCCGACAAGGCGCCGTTCGGCCAGGCCGTCCGCGCCCGCTCCGCCCTCGGCGGCGGGTGGCTCGGCTGGGTCGTCGCCGTGCCCGACATCTCCGCCGTCGAGACCCGCCTGGGCCGGGAGGCGGCCCAGGGCAACCGGCACCGCCCCGACGGCACCGAGCTGCGCTGGAAGCAGATCGGCGTCAACGGCCTGATCGCCGACCCGCAGCTCCCGTTCTTCGTCGAGTGGGAGGTCCCGCCCGCCCTGCACCCGAGCGCCGGGGCCGACGGCGAGTACTCGCTGGCCTCCCTGGAGATCGCCGGCGACCCGCTGCGGGTGAGCGAGTGGCTCGGCGAGACCGTCGAGGCGCCGCTCGAGGACGTCAAGGTCGACTGGGTCGCACCGCACGGCACCCCCGGCGTCATCGCCGCCAAGGTGCAGACCCCGCACGGCCTGGTCCGCATCTGAGCGGCTCCGCGGTCCGATGAGCAGCCCGCTCGCCGGGGCGCGGCCCAGCCCCAACATCTGGCACCACCCCGCGACGTACGAGATCGAGAACCGCGCCGTCGACCCCGACGGCCTGCTCGAGGCCGCGATGGCCGCGCAGGCGACCTGGGCCGGTCGGGACGTGCTCGACGTCGGGTGCGGGACCGGCTTCCACCTGCCGCGGTTCGCGCAGACCGCCGCCTCGGTGGTCGGCGTCGAGCCGCACCCGGACCTGGCCGCGATCGCGCGCCGCCGTACCCGCCGGCTCGCCGCCGTCCGGGTCGAGCAGGGCACCGCCCAGGCGCTGCCGCTCCCCGACCGCTCCGTCGACGTCGTGCACGCCCGCTGGGCGTACTTCTTCGGGCCCGGCTGCGAGCCGGGGCTCGCCGAGCTGGACCGGGTGGTACGCCGCGGCGGCACGGCGTTCGTGATCGACAACGACCCGACGCGCTCCACGTTCGGCGGCTGGTTCCGGCGCAGCTACCCCGAGGTGGACCCGGACGCCGTCGAGCGCTTCTGGACGGCGCGCGACTGGCGGCGTACGCCGGTCGACGTGCGCTGGTCGTTCACGTCGCGCGCGGACCTCGAGGCCGTCGTCCGCATCGAGCTGGTGCCCCAGGTCGCCGACGACGTGCTCGCGACCCACGAGGGCACCGAGGTCGACTACGCCGTCAACCTGTGGTCCAAGGACTTCTGAGTCGACTGCTGGGTCAGCTCGACCCGCGCACGGTGAGCGTCGGCTCGAGCAGCACCCCGGCGTGGGCGGTGGGCGGGTGGCCGAGCAGCCCCTCCAGCGCGGTCACGATCTCGATGGCGACGTCCTCGAGCGGCTGCCGCACGGAGGTGAGGCCGGCCGGGACGACCTGGGCGACCTGGGAGTCGTCGAAGCCGACGACGGCGATGTCGCGGCCGGCGACCAGGCCCCGCTCGGCGAGCGTGTGCAGCACGCCCATGGCCAGGGTGTCGCTGGCGCAGACGAACGCCGTGGGCCGGGCCTCGTCGAGCAGCACGGCGCTGGCGCCCCGGCCGGAGGCGACCGAGTCCTCGACGCGGGAGGCGAGGCCGGTGGTCGGGAGGCCGCGGGCGCGCATCGCGCGGCCCCAGCCGGAGCGGCGGTCCTCGCCGATGAAGGAGTCCTTGCGCCAGCCGATCCAGGCGACCCGCTCGTGCCCGCGGTCCAGCAGGTGGGAGGTCGCCAGGTCGCAGCCGGCGGCGCCGTCCACGTCGACCCAGGGGTGGGTGGCCTCCGGGTCGGCCCACGGGCGGCCGAACGCGACGAACGGCGCGCGGCGCGACTGCAGCCAGGTCGCCTGGGGGTTGCCGAGGTAGGTGTCGGTCACCACGAACGCGTCGACGGCGGTCGAGCGGAGCAGGTCGTCGTACCCCGTGAGGGGCTCGTCGGGGTCGCCGGCGAACAGCAGCACGTGGTAGCCGGCCTCGCGCGAGGTGTCGACCAGCGAGTGCACGAACCGGTCCATGGTGGCGTTCGCGTTGCCCTCCTGGACCGGCATGATCCGCAACCCGATCAGGTGCGAGGCGCGGGTGCGCAGGTTGCGGGCCGCCCGGTTGGGCAGGTACCCGAGGGAGGTGATCGCCTCCTGCACCCGCAGCAGGGTGTCGGCGCGCAGCAGGTCGGGGTTGTTGACCGCGTTCGACACGGTCTGGCGCGAGACCCCCGCGAGGTCGGCGACGTCGGCGAGGGTCGGGGCCGCCGACGCGACCCGTCCCGGGCTCCTGGCCATCTCGCCCTCCTTCCCCCGTCCGGCGCGGACTTGATCGATCCAACCGGCAGCATAACGACGGCGTCGAGCGATCGCCCGCCTACCGGACGCCGCCGTCCGCCGTTCACCCCGCGGGGTGGGCTGCCACCGGTTGTCGGCGGGGTCGCCTAGGTTGCGGGCATGGCCAAGACCGCAGCGAAGCCGCCCCGCCCCGCCTACCGCTGCGCCGAGTGCGGCTGGGAGACCGGCAAGTGGGTCGGCCGCTGCGGGGAGTGCCAGGCGTGGGGCTCGGTGGCCGAGGCCGCCGCCCCCTCGGGGCGCACGGCGGCCGCGCCCGTCACCACCCCGGCGGTGCCGATCGGCCAGGTCTCGGTGGAGGACGCCGCCTTCCGGCTCAGCGGTGTCGCCGAGCTCGACCGGGTGCTCGGCGGCGGGCTGGTGCCCGGCGCCGCGATCCTGCTCGCCGGCGAGCCCGGCGTCGGCAAGAGCACCCTGCTGCTCGAGGTGGCCGCCCAGACCGCCCGCTCGGGCCAGCGCACGCTCTACGTCACCGGCGAGGAGTCGGCCTCCCAGGTGCGGCTGCGGGCCGACCGCACCGGCGGCGTGCACGACGAGCTCTACCTCGCCGCCGAGACGGACCTCGGCGCCGTGCTCACCCACATCGAGCAGGTACGCCCCACCCTGCTGGTCGTCGACTCGGTCCAGACCATCGGCGCCTCCGGCACCGAGGGAGTCCCGGGCGGCGTCACCCAGGTCAAGGAGGTCGCGGCCGCGCTGGTGCGGGTCGCGAAGACCCGCAACATCACCACGGTCCTCGTCGGCCACGTCACCAAGGACGGCTCGATCGCGGGCCCGCGCGTGCTCGAGCACCTCGTCGACGTGGTGCTGCAGTTCGAGGGCGAGGGCAGCTCCCGGTTCCGGATGCTGCGCGCGATGAAGAACCGCTTCGGCCCCGTCGACGAGGTCGGCTGCTTCGACCTCTCCCCCGAGGGCATCACCGCGGTCGCCGACCCCACCGGTCTCTTCGTCGAGAACCACCACGCCCAGGTTCCCGGCAGCTGCGTGGCCGTCACCATGGAGGGGCGCCGCCCGCTGCTCGCCGAGGTGCAGGCGCTGGTGACCACGTCCGCGCTCGAGCGTCCCCGGCGGACGACCTCGGGCCTGGACGGGTCCCGGATGGCGATGGTGCTGGCCGTCCTCCAGCAGCACTGCGGCATCCGCCTGCACAACCAGGACGTCTTCGCCTCCACGGTCGGTGGCGCCCGCCTCGGCGAGCCCGCGGTCGACCTCGCGGTCGCCGTGGCGCTCGCCTCCGCCAGCACCGGCGCCATCCCGCCGCGCGGCGTGGTGGCGATGGGCGAGATCGGCCTGGCCGGCGAGCTGCGCCGGGTCCGCGACCTGCCCCAGCGCCTCGCCGAGGCCGCCCGGCTGGGCTTCCAGGTCGCCGTCGTGCCCGCGGGGCCCGGCAGCCGCACCCCCGCCTGGGCCGCCCAGCGCCGCGAGCCGCGCTTCGTCGACGGCATGCGTGTGGTCGAGGTCCCGGACGTCGCCTCGGCGCTCCGCCTGCTCCGGCTGACCGGCGAGCGCAGCGCGCCGCTCCGCGACGTCGCCGAGTGACCCCCGACGCCGAGCCGTGCCACTAGACTCCTGGCCAGCGGCGGAGGGGCCGCGACGTTGACGAAGGGACCCGGCTGGTGGCCACCGACCGCTCGGACGAGGTACTGCGCCTCCGGGAGACCCTCGCCTCGATCGCACCCGGCACCGCGATGCGCGACGGGCTCGAGCGGATCCTGCGCGGCCGCACCGGCGCGCTGATCGTCCTCGGCAACGACAAGACCGTCGAGTCCATCTCCACCGGCGGCTTCGTGCTCGACGTGCCGTTCACCGCCACCGGGCTGCGCGAGCTGGCCAAGATGGACGGCGGGATCATCATCGACAAGGACCTCACGCGGATCATCCGCGCCGCGGTCCACCTGATGCCCGACCACACCATCCCGTCGGAGGAGACCGGCACCCGGCACCGCACCGCCGACCGGGTCGCCCGGCAGACCGGCTTCCCGGTCATCTCGGTGTCCCAGTCGATGCAGATCATCGCGGCGTACGTCGGGGAGACCCGCCACGTGCTCGAGGACTCCGGCCAGATCCTCTCCCGCGCCAACCAGGCGCTGGCGACCCTGGAGCGGTACAAGCTGCGCCTCGACGAGGTCTCCAGCACCCTCTCCGCGCTGGAGATCGAGGACCTGGTCACGGTGCGCGACGTCGCGGTCGTGGCCCAGCGTCTCGAGATGGTCACCCGCATCGCCCGCGAGATCGAGGACTACGTCCTCGAGCTCGGCACCGACGGCCGGCTGCTCACCCTCCAGCTCGAGGAGCTGGTCACCGGCGTGGACGCCGAGCGCGAGCTGGTCATCCGCGACTACCTGCCCTCCGGGCGGCGCTCCCGCAGCCCCGAGGAGCTGCTCGGCAGGCTCGAGGCGCTCTCGGCCACCGAGCTGGTCGACCCGGCGTCCGCGGCGCGGGTCCTCGGCCTCGGCAACGGCGAACACCTCGACGGGGCCGTCGCCCCGCGCGGCTACCGGCTGCTCGCCAAGGTGCCGCGGCTCCCGGGCTCCGTGGTCGACCGGCTCGTCGACCACTTCGGGACGCTGCAGAAGCTGCTCTCGGCCGGCATCGACGACCTCCAGGCCGTCGAGGGCGTCGGCGAGCTGCGCGCCCGCAGCGTGCGCGAGGGCCTCTCCCGGCTGGCCGAGTCGACGATCCTCGAGCGCTACGTCTGATCCGGCTCCACCGCGCCGGACGGCTCGGCCGACGGCCGCTGCTTCTGCTTCTGCTTCGCGCCGTCCTGCTCGCGGTCCTTCTTCTTCTTGTTCTTCTTCTTCTTCTCCGGGTCGTCCTGCTCGTCCGACTTCGGCTCCGGGGCGACGGTGACCTCGTCCGTCGCGCGGACCAGCTCGAACTGCACCTCGGCGGGCTCACCACCGAGCGCGGCGGCCGAGACGTGGTACCAGCCGAGCATCGCCCAGTCGGTCAGGCCCGAGCACTCCTCGTCGGAGCGACGGGCGTTCCACTCCACGACCAGCGTCGTCGGGATCTCCCGCCGGACGGTGACGTCCTGGTCGGGCACCGGCCGCGGGCACTCCCGGGTCGACCAGATGTCGTCGGTGCCCGAGGTGACCTTGAGGGTCAGCGAGCGCGGCGAGACCTTCCAGGTGCAGGCGTCGTCGGTGATCGTGCGCAGCTCGAGGGCGAAGACCACCCCTTGACCCGCGACCGCCTCGGTCACCGACGGGGTCACCGAGATGTCGCTGTCGACGCACGGGCCGTCGGGCACGGCGGGCACCGGGACGGTGCTGGTCGGCGCCGCCGGGGTCCTCCGCTCCTTGCGGGGGCGGGCGTCGGGCCGCGGCCCGGCGGAGGACGTCGGCGAGGCGTCGTCGGCCGACCCGGACGGCGACGCGGCCGCGCCGGAGAGCCGCGCGGAGTCGTCCCCCTCGGAGGAGCCGTCGCTGCCGCCGCCGAGCAGCCGGCCGAGGCCGAGGACCAGGAGCAGCGCGACGCCCAGGACGAGCAGGCGTCGGCGCCAGTACACCCCGGCGGGCAACGGCCCCCGGGTCAGCGGTCGCCGCGTCGCAGTCATGCCGGCCACCGTATCGACGGCGGCCCCGCAGTCCGGGGTGCCACACCGACGCTCCCGCACGAGAGGCAGGATGAGCGGCGATGAGCGCGCTCCACGACCCCCTGCTGCGGTGGTACGACGTCCACGCCCGCGAGCTCCCGTGGCGCGGGCCGAGCGCCACCCCGTGGTCGGTGCTGGTCTCGGAGCTGATGCTCCAGCAGACCCCGGTCGCCCGGGTGCTCCCCGTCCACGAGGCCTGGCTGGAGCGGTGGCCGACGCCCGCCGCGCTCGCGGCCGAGCCGGCCGGCGAGGCGGTGCGGGCCTGGGGCCGGCTCGGCTACCCCCGTCGCGCGCTGCGGCTGCACGCCGCGGCCGCCGCGATCCTCGCCGACCACGACGGCGAGGTGCCCTCGTCGTACGCCGCGCTGCGCGCGCTCCCGGGCGTGGGCGACTACACCGCGGCCGCGGTCGCCACCTTCGCGTTCGGGCAGCGCCACGCCGTGCTGGACACCAACGTGCGCCGGGTGCTGGCCCGCGCCGTGGGCGGGGTGGCGCTGCCCGCGCCCTCGGTCACGCGCACCGAGCGCGAGGTCGCGGTCGGCCTCCTGCCCGAGGACGAGCCGACCGCCGCCACCTGGTCGATCGCCGTGATGGAGCTCGGCGCGCTGGTCTGCACGGCGGCCCGGCCGCGGTGCGAGGCCTGCCCGGTCGCCGACCTGTGCGCCTGGCGCGCGGCCGGCTACCCGGCGTACGACGGGCCGGCGCGGAAGACGCAGGCCTGGGCCGGCACCGACCGCCAGTGCCGGGGCCGGCTGCTGGCGGTGCTCCGCGACAGCCCGGGCGCGGTGCACCGGAGCAGCCTGGAGGCGGTGTGGGCGGACGCGGCGCAGCGGGCGCGCTGCCTGGACAGCCTCGTCGAGGACGGGCTCGTCGTCGGGACCGGACCCGCGACCTACGCGCTCCCCTGACGCCGGCCCCGGACGACGAACCGGCCCGGCCGCACGAGGCGGCCGGGCCGGTTCGGGTTCAGCTCGGGTTCAGCTCCGGGTGGACGGTCAGCCGTCGTTGCCGGACTTCGGCACGTCGGTCGGCCGGGGCTCCTCGCCCTCGTCGAGGGCCTCGGTCAGACCCTCGCCGAGCTCGACCGACGCCGTCTCGAACGGCGGGAGGTCGGGCAGCTCGCCGACCTTCTGGCCCTCGAAGGTGAAGGTCGCGGTCGGCCCCTCGCCCTCGACGTCGACCAGCACGATCATGCCGGGACCGACCTCGCCGAAGAGCATCTTCTCGGCGAGCGCGTCCTCGATCTCGCGCTGGATCGTGCGCCGCAGCGGCCGGGCCCCGAGGACCGGGTCGAAGCCGCGCTCGGCCAGCAGGTCCTTGGCCGGCTGCGTGAGCTCGAGCCGCATGTCGCGGTCGCGCATCCGCAGCTCCACCGAGGCCACCATGTTGTCGACCATCTGGACGATCTGCGCCCGGGAGAGCGGCGGGAAGACGACGATCTCGTCGACACGGTTGAGGAACTCCGGCCGGAAGTGCTGCTTGAGCTCGTCGGAGACCTTGCCCTTCATCCGCTCGTAGGAGCCCGCGGCGTCGCCGGACTGCTGGAAGCCCAGGTTGACCGACTTGTTGATGTCGCGGGTGCCGAGGTTGGTGGTCATGATGATGACGGTGTTCTTGAAGTCGACCACCCGGCCCTGGGAGTCGGTCAGGCGACCTTCCTCCAGGATCTGCAGCAGGCTGTTGAAGATGTCGGGGTGCGCCTTCTCGACCTCGTCGAAGAGCACGACCGAGAACGGCTTGCGCCGCACCTTCTCGGTGAGCTGGCCGCCCTCCTCGTAGCCGACGTAGCCGGGAGGCGAGCCGAAGAGCCGCGAGATCGTGTGCTTCTCGCCGAACTCGCTCATGTCGAGCTGGATCAGCGAGTCCTCGTCGCCGAAGAGGAACTCGGCGAGCGTCTTGGACAGCCAGGTCTTACCGACACCGGACGGGCCGGCGAAGATGAACGAGCCGCCGGGACGCTTGGGGTCCTTGAGGCCGGCGCGGGTACGCCGGATCGCCCGGGAGAGCGCCTTGACGGCCTCGTCCTGGCCGATGACCCGCTTGTGCAGCTCGTCCTCCATCTTGAGCAGCCGGGTGGACTCCTCCTCGGAGAGCTTCACGATCGGGATGCCGGTCGCCACGGCGAGCACCTCGGCGATCAGCTCCTCGTCGACCTCCGCGACCTCGTCCATGTCGCCCGCGCGCCACTGCTTCTCGCGCTCGGACTTCTTGAGGATCAGCTGCTTCTCCTCGTCGCGCAGGCGGGCCGCGGCCTCGAAGTCCTGCCCGTCGATCGCCGCCTCCTTGCGCTGGCGGACGTCGGCGATCTTGTCGTCGTACTCGCGCAGGTCGGCGGGGGCGGTCATCCGGCGGATGCGCAGCCGCGAGCCGGCCTCGTCGATGAGGTCGATCGCCTTGTCGGGGAGGAACCGGTCGGAGATGTAGCGGTCGGCCAGCGTCGCAGCGCTCACGAGCGCCTCGTCGGTGATCGTCACGCGGTGGTGTGCCTCGTAACGGTCGCGCAGGCCCTTGAGCATCTCGATCGTGTGCGCGATGGAGGGCTCGGCGACCTGGATCGGCTGGAAGCGCCGCTCGAGGGCGGCGTCCTTCTCGAGGTACTTGCGGTACTCGTCGAGGGTGGTCGCGCCGATGGTCTGGAGCTCGCCGCGGGCCAGCATCGGCTTGAGGATGCTGGCGGCGTCGATCGCGCCCTCGGCCGCGCCGGCGCCGACGAGGGTGTGGATCTCGTCGATGAACAGCACGATGTCGCCGCGGGTGCGGATCTCCTTGAGGACCTTCTTCAGCCGCTCCTCGAAGTCACCGCGGTAGCGGCTGCCGGCCACCAGCGCGCCGAGGTCGAGGGTGTAGATCTGCTTGTCCTTGAGCGTCTCGGGCACGTTGCCCTTGACGATGTCCTGGGCCAGGCCCTCGACGATCGTGGTCTTGCCGACGCCGGGCTCGCCGATCAGCACGGGGTTGTTCTTCGTGCGGCGGGACAGGATCTGCATGACCCGCTCGATCTCCTGCTCGCGCCCGATGACCGGGTCCAGCTTGCCCTCGCGGGCGTCCTGGGTCAGGTTGCGGCCGAACTGGTCGAGCACCAGCGAGGACGACGGCGCGTCGCCGCCGCCGGTCGCGGCGGCCGCCGACTGCGCGGACTCCTTGCCCTGGAAGCCGGAGAGCAGCTGGATGACCTGCTGGCGGACCCGGTTCAGGTCGGCGCCGAGCTTCTGCAGGACCTGGGCGGCGACGCCCTCGCCCTCGCGGATCAGGCCGAGCAGGATGTGCTCGGTGCCGATGTAGGAGTGACCGAGCTGCAGCGCCTCGCGCAGGGACAGCTCGAGCACCTTCTTGGCGCGCGGGGTGAACGGGATGTGGCCGCTGGGGGCCTGCTGGCCCTGGCCGATGATCTCCTCGACCTGGGCGCGCACGGCCTCCAGGGAGATGTCGAGGCTCTCGAGGGCCTTGGCGGCAACGCCCTCGCCCTCGTGGATCAGCCCGAGCAGGATGTGCTCGGTGCCGATGTAGTTGTGGGAGAGCATGCGGGCCTCTTCCTGGGCCAGCACGACAACTCGTCGGGCTCGGTCGGTGAACCGCTCGAACATGCGTATCGCTCCTGAGGCATCCGGGGGACCTGTCCGGCTCGGTAGCGGGCAGGTGACTGCGTGATCTAACCCCGTCGACAGCCTACGCGTTCCCCGATGGGTCCCCACGGGCATCCGCTCTCAGCGAACACGCGAGCCGAGGCCGTTCTCGTGCGCGAACACCACGGCCTGCACCCGGTCGCGCAGCCCGAGCTTGCGCAGCACCTCGCCGACGTGGCTCTTGACCGTCTCGACCGACACCACGAGATCCGCCGCGACCTCCGCGTTCGAGCGGCCGCGGGCCAGGTGCCCGAGGACCTCCTGCTCCCGCGTCGTGAGGCCGTACGCCGTGAGGTCGGCCGCGGCGGTCCGCGCGGCCGGGGCGCGGGCGAAGTCCTCGACCAGGCGGCGGGTCACGTGGGGGCCGAGCAGCATCGCGCCCTCCGCGACCATCCGGACCGCCTCGACCAGCCGCTCGCCGGTGACGTCCTTGAGCAGGAAGCCGCTGGCCCCCGCCCGGAGCGCCTCGAAGACGTACTCGTCGACGTCGAAGGTGGTCAGCACGAGCACCCGCGTGCCCGAGGTCCCCGGCGCCGCCGCGATCCGCCGGGTCGCCTCGATGCCGTCCATCACGGGCATCCTGACGTCGACGAGCGCGACGTCGGGCCGCGTCGCCGCGACCAGGTCGACCAGCCCGGCACCGTCCGCCGCCGTCCCGACCACCCGCAACCCGTCCTGGGCGTCGAGCAGGGCGGCGAAGCCGGCGCAGATCGCAGGCTGGTCGTCGGCGACCACCACCGTGAGGGTCACCGGGCCGTCCCCGGGACGGTGGCCTCGACCGCGAGCTCGCCGCCGTCGCGGCGCACGGCCAGCACGCCTCCGAGCGCCTCGACCCGCTCCCGCATCCCGGTCAGCCCGCGGCCCTCGGCGTCGCCCGGGTCCGTCGTCGCGTTGCCGACCCGGACGACGACGCCCCCGGTGGCGTCCGGGACCGTCTCCACCCGCACCGGCTCCCCCGGGGCGTGCCGGCGGGCGTTCGTCAGCGCCTCCTGGACGACGCGGAACGCGACGTACCCGGCCGGCGGCGAGACGCCGGAGAGGTCGGCCGGCTCCCAGGCGACGCTCTCGCCCGCGGTGCGCGCCCGTTTGACGAGGGTGGCGATGTCGGCCGCGGTCGGCTGCGGCACGCGCTCGGGGTCCTCGACCGAGCGCCGCAGGATCCCCAGCACCCCGCGCAGCTCCTCGAGGGCGCGCCGGGAGTCCTCGGCGATCTCCGCGACGAGCGTGCGGCCGGCGGCGCTCAGGTCCGGCACGGTGTACGGCGCGGTCTCGGCCCGGACGGCGATCAGGGAGACGTGGTGGGCGACGACGTCGTGCAGGTCGCGCGCCAGCCGGGCGCGCTCCTCGACGACCGCCGACTGCTGCTCGACCTCGGCAGCCCGCGCCTCGAGGCCGGCGGTCCGACGGGCCGTCAGCGCGGACCTGCGCAGCCAGAGCGCGAGCCCCAGCGCGAGGGCGACCACCCCGGCGTACGCGCCCAGCTGAAGCAGCCGATCCCCGATCGCGGTGACGGAGGTCTGGTACGGCAGCACGATCGTGGTGCCGAGGAAGGCGTAGGACGCCACGGGCAGGAGCGCCGCGATCCCCAGGCCCCACGCGGCGCGGCGCGAGCGCCAGGCGGTCACCATCGCGCAGACCAGGAGGGAGACGAAGACGTGGATCGGCCACTCGTGGCGAGCGCCGACGACGGCGACGAGCATCGCCGTCATGACCAGGCCGCCGGCGACCAGCGGGCGGACCAGGGCCACCAGGGGCCCGGCGGCGCAGAGGAGGAGCACCCCGGACGCGGCCGCGGATCCCCATCCCTCGGCCAGGATCGAGCGGTGGGTGAGGAAGGGGTCCCACCACCTCATCGCCTGCCAGGACCCGACGATCGAGAGCGAGCCGGCCGCTGCCAGCACCAGGAAGCGGGCGGGGGTCTCGCGCAGCGCGCCGCTCAGGGTCTCCATGCCGAGGATCCTCGTGCCGCGCTCACCGGAGCCACCACCCTCGCCCGAGGGAGATTCGCGCTCCCCCGAACGTGGGGCGAGGGTCAGTGTGCGGCGTCGTACGCCTCGCGCACCTCGGCGGACACGCGGCCGCGATCGGGGACGTCGTGGCCGTTCTGGCGGGCCCAGTCGCGGATCTCCCGCGCGCTCGGACCGTCGGTGGCGGCGGAGGACGACGCGGAGGACTTGCGGCCGCGCCGGGGGGCGCTGCCGACCTTGCGGGCGTGGCCGATGTAGCCGGCCAGCGCGTCACGGAGGGCGGTCGCGTGCTGCTCGTTCAGGTCGATCTCGTACGACGTGCCGTCGAGGCCGAAGGAAACCGTCTCGATCGCCTCGCTGCCGTCGAGGTCGTCCTCCAGGACGATGTGGATCTTCTGCGCCATGAGTTTTACCTTTCATTTATCCCGAGAGTGACATCCAGAATTACGGATATCGATTAGTAAGCATGCCACCGGGGGCATCCCGTGCGCAACTTCCGAATATTCCCCGAGTTGATACCGAGAATTGGGGATCAGGAGTTGCGGTCGAATACCTGTGCGAGTCCGCGCAGCGTCAACCACGGATCGTGGTCGGTGAAACATCCACATTCCTCGAGCAGCAGCGGGGCGAGATATCCGGTGGCGACGACGCGCACGTCCTCGCGGGGCACCCCGAGCTCGGCGATCATCCGCGCGACAATTCCCTCGACCAGGCTGGCGCCCCCGAAGAGCAGGCCCGACTGCAGCGCCTCGACGGTGTTCTTGGCGATCACCGCGCGGGGCCGGACCAGCTCCACCTTGCGCAGCTGCGCGCCACGGCGGCCCAGCGCCTCGAGCGAGATCTCGAGGCCGGGCGAGATCGCCCCGCCGACGTACTGGCCTTTCTCGCTGACCACGTCGAACGTCGTGGCCGTGCCGCCGAAGTCGACGACGATGGCCGGTCCGCCGAATTGTGCAGCGGCGGCGAGCGCATTGATGATGCGGTCCGACCCTACCTCCCGGGGATTGTCCATCAGGACCGGGATGCCGGTGCGCACACCCGGCTCCACCACGACGGTGGGGCAATCGGGGAAATAGCGGGTGAGCATGTCGCGCCACTCGTGCAGGACCGCAGGCACGGTGGCACACACCGCGATCCCGTCGACGTCGGCGAGCCTCTCGCCGAGCAGTCCGCGCAGCAGCGCCGCCCATTCGTCGGAGGTGCGCCGCTCGTCGGTGCCCACCCGCCAGTCGGCCTCGACCTGCCCGTCCTCGAGCAGGCCCAGCACCGTGTGGCTGTTGCCGATGTCGGCGGCGAGCAGGGCCACGGCTACCCCTCGTGCAGGTCGAGGCCGAGGTCGAAGACGTCGACCGAGTGGGTGAGCGCGCCGACCGAGATCAGGTCGACGCCGGTGGCCGCGACCTCGCGGGCCCGATCGAGCGTCAGCCCGCCGGACGCTTCGAGCGTCGCGCGGCCGGCGGTGAGCCGCACCGCCTCGGCCATCGTCTCCGTCGGCATGTTGTCGAGCAGCACCTCGGTGCAGCCGGCGTCGAGGACCGCGCGCAGCTGGTCGAGGTCGGTCACCTCGACCTCGACCCGCAGGTCGGGGGCGGCCGCACGGACCGCCCGGTACGCCTCGACGACCCCGCCCGCGGCGACCACGTGGTTGTCCTTGACCATCGCGCGGTCGGCCAGGCTGAACCGGTGGTTGAGCCCGCCGCCGCAGCGCACGGCGTACTTCTGCAGCGCGCGGTAGGTCGGCAGCGTCTTGCGGGTGTCGAGCACCCGGGCGCCGGTGCCCTCGAGCGCGGCGACCCACTGCGCGGTCGCGGTCGCGACGCCGGAGAGGTGGGAGGCGAAGTTCAGCGCAGTGCGCTCCGCGGTGAGCACCTCGGAGAGCGGCCCGGTGACCCGCATGACGACGTCGCCGGCGGCCACGCGGGTGCCGTCGGGCAGCCGGTCGGAGACCACGACGTCGTCGCCGAGCGCGTAGCGGAACGCGAGCTCGGCGACCCCGAGACCGGCGACCACCCCCGGCTCGCGGGCGGCCAGGTCGCCGGTGCCGTGCCCCATCGGGGGCAGCGCGGCGCTGGTGACGTCGGCGGCGCCGTCGGGGAGGTCCTCCTCGAAGGCGGCGACGACCATCTCGTAGACCGAGCGCGGGTCCAGGCCCGCCTCCGAGAGCTCCTCGACGAGGGGCCGCGGCAGGTCGGCGTACGACGTCCGGGCGATCACGCGGCGCCGTCCGTCGCCGGCGCGGCCAGGAAGTCGACGACGGTCACGCCGTCGCGCACCGCGACGTCGAAGTGCCCGGCCCAGCGCGCGTCGTCGCGCTCGGGGTGGTCCTCGCGCCAGTGCGACCCGCGGGTCTCCTCGCGCAGGGCGGCGGCCTGGACCATGGCGGCTCCGATCGTCAGCAGGTTGGTGGTCTCCCACGAGGCGACGTCGACCAGCTCGGCGTCGACGCCCGCGAGCTTGTCGAGGCGGTCCGCGGCCTCCGCGAGCCCGGGGGCGTGGCGCAGCACGCCGGCGCGCGTGCTCATCACCTCCTGCAGCTCGGTGCGCACCGAGCCGGACACGAGTCCCGCCGGGCGCTCGTCGACCGCGGGGTCGGCCCACGGCCGGAGCTCGCCCGGCAGCACCGTGGCGATCCGGCGCGAGAACACCAGGCCCTCGAGCAGGGAGTTCGACGCGAGCCGGTTGGCGCCGTGGACGCCGGAGCAGGCCGCCTCGCCGGTGGCGTAGAGGCCGGGGACGTCGGTGCGCCCCCACAGGTCGGTCGCGACGCCGCCGGAGGCGTAGTGGCAGGCCGGGGCGACGGGCAGCAGGTCGGTCACCGGGTCGACCCCGTGCGAGCGGGCGGTGGCCAGGATGGTCGGGAACCGCCGCTCCCAGAACTCCGCGCCCAGGTGCCGGGCGTCGAGCCACATGTGCGGGCGCCCGGTCTCGATCATCCGGCGCATGATCGCCTTCGCGACGACGTCGCGCGGGGCCAGGTCGGCCAGCGCGTGGACGCCCGTCATGATCCGCCGGCCGCCGTCCTCGGGCAGCGCGTCGACGAGGAACGCGCCCTCGCCGCGCACCGCCTCGGAGATCAGCGGCTGCTGGCCCACCGAGTCGGCGCCGAGGTACATGACCGTGGGGTGGAACTGGACGAACTCGAGGTCGCGCAGGGTGGCCCCCGCGCGCAGCGCGAGCGCCATGCCGTCGCCGGTCGACACGGCGGGGTTCGTGGTCTGGGAGAACACCTGGCCGAGCCCGCCGCTGGCGAGCACCACCGCGCGGCAGTGGACGGCGCCGACGCCGTCGCGCTGGCCCTCCCCCATCACGTGCAGGGTCACGCCCGCGACGCCGCCCCCGGCACCCGCGGGCCCGTCGAGCAGCAGGTCGACGGCGAGGGCGTGCTGGACGACCTCGATCTCGGGCGCGAGCTCGACCGCGGCGATCAGGGCGCGCTGGATCTCGGCGCCGGTCGCGTCCCCGCCGGCGTGCGCGATCCGGTCGCGGTGGTGGCCGCCCTCGCGAGTGAGCGAGAGCAGCCCGTCGGAGCCGAGGTCGAACTCCGCCCCCAGCGCGATCAGCTCGTGCACCGCCTCGGGGCCCTCGGTCACCAGCACCCGGACGGCTTCGGGGTCGCACACCCCGGCGCCCGCGACGAGGGTGTCCACCTCGTGCTCGGCGGGGGTGTCCTCCGGGCCGAGCGCGGCCGCGATCCCGCCCTGCGCCCACTGCGTGGAGCCGGCGGCCAGCACGTCCTTGGTCACGACCAGGACGCGGCCGGCGCCGGGCGGCAGGGCCTTGCGCAGCCGCAGCGCGGTGGTCAGGCCGGCGATGCCGGACCCGATGACGACGACGTCGGCGCGGGTCGTCCAGCCGGGCTCCGGGGCGGTGAGCCGGCCCGGGACTCGGCGTACCGCGGTGGGAGGCATGGGGCGCAGGCTACCGTCCGGCCACGTGGTCGCCCCGGACCAGACCGGAGCCCGCGACGGCCTCCGCGGGGTCGAAGCCGGTGGCCAGGATCCGGTTGTCGGCGTCGACGAAGACGACGTGCGGCCGGTGCTCCCGCGCCTCGGCGGTCTCCATCTGCCCGTAGGCGATGAGGATGACCAGGTCGCCCGGGTGGACCAGCCGCGCGGCCGCGCCGTTGATTCCGATCACGCCCGACCCGCGCTCGCCGGCGATCGTGTAGGTCTCGAGCCGGGCGCCGTTGGTGATGTCGACGATGTGCACCAGCTCGCCCGGGAGCAGGTCGGCGGCGTCGAGGAGGTCCTCGTCGACGGTCACCGAGCCGACGTAGTGCAGGTCGGCCTGGGTGACCGTGGCCCGGTGGATCTTGCTCGTCATCATCGTGCGCAGCATCAGCGTTCCTCTCGGGCGGTCCCGAGGACCAGCGGCAGGTTGTCGATCAGGCGGGTGGTGCCGAGGCGGGCGGCGACGAGGATCCGGGCCTCGGTGCCCGCCGGCACGACGGCGGGCAGCTCGCGGAGGTCGGGCGTGGTGAGCACCAGGTAGTCGAGGTCGACCGCCTTGGCCTGCCGCAGCTCGGCCCGGGCCGAGTCCAGCGCGACGGCCGGGCCGTACCCGGCGGTCTCCTGGGCCGCCCGGAGCGCCCGGCTGAGGTAGACCGCCTCCAGGCGCTGGGACTCGTCGAGGTAGCGGTTGCGGCTGGACAGCGCCAGCCCGTCGGGCTCGCGGCAGGTCTCGGCGCCGACCACGTCGACGCCCATGCACAGGTCCGTGACCATCCGCCGCACCAGGACGAGCTGCTGGTAGTCCTTCTCGCCGAACACCGCGACGTCGGGACGCACCAGCCCGAAGAGCTTCGCCACCACGACCAGCACGCCGCGGAAGTGGCCCGGGCGCACCCGCCCCTCGAGGACGGTCGCCAGCGGGCCGGGCTCCACCGTGACCTCGGGCTCGCGCTGCTCGGGCCACCCCGGGTAGACCTCCTCCACCGAGGGGGCCAGCACGATGTCGACGCCCTCGCGGGCGCAGATCTCGAGGTCGGCGTCCAGGGTGCGCGGGTAGCGGTCCAGGTCCTCCCCCGCGCCGAACTGGAGCGGGTTGACGAAGACCGACACCACGACGGGGCCGTCGCCGACCTCCGCGCGAGCCCGCGCCATCAGGCTCGCGTGGCCCTCGTGGAGGGCGCCCATCGTCGGCACGAAGCCGACCCGTCGGTGCGCCCCGCGGGCGGCGGCGAGCAGGCCGGCGAGCTCCTCGCGCGTGTGCGCGAGGGCGGGCGTCCCGCTCACCGGGTCGCTCGGTCCGGCTGCTCAGGGGCCGACGCGGGGGCCGACGCAGGGGCCGTCGGGGGCAGCTCCGCGAGCGCCTCGTCGAGGGCCTCGCGGATCCGCAGCGCACGCAGCGGCACGAGCCGGCCGTCGGTGACCGCGCGACCCAGGGTGGCCCGCGCCATCGCGACGTACGACGCGAGCGTCTGCGGCGCGTTGGCGGCGAGGTCGTCGAGGTGGGCGCGCACGGTGCCGAGGTCGCCGCGGACGATGGGGCCGGTCAGCGCCGCGTCGCCGTGCTCGAGCGCGTTGTCGAGCGCGGCGGTGAGCAGCGGGCGGAGGGTCCCGGCGGAGTCGTCGGCCCCGGCGGCGGTCAGCATCTCCATCGCCTCGGTGACCAGGGTGACCAGGTGGTTCGCGCCGTGGGCGAGACCCGCGTGGTAGAGCGTGCGCATCTCCTCGGGGACCCACATCGGGCGACCGCCGAGGTCGGCGACGAGGGCCTCCGCGAAGGCGCGCTCGCCGGCCCCGGCGGTGAGGCCGAAGACGCACCCGGCCAGCCGGTCGAGGTCGACGGCGGTGCCGGTGAAGGTCATCGCGGGGTGCAGCGCGACGACCCGGGCGCCGGCCGCGCGGGCGGGCTCGAGCACCGCCAGCCCGTGGCGGCCGGAGGTGTGCACGACGTACTGACCGGGGCGCAGCGCGCCGCTCGCGGCCAGCATCGTGACGACGTTCTCGAGCATGTCGTCGGGCACGGTGAGCAGCAGCACGTCGCTGGCGCGGGCGACGCCGGTGGGCTTGTCGTGGGCCACGCCCGGGAGCAGCGCGTCGATGCGTCCCCGCGATGCGTCGGACTCGCCGGCGGCGGCGACCACCTGGTGACCCGCGGCGCGGAGCGCGGCGGCCAGGACGGCGCCGACGCGGCCGGCGCCGACGACCCCGATGCGCGAGGACCGGTGGCCGGGGTGGCGCCGGGAGGGCGCGGACTGCTGGACCATGCTGCTCACACCTTTCGTTCCAGTCCCTCCGACCACCTCGCCTGACGGCGAGGCCGGGGTGGGTACCGGACGGTTGTGCGGATGCCTGCTTGCGGCGCCCACGCTACGTCGCCGCCCGACCCACCGGAACAGCCACGCCTGTGACGTGGCCGACACCCGTCAGGGCAGCTCGTCGAGCAGCCCGCGCAGGTAGGGCCCCTCGCGCTCCTCGTCGTAGGAGTACGACGTCTGCACGCCGCCGCCCTCCGAGCGGCAGATGACCGCGTCGATGCGGTGGCCGTGCACCGCGGCCATGAGGTACTCGTTGCGCGGGCTGTAGGTGTCCGCGCCGATCATGATCACCCGGGTCGGCTCGGTCACGAACGCGATCTGGAACAGCCCGCTGCCGGCGTACCCGGCGATCGCCTCGGCGGCGCGGAAGAGCCGGACCTGCTCCCCCAGCGAGTAGTCCTCGGGGTAGACGACCTCGAAGCCGCGCTCGGCGAAGAGCGCCTCGACCTCCGGGCCGTTGCGGCAGGCGCGCTTGTCGCTGCGGCGCGAGACGAAGAACCGGCGGGGCCACGCGCGGTCCTCGGCCCCCGCGGCGAGCCGGTCGCCCACCTCGCGCCAGGTCTCCGCGATCCGCGGGTGCACGAACTGGGGGTGGCTGAACATCGGGCTGCCCGAGATCAGCCGCTCGACCCGCACCGGGCCGTCGATCACGTCGATCCGGTCGCGCGGGATGCCGCAGGCCTCGTAGAGCTCCAGCTCGTAGGGCAGCGGTCGCGGGCGCTTGCTGGTGCTGCCGACCAGCACGCGGACGTCGGGGTCGATCCGCACCGCCTCGGGCCAGCTCCAGGCCCGGGACAGGCTCTCGGTCAGCAGGTGCCCGAAGTGCCCCCGGAACTCGTTGTCGAGGTGGAGGTAGGTGCCGCTCAGCCGGGGCGGGTCGGCCGGGAGGGGGACCCGGCGCCGGGCGAAGCGGGGCGCGAGCTCCTCCAGCTGGGTGTGCACGAGGACCGGCCACTGGTTGTGCCGGTAGGTGTCGGGGAGCAGCACCCGCCCCGAGACCAGCACCTGGCGCGGCGCCACGACGACGTCGCGGTAGCTGCGCAGGCTGAGCGCGGCCCGGGTGATCGGACGCTGCATGGGCGGCCGGCGCGGGACGGGGCCCTCGCTGCCGGC
The DNA here is from genome assembly GCF_014127485.1 of Nocardioides dongkuii. NCBI lineage: Bacteria > Bacillati > Actinomycetota > Actinomycetes > Propionibacteriales > Nocardioidaceae > Nocardioides > Nocardioides dongkuii. The sequence continues at coordinate 592,438 of NZ_CP059903.1, read as the reverse complement.
CGGGGCCGCGGGGGGCGTCTCGGCCGGGATCCGCTCCAGCACCCGGTGCGGGGTGTCGGCCTGCTGGAGGTAGGCGTTGAACTCCGGCTCCCGCATCTTGACCAGCACGTCGGGCACGTCGTGCGCCAGCACCAGGTGGTCGCCGACCGCCCGGTGGGTGACGTGCCGCGCGACCACCTCGCGGAGCTGGCGCGTGCGGGCCCGCTCGCGGCGCGTCCCGTCCGGGACGCCCGCGGCGGGGTCCAGCAGCTCGCCCAGCGGACCGCGCTGGGGGCCGAGCTCCCGGGCGCCGTCCGGCACGACGTACGCGGCTCCGGGCCGGAGGTGGAAGAAGGCGGTCTCGAACCTGCGCCGCCGCTCGTCGGGGACGTCGCAGTCGAGGACGACGTCGAAGGGGCCCAGCGCCGCCATCCGGACGTGCCGCTTGCCGCCCTCCTCGTCGATCACCGTCACCCGGGCGCGCACGGAGGCCGCCCGGACCGCCTCGACGAGCGCGGGGTCCGCGGGACCGAGCAGCGCGACGTCGGCGTCGTCGCGGCCGCGGAGCGAGGCGACCAGGCCGGCGAGCTCCGCCAACCGGCGTCGGCGCCGGCGGTCGGCCACGACCCCGCGGCCCCAGGACGCCGTACGACGGGCGCCGGGCACCGCGGCCACGACCCGGCGCAGCCGGCTCCTCACCCGCGTCGTCCCAGCTGGCGGCGGACCCGGCGGCGGGCCCGGCGGCCCACCTCGCGCACGAGCTCCTTGCCGGGGTAGGTCTCCAGGCCCGGCACCGGCGCCGGCTCGGAGACGCCGTGCTCGAGGCCGGAGCGGTAGAGGACGTCCGCGATCCGGCCGGCCGACTCGACGCTCAGCGTGTCCGGGGGCGTCGCGTCCTCCGGGTAATCCTCGGGGTCGACCAGCAGGTGGGCGAGGTCGCCGACGACGGTGGCGTCGGAGCGCTCGACCGCCTCGATCCAGCCCTGGGTGTACTCGTTGGCGCGCACCGCCGCCCAGCGCGGCGTCCGGATGGGGTACGGCGGGAGGTCGGTCAGCTGGCGCAGGCCGGCCTTGCCCGACTGGCCCACGGTGAACATCCAGGTGGGGTGGTCGCCGCCGCGGTCGGTGTAGGCGATGTTGAAGTACCGCAGCATCTCGGCCTCGGGGTAGGGCAGCGAGGCGTTGTCGAGGTCCTGCAGCTCCAGGGTGCCCTCGGGCACGCCGGTCAGCGCCTCGAAGGCGCGCAGGTTCGTGGTGCGGTCGTGGGGGTCGGCGACCACGAAGGTCAGCCGGTCCTCCCCGAAGACCGCGCCCCACTCCTCGACCACGCGGCGCAGGCTGAACCGGTGCAACTCGGGCATGACCCGGGTCCAGGGGATGTTCACGGTGCCGTCGAGGTCGACCGCCGCGAAGTGCCGGCGCAGCCAGGCGTCGAGGGAGTCGGTGCCCCGCCGGCGGAGCACCTCCTGCCACTGCGAGGCGAGCAGCGGGGCGAGCGGCCGCAGCGTGAGGACGACGTGCACGTCCGGGCCGAGCTGCTCGGCGATGTGCCGGATCCGCTCCGGGCTCGCCTGGGTCAGCGTCTCGCTCGACCACAGCGTGCAGCGGGCGGTCGACGTACGGAACTCCGTGGCGAGCCGCTCCCAGCGCTGCTGCCAGCCGTCGTTCCAGTACGGCGCGAGCGTGCCGGCCGCGGTGAGCGCGGTGCGCATCTCGTGCCGGCCGCGGCCCACGTTGTGCACCCCGAGCTCCTCGAGCCGGGGTCGGGCGGCGTGCAGCGCCGCCTGGAGCGCCGTGGTGCCGGTCTTGGGCATGCCGATGTGGATCAGTCCCGACCCGTCCGGCAGCGCCGTCGCCGTGCTCGTCGAGCGCATCAGATCCGTGACCTCCTCGTCCCCTGCCCGGTGCCAGGAAGGGCGGTCCGACCCTATATCGGCCCCGCCTCATGTCCCGCGGCGTGGCTGCCCGCCCCCCGTTGTAGTCTGAGGCGCCGCGCCGCCGGGAGCCGTGCGGCGAGGGACACCACAGCTTCGGAAGGCGGACTGACGCGGATGCCGATCTTCCTCCGCGACGGCCGCGCCGTCCTGTTCGTGCACGTCCCCAAGACCGGCGGGACCACGATCGAGCGGCTGTTCACGCGCTCGGGCTGGAAGATGCGCTACCGCGCCACCGCCCGCACCCAGCCCGAGGTGTTCCCGTTCCTGCGCTGCTCCCCGCAGCACTACCACGCCGCGGTGCTCGAGGAGATGTTCGTCCCCGAGCGGTTCGAGACGACGTTCCTGCTGACCCGTGACCCGGTCGCGCGCTTCCGGTCCGAGTACGTCATGCGCAACACCCGCGACCCGCGGACCGACGCCGCCTCGGTGGAGCAGTGGGCCGACCGCGCTCTCGACCGCTACCGCGACGACGCCTACGCCTTCGACAACCACCTCCGGCCGCAGAGCGAGTTCCGGGTCCGCGGCGCGGAGGTCTACCGGCTCGAGGACGGCATGGAGGCCGTCGTGGCCGACCTCAACGAGCGGTTCGGGCTGGGCCTGGACAGCGAGATCCCGCACTCCTTCCACAGCGCCCAGCGTGCGGGGGTGGCGAGCGCGGACGTCGAGGTCTCCCCCGCCCTGACCGCCCGCCTCACCGACTTCTACCGCACCGACTACGAGGCCTTCGGCTACCCGATGCCGGGCCCGGACGCCGAAGGGCAGCAGTGATCGACCTGTGAAGAACGTCGCCGTCCTCCTGGCCGGCGGGGTCGGCGTCCGCGTCGGCCTCGACGTGCCCAAGCAGCTGGTGAAGATCGCCGGGCGCCCGATCATGGAGCACACGCTCGCGATCCTCGACGCCCACGAGGACGTCGACGAGATCCTGGTGCTGATGACCCCGGGCCACCTCGACGCGGTGCGGGCCATGGTCCGCACCGGCGGCTACGGCAAGGTCACCCAGATCCTCGAGGGCGCCGAGACCCGCAACGAGACCACCCGGCGCGCACTGGAGGCCCTCGGCGACGAGGACTGCAAGCTGCTGCTGCACGACGCCGTCCGGCCGCTGCTCAGCCCGCGGATCATCACCGACTGCTTCGAGGCGCTCGAGACGTACGGCGCGGTCGACGTCGCGATCCCGTCGGCGGACACCATCATCGAGGTGGGCCCCGACAACACCATCAAGGACATCCCGCCGCGCGCCGCGCTGCGCCGCGGCCAGACGCCGCAGGCCTTCCACGCCTCGGTGCTCAAGGCGGCGTACGCCCAGGCGGTGCTCGACCCCGACTTCGAGGCCACCGACGACTGCACCGTGGTGCTGCGCTACCAGCCCGACGTCCCGATCTGGGTCGTGCCGGGCGACGAGCGCAACATGAAGGTCACCGAGCCGATCGACCTCTACCTGGCCGACAAGCTCTTCCAGCTGACCCAGAGCGACCTGCCGCCCACCCGCGAGCCCGAGGCCTACCGCGAGGCGCTCGCCGGGAAGGTGATGGTCGTCTTCGGCGGCAGCTACGGCATCGGCGCCGACATCGCGCGGCTGGGCGAGGAGCACGGCGCCCACGTGATGACCTTCAGCCGCTCCACGACCGGCACCCACGTGCAGCGCCGCCAGGACATCGCGCAGGCCGCGGCCGCGGTCGTCGCGGAGCACGGCCGGGTCGACTACGTCGTGAACACCGCCGGCGTGCTCCCCCGCGGCGCGCTCGTGGACACCACCGACGAGACGATCTGGGCGGCCACCGAGATCAACTACATCGCGCCGATCCTGATCGCCCAGGAGTTCCACCCGCTGCTCAAGGAGACCCGGGGCAGCCTGCTGCTGTTCACGTCGAGCTCCTACACCCGCGGCCGCAGCGGCTACAGCCTCTACTCCTCGGCGAAGGCCGCCACGGTCAACCTCACCCAGGCGCTCGCCGACGAGTGGGCGCCCGACCAGGTGCGGGTGAACTGCATCAACCCCGAGCGCACCGCCACCCCGATGCGGACCAAGGCGTTCGGGCAGGAGCCGGCCGGCTCGCTGCTGGAGTCGGTCACGGTCGCCCGCGCGTCGCTGGACACCCTCATCGCCGGCGGCACCGGCCACCTGATCGACCTGCGCCGGGCCGACCCGATCGCGCTGGCCATGCACGAGACGGCGTACGACGACGACGGGGTCGACGAGCGGGGCTGACCCCGGGGCTCAGCCCCAGAACGCCCGGACGACCCGCTCGGCGCTGTGACCGTCCTGCAGGTAGTTGTAGGTCCGGTGGAACTCCTCCTGCGCCCCGGCGTACTCCTCCGCCAGGCGCGGCAGCCGCCGGAGCCAGTCGACCACCTCGTCGGCGTCGTCGACGAGCGGGCCGGGGGCGGAGTCCTCGAAGGGGTAGAGGAAGCCGCGGACGCCGCCGGTGTACGCCGCGAGGTCGGGCACCAGGAAGATCATCGGCCGCCGCGCGAGCCCGACGTCGAAGCGGAGCGAGGAGTAGTCCAGGACCGCCGCGTCGGCGGCCAGCACCAGGTCGTTGATCTCCGGGTAGGAGCTGACGTCCAGCAGCCGCGCCTGGGTGCCGGCCCGGGCGTCGGGACGCTGGTGGAACCGGTGGCCGCGCATCAGGAAGACGTAGTCCGACCCCAACCGGCGGCTCGCCGACTCCAGGTCGAGGTGCGAGATCATCTCGGCCGAGCGCCAGGTGGTCGCCAGGTCGTCGCGCCAGGTCGGCGCGTAGAGGACCACCTTCTGCTCGGGCCGGATGCCGAGGCGGCGGCGGGTGTCGGCCCGGCGCTGCTCGGCGTCCGGGGCCACCAGCGCGTCGTCGCGCGGGTAGCCGGCGCTGTGGATCGGGCCGTCGTACCGGTACTCGGTGCGGTAGTAGACGTCCATCTCGGGCGCGGGCGTGAGGATCAGGTCCCAGTCGCGGGAGGTGCGGTCGAGCTCGAGCTGGACCCGGCGGGGGGTGTAGCCCTTGGCCTCCCACATCCGGATCCCCATCGACTTGGCGGGGTAGCCGTGGAAGGTCTGCAGCAGCCGCTGCCCGGGGCGCTTGGCGAACCACCGGTCCACGTCGATGTTGAGGCAGAGGAAGCGCGCCGTCGTCAGCACGCGGTACCACTCGCGGGAGCGCATCAGCACCGGGACCCCGCCCTCGGGGACCTGGGAGGCGCTGTCGGCGACACCCCAGTAGAGGGTCAGCTCGGGGTGGGTGCGGCGCAGCTCGTGGTGGATCGCCAGCTGGCTGTCCGTGGCGGTCGCGCCGTCGTAGGACTGGAGGTAGACCGCCTGGTCGTCGAGGGGCTCCTCGTGGGTGCGCGCCCAGGTCTGGAGGCTGGTCTGCGCGAACGGGCCGCGCTCGTCGTCGGTCAACGGCGGGAGCAGCTGCACGCCGGTCCCCCGCGAGGACCGGGTCGGCCGGAACCGGTAGCCGTGGGCGACGGTGAAGTCGAGGAGCCGGTCGAGGACCGGCCCGTCCAGCACCACCCGGCAGGCGCTGCCGGGGACCCCCTCGAGCCCGAAGACGTAGGGGCCGACCGGCACCGGGGCCTCCCCCAGCTGCCAGGGGTCCCAGCGCAGCGGCAGCGAGGCCCGGACCACGCCGTCGGCGCCCGTCTCCAGCGGCGCCTCGAGGCGGGCGGCGCCCGCGAGGACGAGCCGGCCGCCCGGCGCCGGCGCGGACCCGAGCCAGGAGCCGGTCACCTCGACGGTGCGCTCCGCCAGCTCGACGCGGTCGAGGAGGAGCACCCCGTCGGCCTCGAGCACGTCGGTGTCGCCCGTGCCGGAGCGGCTGAGGACCACGCTGCCCGCGCCGGCGCCGAGCCGGGGCTGCTCGAGCGCCGGCCAGCCGACGGGCACCGGGTCGCCCGAGGCCGGCACCGCCGTCAGCTCCCAGCGCGCGTGCTGCCGGCCCACCCACGGGCGGGGCACCTCGAGCTCGAAGTGCAGCAGGTCGCCGTCGCGGCGCAGCGGCGTCCGGCGCTCGAGGGTGTCCATCCGGACCTCGACGCTGCGCAGGTCGGCGCGGCCGGACCGCAGGGTCCCGGTGATCCGGCGCCCGGAGACGCGCGCCTCCACGAGCCGGGTCCCCTCGTCGGGGCGCACCTCGAGGGTGAAACCCGCCGCGCCGACGCGCACGGGACCGACCCGCCGGTCGCCGTGCAGCCGGGCGGCGACGTGGCCGTGCCAGAGCGGCCCGGCCATCCCGCGGTCGTCGATCTTGGTGACCCCGCCGCGGCGGGTGAGGCCCTGGGTGCGCAGCCGCACCTCCAGCGACCAGCGGACCGGGTCGGCGTCCTGCCGGGCCAGCTCGGCGAGCGCCGCGGCGTCGACGACGGCGCGGACGGCGCCGCGTGACCAGTCCTGGTAGCTGCGCCCCTCGGTCTGGTTGACCGTCGGGTCGACCCGCTGCTCGATCTCGAGCGGGACCCGGGTCCCGCCGCCCTCGCGGACCAGGTCCACCTGCACCTCGGGGAGCTCGGGGAGGCTGACGTGGTCGACGTACGCCGCCAGCTCCAGCTCGAGCCGGTCGGACGACGTCCAGCGGAGGTTGCGCAGCACGACCACCAGCGGGGTCTCCTGCTCGCCCATCACGTAGCAGTCCTCGGGGACCCCGACCTCGGGGTCGCCCCGGAACGGCAGCTGGGCGCGGACCACGCCGTCGACGACGTCGGTGGGCCGCTGCCCGCGTTCGAAGAGCCGGGCGAGGACCAGCTCCTCCAGCTCCCGGCGCCGGTCGGCCTGGACCAGCCACAGCCGGACCCGCGACTCGGCGCTCAGGGACGTCCAGGCCTGCTCGCCGGCGGAGCGCAGCAGCAGCAGCACGTGCTCGCGCAGCCGGCTCCACTGCTCGTCGCTCGCCCGCTCCGCGTCGGCCAGGAACGGCTGGATCGCGGTGTCCAGGACGCCCCACAGCCACCAGTCCCGGGCGTCGGGCAGGTCCAGCCGCTCCAGCTCGCGCCAGGTGCGCTCGTGGTCGCGGACCCAGTCCTCGAGGCCGGTCAGCACCTCGACCATCGCGCCGACGCTGACCCCGTCGCGGCGGCGGGTCGGCTCGTAGGTGTCCTCGGCCAGCAGGTCGAAGCGGTCGGCCTTCGCGTAGGACTCGAGCGCGACGTCCGCGCCGTTGGGGCGCTCGGGCCGGAACCGCAGCCCCGAGGAGACCCAGAAGTCGGTGCGGAACATCCGGTTGCCGATCCCGAGGTCGGTGACCGCCACCGGGGCGGCGGCCAGGTCGGTGCCGACCAGCGCCACCTGGTGGGCGGCACGGAAGGGCGAGTCCACCCGGGGCGCCACGCCGCTCGGGGCCCGCATCCGGCCGACGGCGAGCTCGGAGCCCGACTCCTGCAGCATCCGGGCGAGCCGCCCGACGCCCTTGCGGGGGAGGTTGTCGCCGCCGGACACGAACAGCAGGTAGTCGCCCTTCGCGGCGGCCGCGGCGCGGTTGCGGGCGGTCGCGGCGTCCGGGGCGTCGGTCTTGGCGAGGACGACGCGCCAGTCGGCGTCCGCGTGCTCCTCGACGGTCTTGCGGACCCGCTCGGACCGGCCCCAGGGCTGCACCCGGATCTCGAGGTTGCGGTAGACCTGAGCGCGCAGGTCGTCGAGGCAGCCGCCGATCCGGGTGGTGTCCTCGTCGCTGACCGCCAGCACCACGGTGACGAGCGGGTCGTCCCACCCGCGGCGGAACCGGCGGCTCGCGCGGCCGACGGGCCCGCGGAGGCCGCGCGGCGTCGCCTTGCCCACACGGACGAGCGTCTGGCTGACCCGCTGACGTGCGCGCACGAGCACTCCTCCCGGCTGGACGGCGGCTGGACGACGACAGGGGATCGTATCCCGCCCGACGGTGCCCCGCGTCGGCGGGCGAGGCGGCGCCGGGGGCTCAGCCGGCGTCGGCGACGCAGGTGAGGAGGGCCCGACCGTCGGGGTCGGGCACCACCTCGAGGGTGTACGTCCTCGCCCCGCGGACGACGTGGTGCGGGGGCACCGGCGCCGCGAGCACGGGGGCCGCGTAGGTGTGCTCGCCGAGGTCGACCTGGACGCGGAGCTCCCAGCAGCGCGGCGTGCCGTCGTCCGGGAGCCGCGAGGTCAGGTCGCGCGACCAGGTGAGGGTGCCGTCCGCGGCGATCGACACCTCGCCGGCGGCCGGGTGCGGCACGTCGGGCCGGGCCCGGCGCAGGAGCGGGCGGCCGACCCGCTCCTCGGTGCGGGTCAGCACGACGCGGACGTGGAGTGCGCTCGAGGCGTGCAGCACGCTGGGCGCCTCGAGCCGGAGGACGGGGCCGTCCCAGGAGAGCCGGGCCTCGCCGACCGCCTGGTGGAGGAGGGTGCGCGGCGACTCGACGAGCGCATCGAACGCGTGGTCGGGCACCTCCCCGGCGCCGTGGCCGGGGTAGAGGATCCGCAGCCGCTCGCCGCCCACGACCAGCCGGCGGTCGGCGTCCCCGAGCCCGACCATCTCGCGCAGCCGGTCCACGCGGCCGGCGCGGAGGTGGTGGAACCGCACGCGGGGCAGCACCCGCAGCCCCGAGTCGATCCGGTCGGTGTAGTAGCGGTCGGCGAGGGTCCGCAGGCCCGCGACCAGCTCCTCCTGCTCGGCCGGCGGCAGCTCGGGGAAGTCGCGGTCGAGGAGCTTGGCCAGCTCGCTGGAGAAGTGGCGGACCAGGATGTCGTCGCGGACCGGACCGGGACCGGTCAGCTCGGCGACGTGCCCCATGATCGTCCCGATGTCGGCGAGCCGCATCCGCCACGTCGAGCTGTAGCTGATGTTCGCGGAGTCCGCCCGCTTGACGGCGTAGTAGCACTCGTAGCTGGCCAGCACCGAGATCCGCCGGGCCCGCAGCATCGCCTCGATCGTGAAGGGCTGGTCGCTCCCCACCTTGAGGTCCAGCGGGTAGCGGATGCCGTGCTCGAGGAGCATCGAGCGGCGGAACAGCTTGGTGTTGGAGACGGCGAAGACCAGGGTCCGGTCCGGGAACGGCAGGTCCTCGACGTCCTCGCGGTAGAGGCGCTGCGCCACGTGCCGGTCCTCGACCCCGACCATCCGGCCGCACAGGACGTCGGACCCCCACGCGTCGGCCCGGTCGACCATCCGCTCCAAGGCCTCGTCGCCGAGGTAGTCGTCGGCGCCCAGGAAGTAGACGTAGCGACCCTCGGCCGCGGCCAGGCCCCGGTTGCAGGGGCCGGCGGGCCCGCCGGAGTTCTCCTGGTGCAGGACCGTGAACAGCCCGGGGTGGGCCGCGGCGTACCGCTCGAGCTCCTCGCCGCTGCCGTCGGTGCTGCCGTCGTCGACCGCGACCACGTGCATGCGGTCGGGGCCGATGCTCTGCGCCACCAGGGAGTCCAGCGTGCGGGTGAGGTAGGGCATCGTGTTGTACACGGGGACGACGACCGTCACGTCGACCTCAGCCACTCTCATCCCCCGTCCTGCCCGTCTGTGATTCCGCTGCGCGATGGTAGCGCCGGCCTAGACTGCCCCTTCGTCCCGCCACCCGAGGAGATACCGACCGTGACCAGCACCGTCACCGTGAAGGACACCGCCCAGGTCCACGAGGACGCGGTCCTCGGCGAGGGCACCACGGTGTGGGAGCTGGCCCAGGTGCGCGAGGGCGCGGTGCTCGGCGCCGGCTGCATCGTGGGCCGCGGCGCGTACGTCGGGTCCGGGGTGCGGATCGGCGCGAACGTGAAGCTGCAGAACTACGCCCTGGTCTACGAGCCGGCCGTGCTCGGCGACGGCGTGTTCGTCGGCCCCGCCGCGGTGCTCACCAACGACGAGTTCCCCCGCTCGGTGGACCCCGAGGGCCGCCTCAAGCGCGGCGCCGACTGGGAGCCGGTGGCCGTGGTGGTCGAGGAGGGCGCGTCCCTGGGCGCCCGCTCGGTCTGCGTCGCCCCGGTCCGGGTCGGCCGCTGGGCCCTGGTCGCCGCCGGCGCCGTGGTGACCCGCGACGTCCCGGCGTACGCCCTGGTCGCGGGGGTCCCCGCCCGCCGGATCGGCTGGGTCGGCCGGGCCGGCGTGCGCCTGGTCGAGGAGGAGGGAGAGTCCGGAGGCGGGGTCGCATGGCGCTGCCCGCAGACCGACCAGCGCTACGTCGAGCGCGACGGGGTGCTGACCGAGGCCTGAGCCCGCCTCAGGCGCCGATGACGACGCGGCGGCGCGACGCCCACGCCGCGGGGTCGGTGACCCGCCGCCCGTCGACGAGGACCTCGACGCCCGGCAGGTCGGCAGGGGTCAGCGAGCGGTACTCCGCGTGGTCGGCCTGCACGACCGCGGCGGCCACGTCCTCGCCGCGGTGCGCCGGCAGCCCGAGCGCCTCGAGCTCGGCGACGTCGTACATCGGGTCGGAGACGTACGGCGTCGCGCCGCGGCGCCGCAGCTCCTCGACCAGCGGGAACACCCCGGAGAACGCCGTCTCCTTGACGCCCCCGCGGTACGCGGCCCCGAGGACCAGCACGGGCACCCCGGTCAGGTCGCCCTGCGCCGCGGCCAGCAGGTCGACGGCGTACGACGGCATCGCGGCGTTGGCCTCGCGGGCCGCCCGCACCACGGTGGCCTCCGGGTCGTTCCACAGGTACAGCCGCGGGTAGACCGGGATGCAGTGCCCGCCGACGGCGATGCCGGGGCGGTGGATGTGGCTGTAGGGCTGGGAGTTGCACGCGTCGATGACCAGGTCGACGTCGACGCCGATGGAGCCGGCGTAGCGGGCGAACTGGTTGGCGAGCCCGATGTTGACGTCGCGGTAGGTGGTCTCCGCGAGCTTCGCGAGCTCCGCGGCCTCCGCGGAGCCCAGGTCCCACACGCCGTTGGGACGGGGCAGGTCCTCGCGCTCGTCGAAGTCGAGCACGGCCTCGTAGAACGCGATGCCGCGCTCGGCGGAGGCGCGGTCGGTGCCGCCGACCAGCTTGGGGTAGCGGCGCAGGTCGGCGAAGACCCGACCGGTCAGCACCCGCTCGGGGCTGAACACCAAGGAGAAGTCCTCGCCCGCCCGCAGGCCGGAGCCCTCCTCCAGCATCGGCGCCCAGCGGTTCCGTGTGGTGCCGACGGGCAGCGTCGTCTCGTAGCTGACCAGCGTGCCGGGCCGCAGGCCCCGCGCGACCGCCGCGGTGGCGTCGTCCATCCACCCGAAGTCCGGCGTGCCCTCGCCGTCGACGAAGAGCGGGACGACCAGGACGACCGTCTCGCTGCGGGAGACGGCGTCCGCGGTGTTGGTGGTCGCGCTGAGCAGCCCGGCGGCCACCACCTCGCGCAGCTTCTCGCCGAGGTGCGCCTCGCCGGGGAACGGCTCCTCGCCGCGGTTCACCAGGTCGACGACGGCGGCGTTGACGTCGGCACCGACGACCCGGTGGCCCTTGCTCGCGAACTGGACGGCCAGCGGGAGGCCGATCTTGCCGAGCGCGACGACGCAGATGTCCATGGTGTCCTTCGGTTCGAGCGAGTCAGGCGGGTCAGGCGGGTCAGGCGGGGAGGGTGGCGGCGACCGAGACGGTGCCGCCCTGCTCGGCGGCGCGGAGCACGGCCGAGGAGACCTCGACCGTGCGCATGCCCTCGCGCACCGTGACGATGTCGTCGGCGACGCCGAGCACCGCGTCGCGGAACCGCTCGTGCTCGACCAGCAGCGGCTCGCGCCGCGCGATGGCGTAGCGCGTCATGTCGCCCTCGCTGACGCCGCGGAAGTTGCGCATCGTCTCCCACTCCGAGGTGGTCGCCCCGTTGGCGTAGAAGGTGAGGTCGGCGGTGAGGGTGTCGGCGACGAAGCAGCCCTTCTCGCCGGTGACGATCGTGGCGCGCTCCTTGAGCGGGCTCAGCCAGTTGACCAGGTGGTTGGCGATCGTGCCGTGCTCGAGGTCGGCGACCACGGCGACCATGTCCTCGTGCTCGCGACCGCTCTTGCGCGACGTCCGGGCCGAGACCGAGAGGTACTGCCGACCGGTCACCCAGGCGGTCAGGTCGATGTCGTGGGTGGCGAGGTCCTTGACCACGCCCACGTCGGCGATCCGGGCCGGGAACGGCCCCTGCCGGCGGGTGACGACCTGGTAGATCTCCCCGAGGTCCCCCGCGGACAGTCGCTCGCGCAGGCTCTGCAGGGCCGGGTTGTAGCGCTCGATGTGCCCCACGCCGGCGACCAGCCCGCGGGACTCGAACGCCTCGACCAGCCGGCGGGCGCCCTCCTCGGAGTCGGCCAGCGGCTTCTCGACGAGCGCGGCGACGCCGTGCTCGGCGAGGTACAGGCCGACCTCCTCGTGCAGGCCGGTCGGGCAGGCGACGACCGCGTAGTCGACGCCGGCCTCGACCAGGGCCTCGACGGTGGGGTGGATCGGCGCGCCGTGGCTGACCCGGGTGTCGGTGACGGCCGGGTCGGAGCAGCCGACCAGCTCGACGCCGTCGAGCCCGCTGAGCACGCGGGCGTGATTGCGCCCCATCGCGCCCAGGCCGATCACGCCCGCGCGCAGCCGCGGGGCGCTCACGCGCGGACCCCGACGGACTCGGCGACGGCCTCGACGATGCGGGCCAGGTCGTCCTCGCCGAGCGAGGGGTGCACGGGGAGCGAGAGCGCCTCCCGGGCGGCCCGCTCGGTCTCCGGGAGGTCCCAGCGCGGGTCCGGGGCGCCGTCGAGCAGGAACGGCCGGAGCCGGTGGACCGGCGTCGGGTAGTAGACGGCGTTGCCGATCCCCCGCTCACCGAGCCGCTGCGAGACGCCGTCCCGGTCCTCGCCGACCCGGATCGTGTACTGGTGGTAGACGTGCCGGTAGCCGTCCGGCACCGGCGGCACGACCACCCCCGGCACGTCGGCGAGCCCGGCGTCGAGGGCGGCGGCGTTGCGCCGCCGCTGCTCGGTCCAGCCCCCGAGGCGCTCGAGCTGGGTGCGGCCGATCGCCGCCGCGACGTCGGTCATCCGGGTGTTGGTCCCGACGACCTCGTTGGCGTAGCGCTGCTCCATCCCCTGGTTGCGCAGCAGCCGGAGCATCCGGGCCAGGTCGGCGTCGTCGGTGCTGACCATGCCACCCTCGAGGGAGTGCATGTTCTTGGTCGGGTAGAAGCTGAAGCACCCGGCCTGGCCCCAGGCACCGACCGGCCGCCCGTCGACGGCGGCGCCGTGCGCCTGCGCGGCGTCCTCGACGACCGCCAGCCCGTGCCGTCCGGCGACGGCCAGGAGCGCGGGCAGGTCCGCGGGGAGCCCGTAGAGGTGCACCGCCATGATCGCCGCGGTGCGCGGCCCCACCGCGGCCTCGACCGCGGCCGGGTCGAGGTTGAAGGAGCCCCGCTGGATGTCGACGAAGACCGGCTCGGCCCCCACCAGGCGGACGGCGTTCGCGCTCGCGGCGAAGGTGAAGGACGGGACGATCACCTCGTCGCCGGGGCCGAGCCCCAGCGCCAGCAGCGACAGGTGCAGCGCCGAGGTGCCGGAGTTGACCGCGACGCAGTGGGCGGCGCCCGCCAGCGGGGCGAACTCCTCCTCGAAGGCCTTGACCTCGGGGCCCTGCACCACCATGCCGCTGCGCAGCACGCGTACGGCGGCCTCGATGTCGACCTCGTCGATGACGGGCTTCGCTGCCGGGATGGGCGAGCGCTCGGTGCCGGACATGCTGGTCCTCCTGGTGGCGAGGGTCGATCAGGCCCCGGACATGCTCTCAGGTGCGCCCCTGGGGCGCGAACCTCAGGTCAGCGCAGCAGCAGCTGCTCGAGCATGCCCCCGGTGCGCTCGAGGTCCCACGACGCGTGGGCGGTTCGGGCGGCCTCGTCCGCGTGCCGCCGCCAGGTCGCCTCGTCGCTCGTGGTGGCGAGAATCCGCGCCACCGCCTCCTCGACCGAGCCGACCACCCACTCGCGCGGGTAGAGGGTGCACGCGCCGTGGTGCAGCGAGGCGAAGTACGGCCAGTCCCGCACGACGGGCACCGCCCCGCTCGCCGCCCCCTCGACCACGGCCACGTGGAAGCTCTCCCGCACCGAGGAGCTCAGGATCACGCCCACCTCCGCGAGCGCCGCGGGCACGTCCTCGGTGCGCCCCGTCCGGACGACCGCCCCCCGGGGCTCGAGCTCCGCCAGGTCGGCCTCCAGCTGCTCGACGTACCCGACCAGCCCGGGACGGCCCTGCACGGTGAGGTCGTCGCCGACCAGGAGCAGGCGGTAGCGCTCGTCGACGCGGCGCAGCCCGCGCAGGACCTCGAGGGCCCACCGCGGGTCCTTGGCGAGGTGGCCGTACCCGACCAGCCCGACGGTGAACCGGGCGTCGGGAGCCTTCGGCCGGGCGAAGCGGCGCAGGTCGACGGCGTTCGGCACGACGTGCCGGGTGGGCCCGCCCGGGGCGGCGAGGGCCGGCACGGCCGCCTCCGTCAGCTCGCGCAAGTGCTCGCTGACGAAGACCACGCTGTCGATGCGGGAGTAGTCGATCAGGTGCGGCCAGGCGGTCCACGCCTCGAAGCTGTGCAGGCGGAGCACGACCCGCGTCGAGCCGGGGTCGACCAGGGTGAGGAAGTGGGCGACGTTGTTGGCCCAGTCCGCGAAGACGACGTCCGCCCAGTCCAGGTGCGGGCGCAGGGCCTCCTCCGCGTCGCCCCGGGCCCGGCCGTCGCCCCTCAGCTCGGAGACGAGGAGCCTGCGGGACCGCCGCAGCCAGCGTTCGGCCCCCGGGAGGTCGGCCGGCTCGACGCACCGCACCTCGGTGCCGCCGCGCCGCAGGTGGTCGACCAGGTCGACGACGAACGTGGTGTTGCCGCCGGTGAGGACGAGGACCCTCGCGGGCCGGTCCCCCGGGGGCGGCACCGCCGCCGTCGACCGGCCACGCGGCGCGGTCAGCGCCGAGACCACCGCGCTGCCGCGCAGCGGCTCGGTGAACCCGGCCGGGTCCGCGGCCAGCGGCGAGGTCAGGGAGTCGAAGTGCGCGGTGCGGTGGAAGGCCAGCCGGAGCGCCTGCCGCAGCGACCCGACGGCCGGGTCGACCTGGCCGCGGGCGTGGAGGCGGTCGGCGTACCGCAGCTCGGCGGCGTACGCCGTCCTCAGCTGGGGCGGCGTACGGCCCTCGACTAGGTCCCGGGAGGCCACCAGCCCCCACAGGTCCGCGCGCGCCCGCACCGTGCCCAGCCGGTCCGCCACCTGCGCGGCGAGCTCGTGGGCCCGCCCCGGGTGCCCGGTGGCGTTCAGCTCGGCGATCACCGGGACCGCGAGCTCGATGCGGCGGGCGTCCTCCAGGCCCGCGTCGAGACAGGCCGGAGCCGGGTCCCGCCGCCACCGGGCGAGCAGCCGGCGGGTCGGCCCGGGCTCCGGCTGCCGGCGCGCGGAGTCCTCCACCGGGCCGGCCGGAGCGGTCGCGGGCACCCCGTCGGTCGCGAGGTCCCCCGCGGCACGCAGCCGGTCCAGCTCCCGGAGGGCGGGGATGGCGCCGAAGCTCGCCGGCGGGCGCGGGTGCCGCTGGGCCAGCTCCCACACCGTGTAGACGGCGCCGCCGTCGAGCGCGACCAGCAGGACCGCCTCCCCGGCCAGGTCCAGGGTCCGGTCGTGCCGGCTGACGTAGCGCCACATGCGCTCCGAGTGCGCCCCGCTGTCGACGGTCCTCCAGAAGGCCGGCTCGAAGCCGTCCTCCTCCGCGCGCAGGTGGCACACCTCGTCGAGCCCCACCCCGGCGTAGTCGTCGGCGTCCATGGTGCTCAGGGCGACCCGCACGCCTCGCGCGTGGAAGGACCGCACGGTCTCGGCGAGCACCGCCGCCGGCTGCGGCAGCTTCGCCAGCAGCAGCACCGTGCTCATGCGTCTCCCTCCGGATCGACCAGCCGGGAGAGCGCCCGCACCGCCGGCCCCAGCTGCGCGGCCCGGGCGAACTGGGCCGCGTGGCGTCTCGCCGCCTCGCGCTCCTCGTCCGTCGCCGAGAGGGCGAGGGCGGCGGCGGCGCAGAACGCGTCGGCCAGCCGGGAGACGTCGAAGCCGCACGGCTGCACCCACAGCGGGTGTCCGGTCATCACCGTGGTGGCGTCGTGCTCCACCTCGTGGACCGACATGACGGGCAGCCCCGTGGCGGCGTACTCGTAGACCTTCCCCGAGGTCATGTACCGGCCCCCCATGATCATCAGCACCAGCACGTCCCAGCCGGCGAAGATCCGGGGGACGTCGGCCTTGGGCGCGGCCCCGCCGAAGGAGACGCCGTGCGGACCGGCCTCGCGGATCAGGGTCATGTGGGTGTTCGCCTCGCGCCGGGCGCCGGAGCCGACCTGGCCGCGGATCTCGAGCCGGCTCCGGGCCAGCAGCGGGTCGCGTCGCCGGGCGAGCTTCCAGGCCTCGATCAGCGCCTCCAGGAGCTCCGGCGGCGAGGTCAGCACGCCCAGGTGCCCGAAGACCAGGCCGGCCTCGGGGTCGGGCCGGTGCAGGCCGGCGGGCACGCTGTCCTCGTCGTAGCCGTTGCGCACCACGTGGAACCGGTCGGCCAGGTCGGGGTACCGCCGCCGGTAGAAGTCCGCGATCGGGTCGTTGACCAGCCACAGCGAGAGGGCGTCCTCGAGCACGCGGCGCTCCCAGCGGCCCTGCTCGGAGTCGGGGGCGAAGGCCTCCTCGCCGCCGATGACGTCGATGGACCAGCCGTCCCGGAAGTCGACGGCGTACGGGACCCCTGCGGTCCGCCAGAGCGTGTGGGCGGCCGCCATCGTCACGTACGGGACGCAGGTGGCCAGGACCAGCTGGGCGGGCTTGCTCGCGTGCAGGTCCCGCACGGCGTCCTCGAGGTCCGCGCGCCACCCGCCGTAGATGGGCTCGGGGAACGCGTCCCACCCGCTCTGGCGGAACTCCGCGGCCCACACGCTCGGGCGCAGCGCGCGCTCCCGGGAGTAGGTGCGGATGTCGGTCTCCAGGTCCTCACGGACCAGGGGCAGCTCGACGACCTCGATCCGCGGGTCGACCCCCTCCAGCAGGGTCGGGTCCAGACCGAAGTCCCGCTCCCACGAGCTCTGCGCGATGGTGACGACGGTGACGTCCCACCCCTGGGCGACGAACTGGTTCGCCGTCTCCCGCATCCGGTACGCCGAGCTCTTCGCCGCGGGAGGGAAGCCGATGGCGAGGTAGATCAGGTGGCTGCGGCGACTCATCCGCGCACTCTCGGGACCGAGTCCCCTCGGCGGAGCAGGCTCGAGGTCGACACCGCGCGACGCTAACACGCCGGCCGGGGCGTCCCGCGTCGCCGGGAGGCAGCTCCCCTGGCGTGCCAGAATGCCGCATCGATCATCACGAGGAGGACGGGTCCCGGAGCGCCACGGCGGCCCTGGTCGTCTCCGGCGCACTGACCCTCTCGGTGGTCGTCGCCCTCGTCTGGCTGAGCGGTCGCGGCCTGGACCTCACCGACGAGGGCTACTACCTGCTCTGGCTCTCCGAGCCCGGGAGGTACGCCGCGTCGACCTCGCAGTTCGGCTTCGTCTACCACCCGCTCCACGTCCTGCTCGGGGGCGACGTCGCGCTGCTGCGCACGGTGAACGTGCTGCTCGTGCTCGCCCTGGCCTGGGTGCTGGCCCACCAGGTGCTGACCCGCCTGGCGGGCTGGCGCCCCGAGGCCCGGTGGCAGGCCCTGGTCTGCTCGGCCGGGCTGGCGACCACGGCCACGGGGGTCTTCTCGCTCGGGCTGCTGACCCCCAGCTACAACTCCCTGTCGCTCCAGGGGCTGCTCGTGGCGGTCACCGGCGTGGTGCTGGTCGTGTCCGGGGCCGCCGGGGACCGGGCGACGTGGGTCGGCTGGGTCCTCGTCGGTGTCGGCGGCTGGCTGACCTTCCTGGCGAAGCCGACGACCGCGCTGGCGCTGGCGGTCCTCGTCGCCGTCGTCCTCGTGGCCGCGGGCACGGTCCACCTCCGGGGGCTGGCGGTCGCGGCGCTGACGGCGGCGGGCCTGCTGCTCCTCACCGCGATCGCGATCGACGGCTCGGTCGCAGCGTTCGTCCGGCGGCTGCGCGACGGCACGGACCTGCTCGCTGCGCTCGACGGCGGCCACGGGCTCGGGGCGGCGCTGCGCTGGGACGCCTACGAGCCCAGCCTCGCCCAGGCCGGGGTGCTGGTCGCGGTGGCGGCGGGGACGGCGCTGGCCACCCTGGCCGGCGTGGCGCACGACGTCCGGACTCAAGTGACGTGCGGGCTCGGCGCTGCGCTGGTGGTCGGCCTGGCGGTGTGGGGAACCCGCGGCGACGCCGACGTCTTCGTCGTCGCGGACCCCTTCAGCGCCTCCCTCCTGCTCGGGCTCCCGCTCGCCGGGCTCGGGCTCCTCCTCCTCCTCGGGGGCCGGCCGGCGGTCCGCCGGATCACCCGCGCCCAGTGGGCCGTGGCGGGGCTCCTCGTGCTGCTGCCGCACGGGTTCGCGTTCGGCACCAACAACGACTACTGGCGGGTCGCCGGGCAGGCCGCCGTCTTCTGGGTGCTCCTCGCGGTGGTGCTCGTGGCCCCGCTGGCCGGGCGGCCCCGGTTCCGGTGGGTCCTGGCCCCGCTGCTGCTGGGCGCCCAGGTGCTCGCCGTGCTGGTCGTGCTCCCGGCCGTGGTGGCGCCGTACCGCCAGCCCGGCCCGGCCTGGCAGCTCGACGCGCCGGCCACCGTGCGGGGCAGCGGCCTGACGCTGCACCCCGCGGTCGCCCGGCACCTGGGCGACACCACGGCCGCCGTCCGCGCCGCCGGGCTCGAGGAGGGCGAGCCGGTGCTGGACCTGACGGGCAGGTCGCCCGGCCTGCTGCACGCCTGGGGCGCGCACGCCCCCGGCCAGCCGTGGCTCTTCGGCGGCTACCCGGGCAGCGCGGAGCACGCGGCCGCGGCGCTCGCGACGGTCCCCTGCGACGAGCTCGCCCGGGCCTGGGTGCTGACCGAGCCCCGGGGGCCGCGGCGGCTGCCGGCCTCGGTGCTGGCCACCTTCGGCGCCACGCCCCGGGACTTCACCGTCGCGGCGTCCTGGACCGCCCCCCGGGAGGTCACGCGCGACGCCCCGCAACCCCAGCAGCTGCGGGAGCCGGTCCGCGACCCGGCCGCGGCCGAGGAGGCCTGCCGGCGAGCACGCGACGGGTCGCGGTGAGCCGCCTCAGACCAGGCCCTGCTCCTGGAGGAAGGACCGCGCGACGTCCTCGACCGGCTCCCGGTCCACGCTGACCCGGACGAGGAGCTCGCCCAGCGTCTCGTTGTCGAGGGCGCCCATCAGCTCGTTGAGCGGCTCCTCGACGTCGGGGTGCTCCTCGAGGAACTCCGTGGACACGGCGGGGACGAGGTTCTGGGCGGGCTGGATGCCGCGGTCGTCCTCGACCATCAGCAGGCCCTGGTCCTCGAGGGTGACGTCGAGGGTGCTGGTCTGGCCGAGCTGCGCCTCGCCGTCGAGGACGGCCTGGAAGGTCTCGGTCGAGGCGTAGCCGAGCGGCTCGAGGGTGACGTCGATGCCGTAGACCTCGCGCAGGCCCTGCTCGCAGTCGGCCCGGCCCTTGCAGTCGGGGGCGGCGGCGAGGGTGACCGGCTCGCCCTCGAGGTCGGAGAGCGCGGTGACGCCCTCGGCGTCGGCGTACTCCTGGCTGACGAAGTAGCCGTTGGCGGAGTACGCCGCCGAGGGCTCGAGCAGGGTGATGCCCTTCTCCTCGAGCAGCTCCGCGCCCGCGTCGACGGTCTCCTGCACGTCGCTGGTCGAGATCGGCTCGGCGTCGGGCCCGTTGGCGTCGGTGTGGAGCTGGTCGACCACGCCGGCGACGTACTCCGGGGCGATCTGGACGGCGTCGGGCATCTCGTTGAGGTAGACCGGCCGGGTGTCGACCAGCCGGGTCTCGACGTCGTAGCCCTCCTCCTCGAGCAGCTGCTCGTACATCGCGGTGACCAGCGCGGCCTCGTCGAAGGACTGGCTGCCGATGACCACCGAGGTGCCCGCACCGGACCCCTGGTCGGCGGACGGGCCGTTGTCGTCCTCGGCGAGGTCGTCGCCGGCGCAGCCGGCCGCGAGGACGGAGAGGACGCCGACGGAGAGGGCGGCGGCGAGCGAGCGGCGTGTCTTCATCTGGTCGACCTTCTGTGTCCCGTGGCGCGTGCCACGCGTGTCCGGCGTGCGGGGGTTCCCGCTCAGCCCCCGGTGGGTGCTCCTGCCACGGTAGCCGCGGGCTCCGACACGTCGTCGTCGCGAGCTCGCGCCGGGCCCCGGGGCAGGGGGTCGAAGGCCCGCTGCACGCCGGCGGCGGCCAGCTCGAGGACCAGGGCGACGCCCGCCACCACCACCGCGCCGGCCATCCCCTGGGCGTAATCGTTGCGCGCGAAGCCCTCGGTGATGATCCGGCCCAGGCCGGGCCCCGCGACCAGGGCGGCGATGGTCGCGGTCGCCCACACCTGCACCAGCGCGAGCCGGACGCCGGAGGCGACGACCGGCAGCGCCAGCGGCAGCTCGACGCGCCGGAACAGCTGGCGCTCCGACATCCCCATGCCGCGGGCCGCCTCCCGGACCTCGTGCGGCACCTCGCGGACCCCGACGTAGGCGTTGGTGATGATCGGCGGCAGCGCGAAGAGGGCGAGGGCGATCAGGGTCGCCAGCCCCGCGCGCCCGTAGGGACCCAGCGGCGCCGACCCCGGCCAGTCCGCCGCCACCAGGATGGCGAGCAGCGCGAACGTCGGGACCGCGCGCCCGACGTTCGAGATGTTGACGGCGAGGAACCCGCCGCGCCCCCGGTGCCCGAGCCACAGCGCGACCGGCAGCCCGACCAGCAGCGCCGCGCCGAGCGCGGTCACCGTCAGGAGGAGCTGCTCGACCAGCCGGGCGAGGAGGCCGCCGTCGCCGGTCCAGTGCGTGCCGTCGAGCAGGTAGGACCAGGTCTCGGCGAAGAGGTTCACGCGCCGGCCCCCCGCGTCCACGGGGTCAGCAGGCGCTGGGTCACGACGAGCACCACGTCGAGGAGCGCGGCGAGCGCGACGCAGAGCAGCGCCGCCGTGAGCAGCTCGGACCGGAAGTCGCGCTGCACCCCGTGGGAGATCAGGTCCCCGAGGCCGCCGTAGGCGACCAGGGTGCCGATCGTGGTCAGCGCGACGGTCGAGACCGTCGCCACGCGCAGGCCGGCCATCACCACGGGCAGGGCCAGCGGCAGCTCCACGCGGACCAGCAGCCGGGCGCGCCCGTACCCGAGCCCGGTGGCCGCCTCCCGGACGTCGTCGGGCACCGAGCGCAGGCCGTCGAGGAGCGCCCGCACGAGGATCGTCAGCGCGTAGAGGCCGAGCCCGATCACGACGGTCGCCGCCGACAGCCCGGTGAACGGGACCAGCAGTGGCAGCAGCGCCAGCGACGGGATCGTGTAGAGCCCGGTGCTGAACCCCAGGACGGCGGTCTCCAGCCGCGGGAACCGGCGGGCCAGCAGCGCGAGCGGAAGCGCGAGCAGGACGCCCAGCGCGACCGCGGCCAGCGTGATCGCGACGTGCTCGGCCAGGGCGTCGAGGATCTCGCCGCGCCGGTCCTCGACGTACTGCCAGCAGAGCCACTCGTTGACGAACCGGCTGTAGCAGGTCGGATCGTCGGCGGGCGGGCCCTGCGTCGGTAGGGTCACGGTCATGGAAGGTACCGGCCCGGCACCCGGCGACGCCATGATCCGGCTGGCCGGCGTCGGCAAGACGTACGCCGACGGCACGGTCGCCGTCCACGACCTCCACCTCGAGGTGGGCCGCGGTGAGGTGGTCTGCCTCGTGGGCCCGTCGGGCTGCGGCAAGTCCACGACGCTGAAGATGATCAACCGGCTCATCGAGCCGAGCACCGGCACCATCGAGATCGACGGCGTCGACGTGACCCGCTCCGACCCCGTGGCGCTGCGCCGGGGCATCGGCTACGTCATCCAGCAGGTCGGGCTCTTCCCCCACCAGAAGGTCGTCACCAACGTGATGACCGTGCCGCTGCTGTACGGCGAGACCAAGGCGACCGCGCGGCGGCGCGCGCTGGAGCTGATGGAGCTCGTCGGCCTCGACCCGGCGACGTACGCCGACCGCTACCCCCACCAGCTCTCCGGCGGTCAGCGCCAGCGGGTCGGGGTGGCCCGCGCGCTCGCCGCCGACCCGCCGGTGCTGCTCATGGACGAGCCGTTCGGGGCGGTCGACCCGGTGGTGCGGGTCCGGCTCCAGGACGAGTTCCGCCGGCTGCAGCGCGACCTCGGCAAGACGGTCGTGCTGGTCACCCACGACCTCGACGAGGCGGTGCGGATGGGCGACCGGGTGGCGGTCTTCGCGTCCGGCGGCCGGCTGGCGCAGCTCGGCACCCCGGCCGAGGTGCTCGGCCGCCCGGCCGACGACTTCGTGGCCGACTTCGTGGGCTCGACCCGCGGCCTGCGCCGGCTCAGCGTGACGATGGTCGTCGCCGAGCACCTCGAGCCCCTGGACGGCGTGAGCGCGGGCGCGCTGGGCGCGGTGGTCGAGGTCGGCAGCTCGCTGGAGGACGCGCTCGCGGCCATGCTCCGCGACGACCGAGGCGTCGTCGGGGTCAAGGACGGCGCGCGGTTCGTCGGCGTGCTCACGCCCAACGGCGTGCACCGCGCGCTGCGCGCCTCGCTGGCGGAGTGACCCCTCAGTCGACTCAGTCGACCCGCACGTCGCGGTGCCAGGACTCGGTGACGTACTTCGTCTCCCAGCCCAGCGACGTGTAGAGCCCGGCGGCGCCGGTCGGGGAGTCGGCGTCCACCTCCAGCCCGACGCGGTCGCGCCCGCGGGCGGCGGCGTCGGCGATGATCGTGCGCAGCAGCCCCTTGGCCACCCCGCGCCCGCGGGCGGCCGAGCGGACGCCGATGTAGCTCACGTAGGACCCGTCGGGGCCTTGGGCGCTCTCCGAGACGGTGCCGAGCAGCGCCCCGACCGCGCGCGGCCGGCCGTCCTCGTCGAGGTCGCCCTCGAGCTCGGCCAGCCACCAGTGGTCCCAGCGGTGGCCGGGGTCCTCGCGCAGCCGGTGGAGGAACTCGTCGAAGGTCTCCTCCTGGGAGTTGAAGTGGTCCTTGAACGCCTCCTCGAGGACGTCGTGGACCTCGCGCAGGTCGCCGTCGTCGGGCATCCCGTCGCCGGCACGGCGTACCCGCCGGAACCGCACGCCGCGCTGCTCCCAGTCCGCGGGGTCGGGCACCAGCCCCACCTCGCCGGGGTCGACCGGACGGGTCTGCTGGTGCCAGGTGCGCACGCAGGTGAAGCCGGCGCCCTCGAGCCACCGGTGCTGGCGGTCGTCGTCGGCGAAGGCGCCGGTGTCGATCTGCTGGACCTCCAGGCCGCGGGCGGCGCCGACGGCGCGGGCCTGGCCGACCGCCCACTCGAAGAGCACCTCGGAGCACGCGTCCGCCACCTCGTCGGGGAGGTCGCGCTCGACCACGTGGACGAAGAGCATCCGGCCGCCGGCACGGTCGTGGACGCTCCCCCACGCGCGGATCTCGCCCGTCTCGTCGCGGACCACGACGTTCTCGCGGGTCCGCAGGCCGCGCTCGGAGACCTCGACGAGCACGTCGTCGACGCCGGATCCCGCCCAGCCGCGGCCGTGCCGCTCGTGCGCGCGCAGCAGCGCGGTGAGCCGGTCGACGTCGGAGCGGTCGCTGGGGTCGGGGGCCTCGACGGTCCAGCCGTCAGGGATCCCGGACGGCTCCGGGACCAGCTCGTCGGGGTCGCGCTCGAACCTGGAGTCCTCGGGCATCACGCCCATATTCTGCCGTAGGGGGTCAGGCGCGCTTGCGCACGGCCTCCGACGCGCGCCACGCCGCGGTGACCGCGTCGAGCTCGGCGCGGAGCACGTCGACCTGCTGCTCGAGCTCGGCGACCAGGACGACGGCCTCGGCCGCGGTCTGCTCGGCCTCGTCGAGGCGGGTCGTGAGGCGGGCGCCGTCGCGCTCGGCGAGGTCGGCGCGGCGGGCCTCGGCGTTCATCTTGCGGGTCGTGTCGGCGGCGCGCAGCTGGGACTCGCCCAGGGCGTCCTGCAGGCTCGCGAGCGTGGCCTCCTTCTCGGCGATCCGGGCCTCCACCGAGGCGACGTACGTCGCGTGCTCGGCGGTGCGCACCTCGGTCAGGCGCCGGTAGGCCTGGGCCTGTTCGGCGCGGTCCCGGGCGGCGTCCCGGCGGGTCTGCGCGAGCTCGGTGTGGGTGATGCGGGTCGCCGCGGCACCGAGGACGACGGCGAGGATCGCGGCGCCGGTGACCAGGGGCCAGGAGCCGCTGAGGACCGCGCCGGCGACGGCGGCCGTCGCGAGCACCAGGAGCGCCACCGCGACCGTCAGGCGGGTGCTGCGCTGGCGGCGTCGTGTGACGCGTGTTGCCGATGGGGAAGCCATGGGAGCAGGCTAGGGCTCCGGGTCGTCGGATCGGACGCGACACGCGCGCTCGAGGAGCAACGCGCCGACGACCACCGCGATCCCGGCCACCGCCGCCAGCCCCGAGCGGAGCGCGCGCTCGTCGGCCAGGCCCGCGGCCAGGCCGAGCCAGCTGACGGCGTACCCGCCGTAGCCGCCCGCCACCAGGGCGCCGGTGTAGGCGCTCGCGCGGGCCAGGGCGAGCCGGTTCAGCGCCCGCTGCGGCTCGAGCCGCTCGCGGCGCACCTGGAGCTGGCGCCAGGTCGACCAGGCGGCGGTGCCGACGATCGCGGCGACCACCGCGAGGGAGACCGGCTGGATCCAGGCGACGACCGGCGCGGTGCCGCCGAGCGCCTCCGCGACCGGGCGGACCGACCAGCCGCCGACCAGCCCGACCACCGCGCACGCGGCGAGGACGGCGGGCGACGTGGGCCGCAGCCGGCCCTCGCCGGGCTCCTCGCTGGGCTCGTCCGGGTCGTCCGGCGGCGGTTCGGGGAACCGGCTCACCGGCGGGTCACTCGACCTCGAGCTTCAGGTCGTCCCGCAGCACCAGGCCGTCGGTGCCGATCTCGGCGAGCAGCTCGGCGATGGGGCCCCGCCCGGGGAGCTCGGCGTCCGGCTCGAGGTCGAACCACGGCTTCAGCACGAACGCCCGCTCCCCTGCCCGCGGGTGCGGCAGCCGGAGGTGGTCCTCGTCGCTGCGGCGGTCACCGACGACGACCAGGTCGACGTCGAGCGTGCGGGGCGCGTTCGCCACCCCCTCGGGACGCTCGCGGTCGAAGGCGTCCTCGATGGCCAGGGCCCGGTCCATCAGCCGGGTCGCGGCGAGCGTCGTGTCGATGAGCACGACGGCGTTGAGGTAGGTCTTGGCGCCGGCCGGGCTGTCCACGGGCTCGGTCTCGTAGACCGGCGACACCGCGGTCACCCAGACGTCGGGGGTGTCGGCGAGGGCGTTGACCGCTCCCTGGAGCGCGGTCATCCGCTCCCCGAGGTTCGACCCCAGTGCCAACACCGCGCGGCGGATCGGCCGCATCTCACCGGTGAGGGTGTCGGCGTCGACGATGTGCGGGTTGGGGGTCTCAGTCACGTTCGGTCCTTCGCGTGATCGTCAGGGCGACGTCGTGGAACGTCGCCTCGATGGGTGCATCCGGTTTGTGGACCGTGACCCTCGCCCAGTGGACCCGGGGGTCCACGAGGCAGACGTCCGCGATCCGTTGCGCCAGGGTCTCGATCAGGTCCACCGGATCCTGCTCCACGGCAGTCTTCACCGCGGCCACGAGACTTCCGTAGTCGACGGTCTGTTGCAAGTCGTCCGAGGCCGCCGCGGGAGCGGTGTCGAGGCCCAGCACGAGGTCGACCAGGAAGGGCTGCCCCTCGCGCCGCTCGAAGTCGAAGACCCCGTGGTGGGCGAAGCACTCGATGCCCAGGACGGCGAGCTCGTCGCTCATGCCTCACTCCTCTGTCGGGACCGCTCTGCGGTCGTGTGGCGGGCGAGCGCGGCGGTGACGGCCAGCGCGTCGCGGGTGGCGCGGACGTCGTGCACGCGCAGGCCCCAGACCCCGGCGCGGGCGAGGTGGGCGCTGACCGCGGCGTGCGCGTGCTCCCGCTCCTCCACGGCCCGTGGCGAGCCGTCCGGCCCGCTGAGCAGCGTCCCGAGGAAGCTCTTGCGGCTCGCGCCGACCAGCAGCGGGAACCCGAGCTCCTGCAGCGGCGCGAGGTCGGCGAGCAGCTGCCAGTTGTGCTCGCCGCGCTTGGCGAACCCGAGCCCGGGGTCGAGCACGATCCGGTCGGCGGCGATCCCCGCGGCCAGCATGGCGTCCACGCGGGCGGCGAGCTCGCCGCGCACCGTCGCGACCACGCCGCCCGGGCCGTCGTACGTCGCGAAGTCGGTCATGTGGTCGCTGTGCGCCCGCCAGTGCATCGCGACGTACGGCGCGCCGTACGCGGCGACCGCCGGCAGCATCCGCGGGTCCGCGAGACCGCCGGAGACGTCGTTGACCAGCGTGGCCCCCGCCTCGAGGGCCGCCTCCGCGACCTCGGCGCGCATCGTGTCGACCGAGACCACCGCCCCCGCCGCCGCGAGCTCCCGGATCACCGGCACCACCCGGTCGAGCTCCTCGGACACCACGGGCCGGGTCGCGCCGGGGCGCGTCGACTCGCCGCCGATGTCGAGGATGTCGGCGCCGTCGGCGAGCAGCCGGTGGCCGTGCGCGACGGCCGCGTCGGTGCTCAGGAAGCGCCCGCCGTCGGAGAACGAGTCGGGGGTGACGTTCACGACCCCCATCACCCGGGGCCGGCCGGCCGGCCGCAGCAGCTCCACGTGCCCGACGCTACCGGGGCGCCTCAGCGCCGCGGGCTGTGGATCAGGGCCATCGCCTCGGCCCGGGTGGCCGGGTCGGAGAGGAACGACCCGCGGACCGCCGAGGTGACCGTGCGCGCGCCCGCCTTGCGGACCCCGCGCATGGTCATGCACAGGTGCTCGGCCTCGATGACGACGACGACCCCGCGGGCCTCGAGGATCCTCATCAAGGAGTCGGCCACCTGGGTGGTCAGCCGCTCCTGCACCTGCGGGCGGCGGGCGTAGACGTCGACGAGGCGGGCCAGCTTGGACAGGCCGGTGATCTTGCCGGACTCCGCAGGGATGTAGCCGACGTGCGCCACGCCCGTGAACGGCACCAGGTGGTGCTCGCACATCGACCACAGCTCGATGTCGCGGACCAGCACCATCTCCTCGTGCCCGATGTCGAAGGTGGTGGTGAGCACGTCCTCGGCGGACATCCGCAGGCCGGCCGTGACCTCGGCGTACGCCCGGGCGACCCGGGCAGGGGTCTCCCGCAGGCCCTCCCGCTCGGGGTCCTCGCCGATCGCGGCGAGCAGCTCGCGCACGGCCGCCTCCGCCCGCGCCTGGTCGAACGGGGGGATCTGGTCCGCGGGCCGTTCGGCACGCGAGATCGGGTCGGTCACGCTCAGACTCCCGGAGGGAGCGCCTCGCCGCCGGGGGTCGGCGAGCTCCCGGGGCTCGGCGTGCCGCCGTGCACGTCGCCGCCGGGACCGGGGGGCGTCACGATGACGCCCGGCGCGTCGGCGGTCGCGTGTCCGTTGGCCGACGCGCGGTCGCGGATCGCCTGCGGGATCTCGATCGGCGGGATGTCGGAGGGGTTGCGGTCCGGCGAGCCGGTCCACGCCGGACGGGCCTGGCGGCGCCGCAGCGGCGTGAAGATCTCGGCGACCTCGGCCTTGTCCAGCGTCTCCTTGTCGAGGAGCGCGAGCACCAGGTCGTCGAGGACGTCGCGGTTCTCCTCGAGGATGTCGAAGGCCTCCTGGTGGGCCGTCGCGAGGAAGTTCTTGGTCTCCTCGTCGACGATCGCCGCCACGTCCTCGGAGTAGTTGCGCTGGTGGCCCATGTCGCGGCCGAGGAACGGCTCGCCCTGGGCCTCGCCGAGCTTGATCGCGCCGAGCCGGTCGGTCATGCCGTACTGGGTGACCATCGCGCGGGCCAGGTTGGTGGCCTTCTCGATGTCGTTGCCGGCGCCGGTCGTCGGGTCGTGGAAGACCATCTCCTCGGCCGCCCGGCCGCCCAGCATGTAGGCGAGCTTGTCGAGCATCTCCGAGCGGGTCTGGGAGTACTTGTCCTCGTCGGGCAGCACCATCGTGTAGCCCAGCGCCCGGCCGCGCGGCAGGATCGTGATCTTGTGCACCGGGTCGGTGCCGGGGAGCGCCGCGGCGACGAGGGCGTGGCCGCCCTCGTGGTAGGCGGTGATGAGCTTCTCCTTCTCGCTCATCAGGCGCGTACGGCGCTGCGGGCCGGCGATGACGCGGTCGATCGCCTCGTCGAGGGTGGCGTTGGTGATCAGCTTCTCGCTGTTGCGCGCGGTGAGCAGCGCGGCCTCGTTGAGCACGTTGGCCAGGTCGGCGCCGGTGAAGCCGGGAGTACGCCGGGCCACCGAGAGCAGGTCGATGTTCTCGGCCATCGGCTTGCCGCGCGAGTGCACCTTGAGGATCGCGTGGCGGCCGGCGAGGTCGGGGGCGTCGACCTGGATCTGGCGGTCGAAGCGCCCGGGCCGCAGCAGCGCCGGGTCGAGGACGTCGGGCCGGTTGGTGGCCGCGATCAGGATCACGCCGCCGCGGACGTCGAAGCCGTCCATCTCGACCAGCAGCTGGTTGAGGGTCTGCTCGCGCTCGTCGTGGCCGCCGCCCATGCCGGCGCCGCGGTGCCGGCCGACGGCGTCGATCTCGTCGATGAAGACGATGGCCGGGGCGTTCTCCTTGGCCTGCTCGAACAGGTCGCGCACGCGGCTCGCGCCGACGCCGACGAACATCTCGACGAAGTCGGAGCCGGAGATGGAGTAGAAGGGCACGCCCGCCTCGCCGGCGACGGCGCGCGCGAGCAGGGTCTTGCCGGTGCCGGGCGGGCCGTAGAGCAGCACGCCCTTCGGGATCTTCGCGCCGACGGCCTGGAACTTGGCCGGCTCCTGGAGGAACTCCTTGATCTCGCCGAGCTCCTCGATCGCCTCGACCGCGCCGGCGACGTCGTTGAACGTCGTCTTCGGCATGTCCTTGGTGATCAGCTTGGCCTTGGACTTCCCGAACTGCATGACGCCGCGGCCGCCGCCGCCCTGCATGCTGTTGATGAGCCAGAAGAAGACCAGGATGATGATCAGGATCGGCAGGAACGAGAGCAGCAGCGAGCCGAGGATGCTCGGCTCGGCGACCTCGGTCTCGACCTTCTTGATGTCGCCCTCGTCGTAGGAGGCCTGGGCGGCCTCGAACAGCTCGCCCTGGGTGCCCTCGATCCACTTGGTGTAGACCTCGGACCCGGAGTCGCGCACCCCCTTGTTGAGGACCGCGCGGATCTCCTGGTCACCGTCGACGAAGGTGATCTCCTTGACGTCGCCGTCGGCGACGTAGGTGCTCATCTCCGAGGCCGCGATCTCGTCGCCACCCTCGCTGGGCGTGAGGAACTGGAGCAGCAGCAGGACGCCGACCACCGCGACGACGATCCACAACCACGGGCTCTTGACTGTGCGCTTCACTGTCCTCTTCCGACTGGGGCAAGCCTGAACACACGACGGTACACGTCGCGGGCAATCACGATCCTCTCACCGGACCGGTCGCGCGAGGACCCGGGGAGTCAGGAGTAGACGTGCGGGGCGAGGGTGCCGATGTCGCGCAGGTTCCGGTACCGCTCGCGGTAGTCGAGGCCGTAGCCGACGACGAACTCGTTGGGGATGTCCCAGCCGACGTACTTGACGTCGACCGGCATCTGGAGCGCCTCCGGCTTGCGCAGCAGCGTGCAGATCTCGACGCTCGCCGGGTTGCGAGAGGAGAGGTTGGAGGTCAGCCAGGACAGCGTGAGGCCGGTGTCGATGATCTCGTCGACGATGATCACGTGCCGTCCGGAGATGTCGGTGTCGAGGTCCTTGAGGATCCGCACGACGCCGCTGGACTTGGTGCCCGAGCCGTACGACGTGACCGCCATCCAGTCCATCTCGACGTGCCGGGTGAACGCGCGGGCCATGTCGGCCATCACCATCACCGCGCCGCGCAGGATGCCGACGATGAGGACGTCCTTGCCCTCGTAGTCGATCTCGATCTGGCGGGCCAGCTCGCCGATCCGCTCCTGGATCTGGGCCTCGGTGAAGAGCACGTTCACGAGGTCGTCCTCGACGTGGGCTGCGTCCATGACGCTCAGCCTAGGGGGCGTGCCTCGCGACCCGGAGCACCCCTCCCGACCGCTGCCCGCGCACGTGCCCGGGCAGGTCGACCCACCGCTGCCCGTGCCAGTCGGTGACCAGCGCGTCGAGGCCGCGGACGTGCTCGTGGAAGAGCTCGGAGGCCGGCGAGCCCGCCGCCAGCGCGGCGAGCCGCAGCACCCGGCGGCGTACGGCGTCCGGCTCCGCGGCCAGCCCGGCCACCGGCAGCGCGCCGTCCACCGGGTCCGCGAGCCGCGCGTGCGCGGCCTCGGCGAGGTCGTCGAGCAGGTCCATGTCCACGCGCAGCTGGTCGGCGGTGCGCGCCAGCGTCGCCGCGACCCCCGGGCCGAGGTGCTCCTCGAGCACCGGCAGCACGACGTGCCGCACCCGGGCCCGGGTGTACGCCGGGTCGGTGTTGTGCGGGTCCTGCCAGAACCGGAGGCCCTCGACCTGGCACGCGGTCTCGGTGTCGACCCGCGAGACGTCGAGCAGCGGCCGGCGGTACCGGTCGAAGGAGCGGCGCATCCCGGCCAGCGACCGGCCGCCGGACCCGCGGGCGAGCCCCATCAGCACGGTCTCCGCCTGGTCGTCGCGGGTGTGGCCGAGGAGCACCGCGGCGGCGTCGAGGTGCCGACCCATCTCCTCGAGCACGGCGTACCGCGCGCGGCGGGCGGCCGCCTCCGGGCCGAGGCCGCCGTCCTCGACCTGGACCCGCGCGGCCATCGTCTCGTCGACGCCGAGGCCGGCCATCTGGTCGACCACCAGCGTCGCGTGCGCGGCGGAGCCGGACTGCAGCCCGTGGTCGACGGTCGCGCCCACCACCCGGAGCCCGGCGCGGTGGCCCTCGACGACGGACGCCGCGAGCAGCGCCAGCGAGTCCGCGCCGCCGGAGCAGGCGACCAGCACCGTGCGGCCGCGGTCGAGGTCGGCGAGCGACCGGCGGACGGCGAGCCGGACGGCGGCGACCGAGGGGTGCAGGCTCACGGCGACCTCAGAGGACCCGGCGTACCCACGTCTCCGGGTCGGCGACCTCGTCCTTGGACGGCAGGTTCTCCGGCCGCTCCCAGACCGCGTTGAACTCCGCCATCCCCACCTTGTCGACCACGGCCCGGACGAAGCGGGCGCCGTCGCGGTACTGCGCCATCTTCGCGTCGATCCCGAGCACCCGCCGGAGCAGGCGGTCCAGGGTGCCGACGCCCTTGCGGCGCTCGTTGAACCGCTCGCGGATCGCGGCGACGGTGGGGATCACGCTCGGCCCGACGCCGTCCATGACGACGTCGGCGTGGCCCTCGAGCAACGACATCATCCCGGTGACCCGGTCGAGGATCTCGCGCTGCTCGGGAGAGCTGAGCAGCTCCACGAGGCTGCCGCCGCGGGCGCCCGAGCGCATCGCGTCGGTCACCCGGGAGAGCCCGTCGTCGAGGAGCGAGGAGGACTCGACGGTCTCGGCCATGGCGCGCACCTCGGAGAAGAGGTGGTCGCGCATCCACGGCACGGCGGTGAACTGGACCCGGTGGGTCTCCTCGTGCAGGCAGACCCAGAGCCGGAAGTCGCGGGGCACGGCGCCGATCTCGCGCTCGACGTGGACGATGTTGGGGGCGACCAGGAGCAGCCGGCCGTAGGGGTCGTGGAAGGGGTCGAACTGGCCGAGGACCTTGCTGGAGAGGAACCCCAGCAGGCCGCCGACCTCCGCGCCGGTCACCTTGGAGCCGACGGCGAGCGCGAACGCGGACGGCGGCTTCTTGTCGATGAGGGTGTCGACCAGCGGACCCAGCACCGTGCGGAAGCCGTCCGCGTTCGCCTGCACCCAGCCGGGGCGGTCGACCACCAGCACGGGGGCGGTGCCGTCGGGCGCGTCGAGCCCGGTGAACTCGCGCACCAGGCCGGTCGACCGGTTCGCGCCGGCCCGCAGCTCCTCGACGGCCTCTGCCGCCTCGTCCCGGGAGACCGTCGGGCCGTCCCCGGCGATCCCGGAGGCGATCCGTACAGCGAGGTCCCAGTCCACCATCTCCCGCGTCATGGCACGACCGTACCCGCGCACGCACAGGCGCCCAGCGCCGCGGCGGCGCCGTCGATCGCGGCGCGGGCGTCCAGGGTGTTCTCGGGGCGGATCCGGTCGGCCATCAGCACGAAGAGCATCGGGGTGCCGTCGACGGAGGTCGCGATGCCGGCCAGGCTGCTGACGCCGGTGAGGGTGCCGGTCTTGGCGCGCACCCGGCCGCGCCCCTCGGGCGCCCCCTGGTCGAACCGGCCGGCCAGCGAGCCGCTGAACGCCGCGACGGGCAGGCCGCCGAGCACGGAGCGCAGCGCGGGCGACCCGGTCGCGGCCTGCCGGAGCACGCCGAGCAGGGTCGCCGGGGCGATCCGGTTCTCCCGGGACAGGCCGCTGCCGTCGTGGAGCACCAGGCCGGTCACGGGGACGCCGAGATCGCGCAGCACCTCCCGCACCCCGCGGCCGCCCGCGGCGGAGCTCGCCTCGCCCCCGGCGGCGAGCCCCACGTGGCGCAGCAGCACCTCGGTGGCCTCGTTGTCGCTGACCAGCAGGGACTGCTCGACGATCTGGTCCAGCGGCGCCGACCGCACCTCGGCGACCGGCGTCGCGCCGGCGGGGGCGGTCGCCGTCCCGGGGTCGCCCACCGTGGTGATCCCCGAGTCGCGCAGGGCGGCCGCGAACACCTGGCCCGCGCTCCGGGAGGGGTCCTCGACCCGGCCGACGCCCGTGGCCGGCCGGCCCTCGTCGACCCACAGGGCCGTGATCGGCGCGACCACGCCGTCGGGGAGGTAGTCGGCCGGCCAGTGCGGGTTGACCGCCGGCCCGGTGAAGAGGGAGTCGTCGTACCCGACCCGCACCGACGAGACGCCGTCGGCCAGCAGGGCGCGGGCGGTCTGCTTGGCCAGCGTGGTGACGTCGGCGCGCGCCGGCCAGGCCGGGTCCTCGGCGGTCGGCGGCGTGGAGGCGAGGAACGGGTCGCCCCCACCGACGAGCACCACCCGGCGTCCGGTCCGGACCACCCGGGTCTCGAAGGTCCGGGTCGGACCGAGCGCCGAGAGCGCGGCCAGCCCGGTCAGCAGCTTGGTCGTCGAGGCGGGGATCGCGGTGCCCCCGCCCAGCGAGTACGTCGCGGGGCCGCGCAGGCCGCCGACGGCGGCGAGGACGTGGCGCCCGAGGTCGCGGTCGCGGAGGTACGGCGCCAGCGCCCGGCGTACCGCTGCCTCGTCGGGCGGGCGGGCGGCGACCGGGGCGGCGACGGCGGAGGGGGCGACCAGGGCGGGCAGGTCCAGCCCCGACGGCGGCGCGACCGCGGCCGGGTCGACCGGTCCGGCGGGGTCGCGGGGGAACCAGCGGTCGGCGAGGTCGTAGCGGTAGGTCGCCGCGATCCCGGTCGTCAGCGCCAGGACGACGAGCAGTGCGAGCCAGGTGCGGAGCCGTCCGGCCTCGGTGCGCGCACCGTGGCCTGCGTCACGTCGGACCACTCCGTCCCCTTCCTCACTTCGCAGTTGCGCCCATTGTGAGGGACACTGCGCGGGACTCGACATTTCACACGGCCCGCCCGGGCCGGGACGGCGGAGGAATACGTGCTGGAGTTCGACGTGCTGGTAGAGATCCCCAAGGGCCAGCGCAACAAGTACGAGGTCGACCACGCGTCGGGGCGGATCCGCCTGGACCGGACCCTGTTCACCTCGACGCAGTATCCCGCCGACTACGGCTACATCGAGGACACCCTCGGCATGGACGGCGACCCGCTGGACGCCATGGTGATCCTCCAGGAGCCGACGTTCCCGGGCTGCCTGATCAAGTGCCGCGCGATCGGCATGTTCCGGATGACCGACGAGGCCGGCGGCGACGACAAGGTCCTGTGCGTCCCGGCGACCGACCCGCGCCTCGAGCACCTGCGCGACATCAGCCACGTCTCGAAGTTCGACCGGCTCGAGATCCAGCACTTCTTCGAGGTCTACAAGGACCTCGAGCCCGGGAAGTCCGTCGAGGGTGCCGAGTGGGTCGGCCGCACCGAGGCCGAGGCCGAGGTCCGCGCGTCGTTCCAGCGCCTCAAGGACAACCCGGACGCGATCCACTAAGTCCGGACTCGCACCTGGAGCAGGTCCCGGCGCGAGCCGGGACTTGTAGGGTCCGGTCGTGACCGCGACGCGCCGGGCCCGGCTGGAGCGCGCCGTCGTCCTGGCCGCCGGCGTCCTGGTCGTCGTCTGGGCCGCGGCCTGGATCCGGGTCGGGATCGACACCGGCGACGGCGGCTACGTGGTGGCCCTCCAGCTGCGGATCGCGCAGGGCGACCTGCCGCTGGTCGACGAGCTCAACCCCCAGTCGCTCGGGGCGCTCCACGGCGCTCCCTTCGTCTGGCTCTGGCACCAGCTGTTCGGGCTGGGCGGCCTGGTGCTGGCGGCGCGCGCCGCGTTCCTGGTCGCGACCGTCGCCGTCGGCGTCCTCGCCTACCGGGCGCTGCGCACCGTCGCCGGCCCGCCGGCCGCGTTCGCGGCCGTCACCGTCGCCTGCCTGGCCATCCCCTACGGCATCCCGGTGCTCAGCTACAACACCGTGCCGATCCTCGGCAGCGTCCTCTCGGCGGGGGCGCTCGCCGCGACCGTGGAGACGGGCAGCCGGCGGTGGGCCGTCGTGTGCGGTGCGGCCCTGGGCCTCGGCACCCTCGCCAACCCGCAGTGGCTGCCGGCGGGCCTGGTCCTCGGCGTGGTCTCCCTGGTCTGGCTCTCGGCCCGGCTCTGGCTCCCGCTGCTCGCGGCCGCGGCGGCGCCGCTGCTCGTCCTCGGGCTGTGGGTGCTGGCCGTGCCGGGCGTCGGGCGGCTGCGCAACGCCGTCTCCTACATGCAGGACACCCGGGCGGCGATCACGCCCGGGTCCGAGCGGCTGGAGAACAACCTCCACGCGCTGGCCTCCCCGCTGCTGACCCCGACGTACCTGGTGCTGCTCGCGCTCGCCGCGCTGGTCACCGCGGGCGTGCTGCTCCGGCCCCGCTCGTGGATCCCCGGCGCCGCGCTCGCCGTCCTGCCCGTCGCCGCCCTCGTCCCGGTCCTGCGGGTGGCGTGGCGGCCGCTCCCGGCGGAGGCCACGACCGCGCTGACGCTCCCCGGCGACATCGGCGCCACCTCCCTGCAGGCGAGCGCCGCGGCCGTCGGGGTGCTCCTCGTCCCCTGCCTGGCCTGGCTGGCCCGGCACGGGCGCCGGTCGCTGTTCGCCGTCGGGTCCTTCGGGCTCGGCGTCGGTCTCGTCGTCACCCCCCTCCTGGCCGCGTCGACCGCCTCCGGCCCCTCGCGCGGGATCGCCGGGGCCGGGCTGGCCGTCGCCCTGCTGGTCCTGGTGCTCACGGCGATCGAGGCCGCCGAGCCCGCCCGCTGGCCGGTCGGGGCGGCCGCCGCCGTCGCCACCGTCGCCGCCATGGCGGGCATCGCCTCCGCCACCACCTTCCCCACCGTGCCGGTCGGCCGGGCCGACACCTCGGTGTCGTCCGGGGCCTGGGCCGGCATGGTCGGCGCCCCCGGCTACGTCGACTCGATCCGCACGGTGCGCGCCGCGCTGGCCGAGCACGCCGACCCGGGCGACCGGGTGCTGGGCGTCGCCGCGCCGGCGTTCCCGTTGATGGCGGACGTCCGCGTCGGCTCGCCGATGCTCTGGCTGACGTTCTGGGGCGACGGCAACCGGCGCGGGGTGCGCTGGCTCGAGGACCCCGCGAACACCCCCGACGTGGTGCTCGTCGTCGGCCACGACGCCCGCGCCCTCAGCCGGGGCCGGGCGCTGCGTACCGACGTCCTCGCTGAGCACCTCCGCTCCGACTACACCGTCGTCGACACCACCTCCGACCCCCCGCTCACGGTCCTCCGCCGCAACCCCACCGACTGAGTCCCCCTTTTTCCGCCGAGTCGGCGTGAATGTCCGGGTTCTCCACAGCTCGCCTGTGGGGAAACCGGACATTCACGCCGACTCGGCGTTGGGGCCTGAGCGGTCAGGCCGCGCGGACGCCGCGGAAGTACGCCAGCGCGCCGCTGGTCGTGAGCGTCAGGTCGCGGACGCCGAGGGTGGCCAGCCACGCGGTGAGCTGGTCGCCGGTGCAGCCGGGGCCGAGCAGGCCGGTGCGCCGGCCGACCCGCCGGGACGGCTCGTAGCGGAGCCCGGTGTCGTTGAGGAACGCGCTGCCGGTGAGCACGCCGCCCGGGCGCAGCACCCGCACGAGCTCGGCCACCGCGCGGGCGGGGTCGGGGAAGCAGTGCAGGCCGGCGAACGTCACGACCAGGTCGTACGCCGCGGCGCCGAACGGCAGCTCGCCCACGTCGGCCCGCACCGTGGTGACCTGGTCGGCGACCCCGCAGCGCTCCGCGCGCCGGGCGGTGCGGGCGAGCATCGCCGGCGACAGGTCGGCGGCGACGTAGTCGACCCCCTGCCCCGGTGAGAGCGCCCGCACCGCGACCCCGCCGCCGCACGGGACGTCGAGCACCCGGGCGCCGCGCGGCTGCGCGCCGATCTCCCCCGCCGCGGCGTACAGCAGCCGCAGGTCGCTGCCCATCCCCAGCCGCCAGGCCACCCGTCCGGCGCGCGGGTGCTCCACGCTCCAGTCGTACGCCGCGGCGTACACCGGGTCGTCGGCCCAGCCGCCCAGCAGCCTCACGGCTCCACCCTCACCACACTGGCTCAGCCGAGCAGGTCCGGGGAGCGGAGCATCGCGCGCGGGACGGCGAACGCGTCGACGAGGTCGTCGGCCAGCGGGCGGAGCTTGCGGCACAGGCTGCCGATCTCGCGGCTGATCGCCTTGGACCGGGACGACGAGAGCCGGCCGTGCTCCATGAACCAGGCCCGGTCGGCCTCGATGGTGGAGAGCGCGTGGAGGTCGCAGAGCAGGTTCAGCGCGACCCGGTTGTCGCCCTCGGGCATCGCCCGGGTCTTCTCGATGAACGCCTCCAGCACCAGCCGGTCGACGTGCGCGCGGGCGGCGCCGATGACGTGGTCCTGCACGCGGGAGAACACCTCGCCGGGGTTCATGCCGCCGTCCATGCCGCGCTTGAGCCGCCGGGCGACGCCGGAGAGCATGTGCTCCTCGCGGAAGCGGAACATCGCGAGCTGGTAGTCCGGGTCGAGCAGCCCGGCCTCCTGGTCCCACTCGTCCCCGCCGGGGAGCACGTCCTTGAGCCGCTGGAGGAGCTTGTGGACGGCGGTCTTCTCGATCACGGTCTCGACGGCGAGCCCGGTGACGAAGCGGACCATGCCGAGCTGGTCCATGTCCTCGAACTCGCTGGCGTAGTCGGTGAGCAGGCCCTTGGCGACCAGCTGCAGCAGGACGTGGTTGTCGCCCTCGAAGGTCGTGAACACGTCGGTGTCGGCCTTGAGCGCGGCGAACCGGTTGACCGCGAGGTAGCCGGCGCCGCCGCACGCCTCGCGGCACTCCTGGATGGTCTCGGTCGCGTGCCAGGTGCCGAGCGCCTTGGTGCCGGCCGCGCGCGACTCGAGCTCGCGCTTGGCGTGCTCGTCGGTGACCAGCCCGGAGGTGACGTCGTGCAGCTGCCCGGCGACGACCTCCTGGGCGAAGTGCATCGCGTAGGTGCGCGCGAGCAGCGGCAGCAGCCGGCGCTGGTGCAGGCCGTAGTCGAGGAGCAGCTCCTCCTCGTCCGCGCTGGTCGCCTCGAACTGGCGGCGCCGCAGGCCGTACTTGACCGCGAGGGTGATCGCGACCTTGGCGGCGTTGATGCCGGCGCCGCCGACGCAGACGCGGCCCTGCACGAGGGTGCCGAGCATCGTGAAGAAGCGCCGGTTGGGGTTCTCGATCGCGCTCTCGTAGACCCCCGCCGGCGTGACGTCGGCGAACCGGTTGAGCAGCGCGGTGCGCGGGATGCGGACGCCGTCGAACCACAGCCGGCCGTTGTCGACGCCGTTGAGGCCCATCTTCAGGCCGTCGTCCTCGATGCGCACGCCGGGCATCGGGTCGCCGTGCTCGTCGCGGATCGGCACCACGAAGGCGTGCACGCCCTCGGACCCGCCGGCCACCTCGAGCTGGGCGAACACCACGGCGAGCTGCGCGTGCCGGGCGGCGTTGCCGATGTAGTCCTTGCGGGCGTCCTCGCGGGTCGTGGTGACCACGAACTCCTGGGTCACCACGTCGTACGTCGCGACGGTGCCGAGCGCCTGCACGTTGGACCCGTGGCCGGTCTCGGTCATCGCGAAGCAGCCCATCAGCTTCCCGGTGATCAGGTCGGTGAGGTAGGCGTCGTGGTGGTGCTTCGAGCCGAGCTGCAGGATCGCGCCGCCGAAGAGGCCGAACTGCACGCCCACCTTGACCAGCACCGACAGGTCGCCGTACGCCAGCGTCTCGAAGGCGGCCACGGACGCCCCGATGTCGCCGCCGCCGCCGTACTCCTCGGGGAAGCCCATGCCGGTCTGACCGGTCGCGGCCATCTCGACCACGACCTCCTTGACCCGCTCGCGGAAGTCGTCGGTGGACATCGTCTCGGCGTCCTCGAGGACCGAGGCGTACTCGGCGAGGTTCGTGCGGACCAGGTTGCGCGCCTCGGCGTACTTGCCGTCGAGCAGCGCGGTGAGCGCCGGCACGTCGATCGCGGGCCGGACGTAGCCGGAGCGCTCCTCGACGTCGGCGTCCGTGTCGGTCGCGGGCGTCGCCCCCGGTCCGGTCGAGGGGACGTCCTCCACGGAGGACGGCGTCACGGTCTCGGGTGCCACGTCGGTCGCCATGGGCCCCACGTTACCCACGGGTCCGGCCGGTCAGACCTCGGCCGTGGTGGCGTGGATCGCGGTACGGATCGGGATCAGGGGCGGGCGAAGAACGTCGGGGGCCAGGCCCACATCGACTCCTCGACCACCGGCCGGCCGGTGCGGGGCGCGTGGATGATCCGGCCGTTCCCGGAGTACAGCGCGACGTGGTAGATCGAGGACGGGCTGCCGGTGTCGCCCCAGAAGACCAGGTCGCCGGGCCGCAGGTCGCTGACGGAGACCGGGGTGGACTGCTCGTACTGGGCGACCGAGTAGTGCGGCAGGCTCTTCCCCGCCGCGGCCCAGGCGCCCATGGTCAGCCCGGAGCAGTCCCAGGACGACGGGCCGGCGGCCGCCCAGACGTACGGCTCGCCGAGCTGGGCGCGGGCGAAGGCGAGCACCGCGGGCACCCCGGCCGCGGGGGCGGGGGCGGCCGGCTGCGGCTCCGGCGCGGGCTGCGGCTGGGGCGCGGGGGCCGGGGCGGGCGCGGGCTGCGGCTGCGCCGGCTGGGCCGGCTGAGCGGCCGGTGCGGCTGCCGGGGTCTCGGCAGCAGCAGCGGCCGCCTGGGCGGCCTGCTCGCGGGCGCTCGCCTCGAGCGCGGCCTGCCGCTGCTCGGCGAGCTCGAGGCTGACGTCCTGGAGCCGGGCGAGCTCCCCGAGCAGCCGCGCGCGCTCAGCGGCCACGGCCTGCGCCTCTGCCGCTGCGGCGGCGGCCGCGGCCGCGGCCCGGTCGCGGGCGGCGCGGGCGTCCTCGGCGGCCGCGTCGGCGGCGTCCTGGGCGTCCTCGGCCCGGTCGGTCGCGACCTGCGCGAGCGTGGCGGCCGCGCGGAACGCGTCGTACCGCTCGTCGAGGGCGCGCTGCACGGTCTGCAGGGACGCGGAGGTCTCCAGCACCGCCGCGGGACCGTCGGCGTGGGTGACGGCGGCGAGCGCGGAGAGCTCCGGCGCCCGGCCGTACGACGAGGTCAGCGCGCCGGCGTACGCCGCCCGGTGCGACTCGAGGTCGCGGGCGGCCGTGTCCGAGCGGGCGCTCGCGTCGCGGACCTCGCGGCGTGCCTCCTGGGCCCGCCAGCGGGCGCCGTTGAACGCCTCCGCCGCGCGGGCGGCGTCGACCTGGGTCTGCTGGAGGCGGGCACCGGCGACCGCGAGCCGGGCCTGCACGCCGGCGACGGTGCCGGCCGCCGCGTCGGCGGCGGCCCGGGCGTCGAGCACCTCGGCGCGGGTCGGCGTCCCCGCGCCCGCGTCGGACGGGTCGTCCGCGGCGGCAGCGCCGACGGAACCGGTGACGGACGCCGCGACGAGGGACACGCTCAGGACGAGGGCAGGGACGATCCGACGGCGGGGCACGCCGTCACGTTAGGCAACTTCCGTCACATCCGCCACATTTTGCCCAACTTTCTCAGAAGTCACGGCGTGTCGGCTTGTGAATTACATCGTTGTAGTTCTATAGGCCTCGTCGTCGGGCAGGGGCTCGGCCGCCGCCTTCCGCCGCGCGGGCTTGGTGAAGTCCTGCCCCGTGACCACGCCACCGAGGTAGAAGGCGACCAGGGCGATCAGGATGCCGGCGAGGTCGTCGGCGACGTAGTGCCAGCCGAAGTAGAGGGTGGCGACGACGGTGAGCCCGAAGTTCACCCAGACCGCCCACTTCGCGATCTTGCTGTCGATCGTGAACTGCACCATCAGCGCCAGCAGCAGCGTGATCGCGGTGTGCAGGCTGGCGAAGCCCGCGACGGTCTGCATCTCCCCCACCCCGGCGAGCACTCCCTGTCTGTCCTCGACCAGGCCGTACATCAGGGAGCGCGTCGGGGTGTGCGCGAGGTCGTTGTAGAGCGCGACGTACTCGAGGCCGGGGCCGATGGTCGGCAGCGCGTAGTAGGAGATCGTGCCGAGCGTCCAGGCGATGCACTGGGAGGTCACGAACCAGTAGCCGAACGACATGTTGCGCGACCAGACCAGCCAGGCGGTGACGCCGAGCGGCACCATCGGCAGGAACCACAGGTAGATGTAGGACAGCACGTGCGCGGTCACGTTGGTACCGAGCACCTCGTGCAGGACCGTCGCCGGCTCGTGGCCGAAGAACAGCGCCCGGTCCAGGATGTGCAGCTCGCGGTCGTAGGAGAGCGCCTCGATCACGCCCTCGGGGGCGTCGGGGTTGGGACGCACCTTCGGCAGGAACGACTTGAGGTTCCGGTAGCTGACGTAGGTGATGTAGAAGCTGATGATCCCGAGCGCGACCAGGACGATGCGGTCGCGGGTCCAGTGCGTGCGCAGCCGCTCGCGGATCACGCCAGGCATCGCCGACGGCCGGAGCCGCGCCTGCCAGACGATCCGGGGCACCAGGTCGAGCAGGAGGGCGCCGGTCAGCAG
The DNA here is from genome assembly GCF_014127485.1 of Nocardioides dongkuii. Taxonomy (NCBI): domain Bacteria; kingdom Bacillati; phylum Actinomycetota; class Actinomycetes; order Propionibacteriales; family Nocardioidaceae; genus Nocardioides; species Nocardioides dongkuii. The sequence goes on along the minus strand of NZ_CP059903.1, from coordinate 551,489 downwards.
CAGCGGCAGCCGGATGTACGACGGGCCGAGGAAGCTGCCCTCCGGGTCGCCGAGCTTCTCGTCCAGGACGGTGGCGGTGATCACCGCCCACAGGCCCATGGCGCCCGCGATGCCGATCAGGAGGACGTAGGCGCGTCGATACACGGACGTCAGTGTAAGGACTGTTCTTGAACGTTGCCCGTGGGTATCGGTGCCAGCCGGGCCGCCTCGACCCCCAGCCGGACCCGCTCGCCGGCTCCGGGGTGGCGGTCCAGCGGCGCCACGGCGTCCAGGTCGCCCACCCCGTCGACGGTGACGACGAGGCGCACCTGCTCCGGCGTGGCGCGCGCGGAGACGACCGTGCCGACCAGTCCTCCGGGGTCCTCGACGCTCCCCTGCACGGTCAGCGCCGAGCGTCGTACGGCGACCGCGGGCGCCGGCGGCAGCCCCGCGACGGCCAGCACCCGGGCCGCGGCGGCGCCGGTCAGCACCCCGGCGTACCCGAGGAAGAGCGCGGTCGCGGGGTCGGCCGGCGCCCGCCAGACGGCGGCGATCTCGCCCTCCTGGACCAGCCGGCCGTCCCGCATCACCGCGAGCCGGTCGGCGACGGTGAACGCCTCCTCGTGGTCGTGGGTGACCATCAGCGCGGTCGTGCCGGCGGCGCGCAGGATCCGGCGCAGGTCGCCGGCGAGCCGCTCGCGCAGGCCGGCGTCGAGCGCGGACAGCGGCTCGTCGAGCAGCAGCAGCCGCGGCTCGACGGCCAGCGCCCGGGCCAGCGCGACCCGCTGCCGCTCGCCGCCCGAGAGCGTCGCCGGCAGCCGGTCGGCGTACCCGGTGAGGCCGACGAGCTCGAGCAGCTCGGCGACCCGGGACGCGGTGTTCCTCGCCCGGCGCAGCCGCAGCGCGTAGCCGACGTTGCGCCCCACCGTGAGGTGGCCGAAGAGCTGGCCGTCCTGGAACATCAGCGCGAAGCCGCGCCGGTGCGTGGGCACCCGCGCGAGGTCGCGGCCGTCCCACGAGATCCGCCCCGACGCGACCGGCTCCAGGCCGGCCACCGCCCGCAGCAGCGTCGACTTGCCGCTGCCCGAGGGCCCGAGCACCGCCAGGACGCTGCCGTCGGGCAGGTCGAGGGTGACGTCGCGGACGGCGGGGACGCCGTCGTAGGCCACCGTGACGTCCTCGACCCGCAGCATCACAGCGCCCCGACCGACGGCACGCGGAGCCGCTCGACGGCCAGCATCACCAGGGCGGTGGTGGCGGCGAGGACGACGGACGCGGCGAGGGCCATGCCGTAGTTCATCGCACCCGGGTGGCCGATGAGCCGGAAGATCACCACCGGCACGGTCGGCCGGTCGTCGCGGGCGAGGAACGAGGTCGCCCCGAACTCGCCGAGGGACACCGCGAACGCGAACCCCGCCGCGGCGAGCAGCGGCCGCCACACCACCGGCAGGTCGACGGTGAGGACCGCCCGCAGCGGGCTCGCGCCGAGGGACGCCGCCGCCTGCCGCTGCCGGTCGTCGACGGAGTGCAGCACCGGCACGAGGGTGCGAACTACCAACGGCAGCGCGACCAGCGCCTGGGCGACCGGCACCAGCAGTGCGGTGTCGCGCAGGTCCAGCGGCGGCCGGTCCAGGGTGATCAGGAAGCCGAAGCCCACGGTCACCGCGGAGACCCCCAGCGGCAGCATGAAGAAGCCGTCGAGCGTGGCGCGGACCCGGCGCTCGGCGCGCGAGCGCGAGCGGCGGGTGACCACGACCGCGACCAGCAGCCCCAGGAGCAGCGACATCCAGGTGGCGTCCACCGCGGTGCGCAGCGAGAAGGCGAGCGCCTCGGTGACCGGCACCAGCAGCGCCTGCTCGGACCCCTCGGTGGTGAGCGCGCGGTAGTTGCCGAGGCTCCACGCCCCGCCGACCCGCAGCGACCCGGAGACCAGGGTCGCGATCGGCACGCCGACGAAGAGGAGGAGCACCGCCGTCGCGCCCAGGACGGGTACGTCGGCCGGCCGCGGCCGGCGGACCGGCGCGAGGTCGCGGGACACGCTCGGGTCGGGGACGGCGCGCAGCCGCCCGGCCACCGCCAGCAGCACGGTCACCACGACCAGCTGCAGGATCGACAGCGCGGCCGCGCCCTGCAGGTCCAGGAGGTTGGTGGTCAGCAGGTAGATCTCGGTCTCCACGGTCGCGTAGCGCAGCCCGCCCAGGGTGAGCACCACCCCGAACCCGGCGGCGCAGAAGAGGAACACCACGCTCGCCGCCGAGACGATCGCGGGCCGCAGCGCGGGGAGCGTCACCGTGCGGAAGACCTGCGCGGGGCTCGCCCCGAGCGCGGCCGCCGCCTCCGCGGGCCGGCGGTCCAACGACTCCCAGGTTCCGCCGACCACCCGGATCACCACCGAGACGTTGAAGAACGTCAGCCCCAGCACGATCGCCACCGGGGAGCCGTCGAGCCCGAGCCCGCCGAGCGGGCCGAGCGGGCCGGACTCCCCCAGCAGCTGCTTGAACGCCACCCCGACCACGACGGTCGGCAGCACGAACGGCACCAGCAGCGCCGCGCGCACCAGCCGGCGCAGCGGGAAGTCCAGCCGGTGCAGCGCGTACGCCGCCGGCAGGCCGAGGAGCACCGAGAGCGCGGTCGCCGCCGAGGCCGACCACACGGTGAACCACAGCACCCGGTGCACCCGCGGCCGGGCCAGGACGTCGGCGACCGCGCCCGGGTCGAAGGACCCGTCGGCCCAGAATCCGCGGGCCAGCATCCCGGTCACCGGCAGCACGAAGAAGACGCCCAGCACCAGCACCGGCCCGAGGGCCAGGCCGGCGAGGGTGAGCGCCCGGGTCGCCGCCGGACCGGCTGCCGGGAGGCTCATCGGCTGGTGACGTCGCTCCACTCGCGCAGCCAGTCGTCGCGGTTCGCGGCGATCGCGTCCGGGTCGACGTCGTACGGCGCGTCCGGCTGCGGCGCGAACTCCGCCCACTCCGCCGGCAGCTCGACGTCCGAGGAGACCGGGAAGACGTACATGCTGGTCGGCAGCGCCGCCTGCACCTCCTGGCTCAGCAGGAAGTCGACCACCTGCTCGGCGCCGTCGGGGTTCTCCGCGCCGGCCAGCACCCCGGCGTACTCCACCTGGCGGAAGCAGGTGTCGAGCAGCGCGCTGGTCGTCGTCCCGCCCTCGCCGTCGACGGTGAACGCCGGGGAGGAGTCGTAGGAGACCACCACCGGGCGGTCGCCCTTCCCGCCGCCCTGGGTGAAGTCGGCCTGGTAGGCGTCCGACCAGCCCGAGGTGAGCTTGACCCCGTTGTCGACGAGGTCGGCCCAGTACGCCGGCCACGCCTCGCCGAACTCGGCGATGGTCGCCAGCAGGAAGGCCATCCCCGGCGAGCTGGTCGCGGCGCCGGGGACCACGAGCAGGTCCTGGTACGCCGGGTCGGCGAGGTCGGCGAGCGTGCGCGGCGGGGCGATGCCCTCCCGCTCGAACCAGGTGTCGTCGACGTTCACGCACACGTTGCCGGTGTCGACCGGGGTCAGCGCGTCGTCCTCGTCGCCGGGCAGCTCGAGCTCGGCGGCGCCCTCGGGCAGCGTCGGCGCGTAGGAGGCGAACACGCCCTCGTCGACCGCGCGGGAGGCGAAGGTGTTGTCGACGCCGAACGCCACGTCCCCGGTCGGGCTGTCCTTGGTGAGGACCAGCTTGTTGGTCAGCGCGCCGGCGTCGCCGGACGGCCGCACCTCGAGCTCGAGGCCGCTCTGCTCCTCGAAGGACGCGACCAGCTCCTCGGGCAGCGCGAAGCTGTCGTGGGTCACCAGGACGACCGTGTCCGGCCCGCTCCCGGTGCTGTCGCCGTCCGATCCGCCCTCGTCCGCACCTCCCCCCAGCGAGCAGGACGCCGCGAGCAGCGTCAGCGGGACCGTGATCGAGACCATCTGGAGGCGCGCACGGGTGCACAGGTTCATTCCGAGCTCCCTTCGCCGGTGCTAACCGGAGCAGGTTCGAGGGTCTGCGGCTGGTCCGCACTCTCAGCACGCTCGCGCGTGCTCCCCTGTCGTGTCCCGCCACCCTAGCCACCCACCCGCGACGAGGCCCGGCGAGTCCGTGTGAGACTCGCCTGCGTGGAGATCCGGGTGCTGAGGTTCGACGAGCTCGACGCCAGGACGGCGTACGACGTGTGGCGGCTGCGGCAGGCGGTGTTCGTCGTCGAGCAGGCCTGCCCCTATCCCGACCTCGACGGCCGCGACCCCGAGCCCGGCACCCGCCACGTGGTGGGCCTGCTGGACGGCGCGGTGGCCGGGTACGCGCGGGTGCTGGACGACGGCGACGAGGCCCGGGTCGGCCGGGTGGTGCTCGCCCGCGAGGCGCGCGGCCGGGGGCTCTCCGAGCCGGTGCTGCGCGCCGCGATCGACGCGGTCGGCGACCGGGCGTCGGTCCTCGACGCGCAGTCCCCGCTGGCGGGGTGGTACGCCGGGTTCGGGTACGCCGTCTGCGGCCCGGAGTTCCTCGAGGACGGCATCCCGCACCTGCCGATGCGCCGGCCCCCGACCCCCCGTTGAGTTGGGCCGACCTCCCGGTCGAGTTGGGCCGACCTCCCGGTCGAGTTGGGCCGACCTCCCGGTCGAGTTGGGCGAACATTCACGCCGACTCGGCGAACATTCACGCCGACTCGGCGGACAACTCACGCCGACTCGGCGGACCAGGGGGTCAGGGACCTGCCGTGAAGAGGACGCCGTCGGGGTCCTCGGTGCGGGTGGCCCGCCCCTGCGCGACGAGCAGCTCGAGGTGCGCCTTGGTCTCCATCGACGCCATCCCCTGGCTGAACAGGTCCAGCTCGGTGTAGGCCCGCTCGTGGCGGGTCCAGGCCAGCTCCTGGGCGACGTCGTGGCTGGTGCGGGTGCCGGCGGCGAGCGCGGCCAGGCTCTGGTCCAGGCGGGTCTCGTGGAAGGCCAGCAGCTCGTCGACCCGCTGGTGGGACGACGGCGCGACCGGGCCGTGCGCGGGCAGGACGCGCAGGTCCGGCAGCGCGCGCACCTTGGTCAGCGAGGCCATGAAGTCGCCGAGCGGCAGCGGGGCCGGGGGCACGGTGAACCCGATCGAGGGGGTGATGGTCGGCAGCACGTGGTCGCCGGCGAACAGCAGCCCGGCCGCCTGGTCGGCGAAGACGAAGTGGCCCGGCGTGTGCCCGGGGGTGTGCACGGCGTCGACGGTGCGCGACCCGAGGTCGATCGGGTGGTCGCCGTCGAGCCAGGTGGTGGGGAACGCCCACATGCTCATGTCCGGCTGCTCGTCGTTCTGCATCGCGACCCACTGTTCGGCGACCTCGCGGGCGCCGGCGGTGACCAGCACGTCGACGAACGGGTTGCTGTCCAGGGTCTCGTCGTTCAGCAGCTCCAGCGCCGGCCGCTCGCCGATGCCGAGGGCGACGTCCGCGCCGTACTCGCCGCCGAGCACGGTCGCGAGCGTGAAGTGGTCGCGGTGGACGTGGGTGACCAGGAACCGCCGGATGTCGCCGAACCCGGCGCCGATCCCGCGCAGGCACCGGTCGAGCAGGTCGCGCGCCTCCGGGATCGCCCAGCCGCCGTCGACGAGCACCAGCCCGTCGGGGGTCTCGATGACGTAGACGTTGATGGCGCGCAGGCCGTCCATCGGCAGCGGCAGCGGGATCCGGTGGATCCCCTCCGCGACCGGCCAGGCGCCCTCCGCCGACCAGTGGGTGCCCGAGTCGGGCGAGACGGCGAGGGCGGTGGAGGTGCCGGGCGAGCTGGACGAGGGAGTCACGCGCGGACCCTACGGGCCGACGTCGGGGAACCCGAGGTCGAGGGTGGGCTGCTGGATGCCCCCGTCGATCTCGAGCAGCTTGCCGGTGACGTACTGCCCCGCCCGTGAGGAGAGGTAGAGGACGCCGGCGGCGATGTCCTGGGGCTCCCCCACCCGGCGCAGCGGCGTCTTCGTCTCCAGCTGGTCCATCAGCTCGGGCTGGCCCGCGACGTACTCCAGGGCGCTGGTGAGGATCGAGCCGACGTAGATGCCGTTGACCCGGATCGAGGGCGCGAGGTCCTGCGCGGCCATCTTGGTCCAGTGTGCGAGCGCCGCCTTGGCCGTGCCGTACGCGATGAACCCGCGGTCGGCGGTGCGGCCCAGCATCGAGCTGATCGTCACGATGCTCTTCTGCGCCTCGGGCTCGGACTTCAGCATCAGCGGGACCGCCGCGACGCTGAGCGCGTGCGCGGTGGTGACGTTGAAGCTGAACGCCTCGTTGAGGAACTCGTTGGTGGTCTTGAGGAACTCGGTCGGGAAGGTGCCCCCGACGTTGTTGACCACCGTGTCGAGCCGCCCGAACTCGTCGTACGCCGCCTGCGCGAGGCCGGCGACGGCGTCGAGGTCGCTGAGGTCGGCCGGGACGACGAGGCAGCGGCGGCCGGTGGCGCGCACCTGCTCGGCGACCCGGTCGAGCTGCCGCTCGGTGCGTGCGGAGATGAGGACGTCGGCGCCGGCCTCCGCCAGCGCGACGGCGGTGGCGGCGCCGAGCCCGCGGCCGGCGCCGGTGACGATCGCGGCGTGGTCGGTGAGCGCGAAGCGGTCCAGGATGCTCATCAGCGGGTCACCAGGCCCCGGCCGGTGACCAGCGGGAGGTCGATCGCCCGGACGATCCCGGGCGCGGCCGCCACCACCGCCGGCAGTGCGTTCACGATCCGCTGGGCGGTGGTGATCATCCCGCTGACGTTGTGGTCGCCGTGCTCGCCGTGGTGGGTGAAGTCGACCTGCATCATCGGCTCGCCCGTGATCTTCACCCGGTAGCAGCCGTCGACGCCGGCGGGCGGCCGCTCCCACTCCGGCACCTGCTCGGGGTCGGTGCGGGTGATGTGCTCGAGCACCACCCGCGGGACGCCGTCGACCTTGCCGATCACCTGGAAGCGCACCGCCCCCATCGTGCCGGCGGGGATGTCGCCGGAGACCGACGGTGTGTCCCGCTCGGCGGCGCGGCGGTCGACCTCCTCGGTCAGCGGCTCGTCGAGGGTGACGTCGAGCGCAGCCGCGATCTGCCGGACGACGCTGCCCCAGGCCGCACCGAGGACGCCGGGCTGCCACAGCATGGCGGGCTGGTCGAGCGGCTTGCCGAAGCCGAAGAGGTCGTTCATGACGACGGGCTGGTAGTAGGTCGAGTAGTCGCAGATCTCCATCACCCGCACCTCGTCGATGCGCTGGGAGAGGCTGGTCATCACGACCGGGAGGATGTCGTTGGCGAAGCCGGGGTCGATCCCGTTGACGTGCAGGCTCGCCCCGCCCCGGACGCAGGCGTCCTCGATCCGGGCGATGAGCTCCGGCGGCAGGATCCCCTCGGGCCACTGCAGCAGCACCGGGCCGCTGCTGGTCACGTCGATGCCGGCCTCGACGAACGAGATCAGGTCCTCGATGCACTCGAAGACGCGGTCGTCGGCCATCGCGGTGTGCACGATCGCGTCCGGCGCGAGCGCGATCAGCTCGTCGCGGTCGGTCGTCGCCCGGATCCCCAGGTCGCGGCCGAGCTCGGCGAGCTCGCCGACGTCCTTGCCGTGCTTGTCGGGGTTGCTGACCCACACCCCCACCAGCTCGAGGTCGGGGTGGGCGACGATGCCGGCGATGGCGTGCCGCCCGATGGTGCCGGTGGACCAGACGACGACCCGCAGCGGCTTCTCGGGGATGACCTGTGACATGGGTCGCAGACTAGAACACGTTCTAGATCTGCGGAAGGGGATCGCGGTGGGCGGCCAGCTCCAGGTCGATGATCGGGCAGCGGGTGCCGGAGTAGATCGTCGGCATGCACCGGTTGCAGTGGATGCAGACCCCGGACTCGACCCGCTCGGACTGCAGCCGGTTGACCAGGTCGGGCTCGCGCAGCACGGCGCGGCCCATGGCGACGAAGTCGAACCCGTCGGCCATCGCCTGCTCCATGGTGTCGCGGCGGTTGATGCCGCCGAGCAGCATCAGCGGGAGCGAGAGCCCCGCGCGGAACTGCAGCGCCTTGTCGCGGAAGTAGGCCTCCTCGAAGGGGTAGGTCTTCATGAACGACCTGCCGACCGGCGTCCGCATCCCCAGCCGCACGGGCAGCGGCATCGAGGCCGCGAACTCCTTGACCGGGGCGCCGCCGCGGAAGAGGTACATCGGGTTCATCAGCGAGCTGCCGCCGCTCATCTGCAGTGCGTCGACGGTGCCGTCCTGCTCCAGCAGCTGGGCGAATGCGAGGCCGTCCGCGGTGGTGACGCCGCCCTTGAAGCCGTCGCTGAGGCTGACCTTCGCCGTCACCGCGACCTCGTCGCCGACCTCGTCGCGCACCGCGCGGGCCACCTGGCGGCCGAGCCGCGCGCGGTTCTCGAGCGACCCGGCCCAGCCGTCCTTGCGCCGGTTCAGGCCGGGCGCGAGGAAGGAGGAGATCAGGTAGCTGTGCGCCATGTGCAGCTCGAGGACGTCGAAGCCGGCGCGCACCAGCGTGCGGGCCGCGGCGACGTACGCCTTGGTGACGCGGGTCAGGTCGGCCTCGGTCGCGGCCTTCACCATCTGCATCGACAGCGGGCTCGGCATCGAGCTCGCCGCGATCGCCTTGACGCCGTTGGAGCGGCCGTTGGCGACCGGGCCGGCGTGGCCGACCTGGGCGGCGACGGCGGCGCCGGTCTCGTGGATCGCGTCGGTCAGCCGGGTCAGGCCACCCAGCGAGTGCTCGCCGACGACGATCACCTCGCGGTGGGTGCGCCCCTCCGGAGCCACGGAGAGGTAGGCCACCGTGGTCAGCCCGATCCCGCCCCGGGCGACCGCGAGGTGGTAGTCGATCAGGCCGTCGGTCACGAGCCCCTCGGGCGTGCGGCCCTCGAAGGTCGCGGCCTTGACGGTGCGGTTGCGGAGGGTGACCGGACCGAGCCGGGCCGGGGCGAAGACGTCGGGAGCGCTCACCTCAAAAACGATAACGTGTTCTCGTTCCGCCGGGGGCGGGTCAGGATGGACTCGTGCTCGAGGACCGCCTCCGCGCCGCCGGCTGCGTCTTTCCCGAGGAGGAGGCCGCCCTCCTCCGGGCCGCCGCCCGCGACGACGACGACCTGGAGCGGATGGTCGCCGCTCGCGTGGCCGGGACGCCGGTGGAGGTCGTCGTCGGCAGCGTCGTCCTGCACGGGACCCGGGTGGTCGTGGCGCCCGGGGTCTTCGTGCCGCGCCGGCGCACCGCGCTCGTCGTCCGCCTCGGCGCTGCCGGGCTGGGGCCCGGCGACCTGGTCGTCGACCTCTGCTGCGGCACCGGCGCAGTGGGCGCCGCGCTCGCGGCCGCCGTCCCCGGCCTCGCCGTGCACGCCGCTGACCTCGACCCGGCTGCGGTCCGCTGCGCCCGCCGCAACCTGCCCCCGGGCCGCGTGCACGAGGGCGACCTGTACGACGCCCTCCCGGCCGCCCTGCGCGGGCGGGTCGCCCTGCTCGCGGTCAACGCGCCGTACGTGCCGACCGAGGCACTCGCCCTGCTGCCGCCCGAGGCACGCCTGCACGAGCCGGCGCTGGCGCTGGACGGCGGCGCCGACGGGCTCGCCGTGCAGCGCCGGGTGGTGGCGGAGGCCCCGGCGTGGCTCGCCTCCGGCGGCCGCCTGGTCCTGGAGACCAGCGCCGCCCAGGCCCCCGCGACCCGCGCGCTGATGACCGCCGCCGGGCTCGCGGCCACCGTGCACCGCGACGAGGACCTGGACGCGACCGTCGTCGTGGGCGCGCTCAGCGGGTGACGTGGCGGCGGACCGACTCAGAACAGGGCGTCGTCGGAGACCACGGCCGGGGCGGGCGGGGCGGCGACGCCGGTGCTGCCGCCGTCCTTGCACGCCGCGACGGCGAGCCGGTCGACCAGGTCGTTCATCCGGTTGCCCGAGTGCCCCTTGACCCAGCGGAAGGCCACGTCGCCGCGGGCCTCCACGAGGTCGATGAACGGCTCCCAGAGGTCGCGGTTGGCGACCGGCTGCTTCGCGCTGTTGGTCCAGCCGCGGGTGCGCCAGCCGCGCCACCAGGCGTCGCGGAAGCAGTGCACGACGTACGTCGAGTCACTGACGACCACCAGCGGCCCGTCGAGGGCGCGGACGGCCTCCAGCGCGGCCTTGATCTCCATCCGCTGGTTGGTCGACGGCGCCTCGTGGCCGGTCCCGTAGACCGCCTCGTCGAGGGCCCACGCCCAGCCGCCGGGGCCGGGGTTGCCGGCGCAGGCGCCGTCGGTGAAGACCTCCCGGGCGCCCACCGGGACGGGCATGTCGGGGCGGGCGGGGCGACGGGTCCGGGGCGGCACCGGCGCAGTCTAGGCGGCGTCCCGGCGGCGGCCGACCACCCGGCGTACGACGCGGGTGGCGGCCCAGCCGCCCAGCACCCAGGGCCCGGCCACGACGATCGGGTCCATCCACTGGTGGTTCACGTCGGCGCGGCCCTGACCACGACGGGACCTGATCCCGTGGTGGCTGATCTCGGCCCGGATCCCGGTCTGGGTCACCGGGTTGTCCGGGCGCAGGGTGGCGAACGAGCGCGCCACGCTGCCGGCGACCTCGACGCGGTCGGCGGCGATGAGGAGCAGCCAGTGCGCGGTGCGTGCCTCGCTGAAGCGCTCGTAGGCCAGCCGGCGGACGGCGCCGGAGACGCCGTGCAGCGGCTGGGCGGTGCCGAAGACCGGGGTCAGGTCGGCATGCTCGATCGAGCGCTCGCGGTAGCCGGTGTGCGGCTGCTGCGCGGGCAGGCCGCGGACGGCGCCCTCGGGGCGGTGCTCGAGGGACTCCTGGGGGAACGACGGCCGGTCGGCCGGGTCCAGGTCGACGCCCCAGCCGGGGATCCGCGCCTTGAGCTGCTCGACGGTCTCGGGCAGCGGCGGCTTGTCGCCGGAGTAGGGAGAGGTGAGCGGCACGACGACCTCCTCAGGCTGCGTCGGTCACGATGAGCGGCTTGATGCAGCCGTCCAGCTTGGCGGACATGATGTGGTAGCCCTCGGCGATGTGCTCCAGCGGGATCCGGTGGGTCACGAGGTCGTTGGGCTTGAGGTGGCCGTTGCGGACGTGCTCGAGCAGCCGCGGCCACTGCCGCTTGACCGGGCACTGGTTGCCGCGGATGGTCAGCCCCTTGTTGAGGGCGTCACCGAACTTCACCGCGCTCTGGATCGGGCCGTAGGCGCCCATCACCGAGACCGTGCCGCCCTTGCGGACCCCGTCGATCGCCCAGTTCAGCGCGACCGGGGACCCGCCCTGGAGCTTGAGCTTGGCCGAGGTGACGTGCATCAGCAGGTTGCCGTCGGCCTCGGCGCCGACGGCGTCGATGGCCACGTCGGCGCCGAGGTGGTCGGTGATCTTCTTGAGGTGGACGACCACGTCGTCGTGCTCGGTGAAGTTGCAGGTCTCGGCGTGCGCGAAGGTCCGCGCCATCGCGAGCCGGTGCTCGAGGTGGTCCACGACGATCACCCGGCCCGCGCCCATCAGCCACGCCGACTTCGCGGCGTACAGCCCGACCGGCCCGGCGCCGAAGACCACGACGACGTCGCCCTGGTGGATGTCGCCGAGCTGGGCGCCGAAGTAGCCGGTCGCCAGCGCGTCGGTCATCAGGACGGCGTCCTCGTCGTCCAGCCAGTCCGGGATCCTGCTCGGCCCGACGTCGGCGAACGGCACCCGGACGTACTCGGCCTGGCCGCCGTCGTACCCGCCGGTGGTGTGGGAGTAGCCGTAGATGCCGCCGACCGCGGTGGCGTTGGGGTTCACGTTGTGGCAGTTGGAGTAGAGGCCGCGGACGCAGAAGAAGCAGGACCCGCAGAAGACGTTGAACGGGACCATCACCCGGTCGCCGACCTGGAGGTTCTGCACCGAGGGACCGACCTCGTCGACGACCCCGATGAACTCGTGGCCGAACGTGTGGCCGACCCGGGTGTCCGGCATCATCCCGTGGTAGAGGTGCAGGTCGGAGCCGCAGATGGCGGCCAGCTGGACCTTCACGATCGCGTCGTTCGGGTGCTCGATCCGGGGGCGGTCCTTCTCCTCGACGCGGACCCGGTACGGGCCGCGGTAGACCATCGCTCGCATGGGCCGGCGGTACCCGCCGACCCGCGCGTCATGCCGGGGTGACCTGCGCCAGCGCCTCGCGCGTCAGCTCGTGCAGGGACCGGCCGCTCTCGTGGAGCAGCCAGTGCTCGTAGGCGTGCTCGGCGGCGGCCAGCGCGACCCGGACCCGCAGCCCGGGCTCGAGGTGGGCGGTGGGGTCCAGCCCGAGGCGGGCGCCGACGAGCTCCACGAGCCGGCCTCGCTCCTCGTCGTCGAGCAGCGAGGCCCGGCGTACCCGCGACGGCGCGGCCGCCATCGCCCGGCGCCACAGCTCCATCGTCCCGCCCTCGTGGGCAAACCGCTCGGTGCGCTGGAGGATCGCCGCCGCCAGCGCGTCGGCCACCGGCTCGTCGGCGGGCCGCGCGGCGAAGGCGCTGACGATCGCCGCGCGCCCGACCCGCGTGGTGCCGACCAGCAGCTGCTCCTTGCTGCGCACGTGCCGGAACAGCGTGCTGAGCGAGATCCCGGCCGCCGCGGCGATCTCCTCCACGGTCACCGAGTCGAAGCCGCGCTCGGCGAACAGCGCCAGCGCGACCCGGTCGACGTGGGCGCGGAGCTCGACGCGCTGCCGCTCGCGGAGCCCGGTCACCGGGTCACTCTCTCACCCCGTCACCCGACGCTCGGCTCGAGCGGCGGCACGGGTACGGCGATCGCCGGCGCCTCGACGCCGCCGTCGACCTGGAGCACCTTGCCGGTCACCCAGGACGCGGCCGGCGAGGCGAGGTAGAGCGCCGCGCAGGCGATGTCCTCGGGACGGCCCGGCCGGCGCATCGGCGTACCGGCCTCGTACTCCGCGCGCAGCGCGTCGTCGGTGAGCACCACCGCCAGCCCCTGGGTGGCGACGCCGCCGACGCTGATCGCGTTGACCCGCACCCGCGGCGCGAGCTCGGCCGCGAGGTTGCGGGTCATCATGTTCAGCGCGGCCTTGGCGGTGCCGTAGGCGACGAACGAGGTCATCACCATGTCGGAGCTGCGCGAGGAGATGTTGACGATGCTGCCCTCGCCGGCGGTGTCGACCATCGCCCGCGCTGCGCGCTGGCTGAGCAGAAACGGTGCGGTCACGTTGAACCGCAGCGCCTTCTCGAACATCCGCTCGCTGGTCTCCATCGCGGGCCGGGGCCCGGTGCCGCCGGCGTTGTTGACGAGTACGTCCAGGCGGCCGAGGGTCCCGACCGTCTCGTCGACGAGCCGCTCGAGCTGGTCGGTGTGCATCACGTCGGTCTCCACGACGTGGGCGCGCCGGCCGGTCGCCACGATCGACGCCGCGACCTCCTCGAGGTCCGCGCGGGTGCGGGAGGCGAGCACGACGTCCGCGCCCGCCTCGGCCAGGCCCAGCGCGATGCCGCGCCCGATCCCCTGGCTCGCCCCGGTCACGACCGCGACCTTCCCGTCGAGCCGGAAGTGGTCGAGGATCACGCGCCCGCCCCGTCCCGGAGACCGAGGTGCGGGGCCGCGCGGCCGGCGATGAGCGGCAGGTGGAGGTAGGTCCGCACGCCGGGCTCGGCGCGCACGACGTACGGGATCGAGCTGACGCAGTGGTTGGCGGTGGAGACCACGCCCGGGTTGCGGACCAGGCCGGCGGCCACCGACTCCGGCTGCAGGCCCTTGAAGGTCAGGGAGACCGTCGGGTCGCCGGTGACCTCGACCTCGAACCGCTCCCCCTCCGGGCCGAAGGACCAGCCCGGGTCGAGGTCCTCCTCGCCCATCAGCCAGTTCACGGCGGCGGTGACGACCGGCTCGCCGTCGACCAGCGCGTCCCACCGGAACCGGCGGGCCGCGACCCGACCGGGCTCGATCACGCCGATGGGGGTGTCGATGGGCGCGCTCGCGACCGCGACCTCCTGGGTGGTGCGGACCTCGGTGCCCGAGCCGAATCCCATCTCCGCGACGACCATCCGGACCGACGCCTTGAAGCCCCCGGAGAGCAGCCCCGCCATCGGGCTCGCGTACGCCTCCTCCGGGGTGCCGCCGAAGCCCATCACGTGGCGCACCACGTCGGGCGCGTTGTAGGTGCGGATGTCGGAGAACTCCTCGGCCCGCACGTGGGTCACCGACGCCGACAGCGACGAGACCATCAGCGGGAACCGCTCGGTGATGCCGCCCGGGTGGATGCCGGTGCCGTGCAGCGTGGTGCCGCCCTCGCGACAGGCCGCCTCGATCGCGACGACGCGGTCGGGGTTGGGGTAGATCCAGCCGACCGGGGTGACCACGTTCTTGCCCGAGCGCAGCAGCGCCGCGACCTGGTCGTCGTCGGGCACCAGCGGCGCGTAGACGACGCAGTCGGCGTCCATCGCCAGGACGTCGTCCATGCTCGTCGTGGCGGTGACCCCGAGCGGCTCGGCGCCGATGAGCTCCCCCACGTCCTTGCCGTGCTTGGCATCGCTGTGCACCCAGCAGCCCACGAGCTCCAGATCGGGGTGCGCGAGCACCCCCTGGATCGCGGCGACGCCCACGCCGCCCGTCGCCCACTGGACCACCCTGATCGGTCGATTCGTCATGCCCGCAGTCAGTCAGTGACGGAAGTCACTGTCAAGATCGAAGTCACTGTCACTTTCTGGCAGGCTGCGGGCATGACCAGCCCTCCGCACCACACGGCGTACTTCCCGCTCGAGGACGTGCCGACCGAGGAGGTGGACCGCCAGGAGGCGGTGTACGCCGGGCTGGCCGGTGCCGTCCGCGACCTGCTGGACGCGACGCTCACCACCGACGCGCCCGACGACGTGGTCGCGGAGGCTGGTGCGGCCGTGGCGGCCGTGACCGAGCGGCTGCGGGAGCGCCAGGCCGACGGCGCGACGGGCGTGAAGACCAACGGGCGCGGCCGCACCTGGAGCTGGGGCAACGCCGTCATCGGCCCGCGCAACGCGACCGCCCCGCCGCTCGACGTCGTCCGACCGCCCGAGGGCGGCCCGGTGCACGCCGAGGTCACCCTCGGCGCCGCCCACCAGGGCGAGCCCGGGATCCTGCACCCCGGCGCCGCGGTCAAGATGCTCGACCACCTGATGGGCGTCGTCGCCGCCGACGGCCGCCGGCTCACGATGACCGGCACGCTGACGGTCCAGTACCGCCGCCCGACGCCGCTCGGGACGGTCTCGCTGGCCGGCTGGATCTCGGGCGAGGAGGGCAGCAAGGTCCTCGTGCGCGCCGAGCTCTCCGACGCCGACGGCGTCACCGTCGAGGCGGACGGCGTCTTCGTCGTGCCCCGCTGGGCGCGCTAGCCGTACCGGTGGTCGAGCAGCGAGGAGCGCCAGCGACGAGCGATGTCGAGACCCCCGCAACCCACGTGCCCACCCCAGGCCCCAGGTCCCTCACCGGGTCTCGACACCGGGACTTCGTCCCTGCTCGACCACCGGGTGGGGTCTCGACGACGGTCAGGCGCTGCGCGCCTTCCCTGCTCGACCCCCGGTGGTCGAGCAGCGAGGAGCGCCAGCGACGAGCGATGTCGAGAACCCCGCAGCACACGTGCCCACCCCAGGCCCCAGGTCCCCCACCGGGTCTCGACACCGGGACTTCGTCCCTGCTCGACCACCGGTGGTGGGGGCGTTCTCAGGGGCCGTTGGTGAGGAACTCCAGGACGTGGGCGTGCACCGCGTCCGGCTGCTCCACCTGGAGGAAGTGGCCGGCGCCGGGGACGGTGACGGCGCGGCTGCCGAGCGGCAGCTTCGCCTCGACGCCGGCGGCGAAGCCGGGGTGCAGGCAGCCGTCGTCGGCGCCGTGCAGGTACAGCGTCGGCACCGTCGGGGTGCCGGCCCAGGTCCGCTTCCAGTCGCGGTACGCCGGGGGGACGGCCCACGGCGCGCGGATCGCGCGGTAGTAGCCGACGGCAGCGTGCCGGTTGGCCGGCGCGTCGAGGGCGGCGAGCACGTGCGGGAGGTCCTCGGACGCGTCGTGGCCCGGCGACCAGTCGCGCCAGAGCCGGCGCACCAGCCGGGGCAGGGTCCGCTCCGGGAGCAGCGGCAGCTGGTTGAACCCGACGTACCAGCTGTTGCGGGCCTGGCGCGCGAGCAGCCGGGGTCCGGCGCCGTCCATCGTCGGCAGCGGCGGGACGGCCATCGCCACGATCCGGCGGTACGGCGAGCGCGGGTGCGCGCCCAGCCCGTGCGCGGTGATCGCGCCCCAGTCGTGGCCGACCAGCACCGCGTCCTCACCCCCGCCGAGCACCTCGTGGACCGCGGCGGCGTCGGCCATCAGCGCCGCGACGTGGAAGCAGCCGTCGTCGGGCACGGCGCTCGGCGCGTAGCCGCGCAGGTACGGCGCGACCACCCGGTAGCCGTGCCCGGCGAGGAACGGGCCGAGGTGCCGCCAGGCGTGCGCGGTGTCGGGGAACCCGTGCAGCGCCACCACCAGCGGACCGTCGGCCGGCCCCCAGGCGAGGGCGGACAGCGTCACCTGCGGCAGCCGCAGCTCGAGCGTCTCGGGAGTCACCCCGGCACCCTAGGGCCGGGTCAGCCGATCAGCCGGGCAGCGAGTCCGCGTTGCGGAGCGCCCGCGCCTGGTCGACGAACCACGGGCTGAGCGCCCACGGCGCGCGCCGCACGATCGTCCACACGTCCTCGGGATCGGCCCAGGACAGCTCGGCGACCTCGTCGGGGTTCGGCTGCGGGACCTGGACGGTGCGCGCGACGAAGACCGGGCACAGCTCGTTCTCGACGATCCCGCCGGCGTCGACGGCGCGGTAGCGGAAGTCGGGCAGCAGCAGGCGTACGCCGGTCACCTCGACGCCGAGCTCGTGGCGGCCGTACCGGACCACGGCGTCGGCCATCTCCTCGCCGGGGCGGGGGTGGCCGCAGAAGGAGTTGGTCCAGACGCCCGGCCAGGTGCGCTTGCTCAGCGCACGCCGGGTCATCAGCATCCGGCCGTCCGGGTCGAGCAGGTGGCAGGAGAACGCCAGGTGCAGCGGCGTGTCCCGCGTGTGCACGTCGGCCCGCGGCGCGGTGCCGGACGGCGTGCCGTCCGCGTCGAGCAGGACGACGAGGTCGTCGGTCCGCTCCTCGCTCTGCAGCGACATCCCCGGTCCCTTCGGCGGCGCCCGGACGCCGCTGGAGGCGGCGAGGGGCGTCCGGCCGGTAACCGCCGACCCCGTCCCGCAATCAGGCCGAGATCCGGGCGGTGGTGAGCCGTGTGAGGCCCCACCCCGAGGGGCACCGTGCAGGTCGGAAGAGCAGCGGGGAGAGATCATGCGGATCGTCGTCACCGGCGCGACCGGGAACATCGGCACGGCGGTCCTGCGCCGGCTGGCCGGCACCGGGCACCAGCTCGTCGGGCTGGCCCGGCGGCTGCCCGAGGGCCTCCCGGACGTCGAGTGGCGCACCGTCGACCTCACGACGGTCAGCGTCGAGCAGCTCGCCGGCATCCTCGGCGGCGCCGACGCCGTGGTGCACCTGGCCTGGGGCTTCCAGCCCTCCCACGACATCGACCACCTCGAGGAGCTCGGGGTCGGCGGCACCCGGCGGGTCGTCGAGGCGGTCGCCCGCGCCGACGTCCCCCACCTGGTCCACCTGTCCTCGGTAGGCGCCTACTCGCCGCGCTCCGACGACACCCCGGTCACGGAGTCCTACCCGACCGGCGGCGTCCCCACCTCGCCGTACAGCCGGCACAAGGCGGCCGCGGAGCGGATCCTGGACCGGTTCGAGGCGGAGACCGCGGCGTCGCCCGGCCGCGGCACGACGGTCACCCGGATGCGTCCGGGCATCGTGGGCCAGCGGACGGCGGGCAGCGCGCTGCTGCGGTACGGCGTGCCGGGCGCGATCCCGCGCCGCGCCCTCCACCTGCTCCCGGTGCTGCCGCTGGACCGCGGGCTGCGGATCCCGGTCGTGCACGCCGACGACGTCGCGGACGCCGTCGCCCGCGCCCTCGAGGGCCGGGTCGGCGGGCCGTTCAACCTGGCCGCCGACGACCCCCTGACCGCCGCCGACATCGCCCGCGGCCTGGGCGCCAAGCTCGTGCACGTGCCGTCCGAGGTGCTCCGGCCGGTGGTCGCGGCGACCTGGCGGATGCGGCTCCAGCAGATCGACGAGGGCTGGCTGGACATGGCCTACGCACTCCCCCTGCTCGACACCACCCGCGCTCGCAGCGAGCTCGGCTGGGGCGCGACCCGCAGCGCCGTCGAGGTGTTCGCCGAGGCGGTCGAGGGGATGCGCTCCGGGGCGTCCGGCCCGACACCGGTGCTGCGGCGCCGCACCGTCCCGGGCGCGCTGCGCGACGCCGTACGCCGTGGTCCCGTCGCCCGGAGGACGCGGCCGTGACGGCGGCGGGCGGCCTGTTGACGGCCGCCCACCCCGGGCCCACGGCCGCGGTGACCACCGTGACCGGGCTGCTCGCGGTCTCGGCCGGCCTCGGCGCCGCGCCCGCGGTCCTGGTCACCGCGGCGGTCCTCACCGGCCAACTCAGCGTCGGGTGGGGCAACGACCTCCTCGACGCCGACCGCGACCGCGCCGTCGGCCGCCTGGACAAGCCGGTGGCGGCCGGCCTGGTCGGCGAGCGCACCGTCGGCGTCGCGCTGGCGCTCGCGCTGATCGCCTGCGTGCCCCTCTCCCTCGCGGCGGGCTGGCGCAGTGGCGTCGTGCACCTGCTCCTCGTCGTCGGCGCGGCGCACGCCTACAACCTCGGCCTCAAGGCGACCGCCCTCTCCTGGGTGCCGTACGCCGTGGCCTTCGGCACCCTCCCGGCGATCGCCCACCTCGCCGGCGACGACCCCGCGTGGCCGCCGTGGTGGATGCTCGCCGCCGGCGCCGCCCTCGGGGTGGGCGCGCACGTGCTCAACGCGCTCCCCGACCTCGCCGACGACCTGCGCACCGGCGTCCGCGGGATGCCGCACCGGATCGGGCCGACCCTCGCGCGACCGCTCGCCGCGGCGCTCCTCGTCGCCGCCTCCCTGCTCGCCGCGCTCGGCCCCGAGGGCAGCCCGCCCGGGTGGGTCTGGGCCGCGCTGGTGGTGGTCGTGGCGCTCGCCGCGACGGCGCTCGCGGGGAGCGGCCGCGGGCCGTTCCGCGCGGCGATGGCGATCGCGCTGGTCGACGTCGCCCTGCTCGTGGCGGCCGGCTGATGGCCACCTGGGACCTCGCCGTCGTCGGCGCCGGGCCCGCCGGGGCGGCGGCCGCGCTCGGCGCGCTGCACGCCGACCCGGGGCTGCGGGTGGCGCTGCTCGACCGCGCCGACTTCCCCCGCGACAAGGCCTGCGGCGACGGCGTCGCGCCGCACGTCCTGGACCGGCTCGCCGAGGTCGGCGTGACCGGCCTGCTCGACGACCGGGTCCCGGTCTCGCGGCTGCGGCTGGCCCGCGACGACCACGAGGTGGACCGCACCATGACGCGCCCGTCGTACGTCGTCCCCCGGCGCGTGCTCGACGCCCGGCTGGTCGACGCGGCCTGCCGCGCCGGGGCTGTGCTGGTCCGGCACCGGGTCCGCGAGGTCGCCACCCACCCCGACTCCGTGCTCCTCGACGGCGAGCTGGACGCGTCGGTGGTCGTGGGCGCCGACGGCGCCCGGTCGGCCGTGCGCCGCGGCCTCGGCGTCACCCACGCCCGCACCGCGCTGGCGCTCCGCGGCTACGCCCCCACGCCGTCGGGCCGCGCCGGCGCCCAGGTGATCGTCTTCGGCACCCGCCGGCAGCCGTCGTACGCCTGGTCCTTCGACCGCGGCGACGGCCTCGCGAACGTCGGGTACGGCGAGGTCCTCCACGACGGCCGCGCGGCGCCCCGACGGGCCGACCTGCTCGCGTCCCTCGAGGAGCTGCTGCCCGGCTCCACCACCGGCGGCGAGGGCTGGACCGGCCACCACCTGCCGCTCTCCGGGGCGCGCTGGCGGCCGCCCTCGGGCCGGGTGCTGCTGGTCGGCGACGCCGCGGGGCTGGTCAACCCGCTGACCGGGGAGGGCATCTACTACGCGGTCGCCACCGGCATCGCCGCCGGCCGGGCCGCCGCGGCCGCCGTCGCCGACGGCGCCCCGGCGACCGCGGGGCGGCGCTACGTGCGCGCAGCCCGCTCGCACCTGCTCCCCCACCTGCGGCACACCGCCGCGGCCGCCCGGCTGACCGGCCACGGCGCGGTCCTGGAGGCGGGGCTGCGCGCCGCCGCCCGCGACCAGCGCGTCTTCGACGACCTGGTCGAGCTGGGCCTGGCCCGGGGCCGGATCACCCCCGCCGTCGTCCGCGGCCTGGCCGGGTCGCTGCGGCGCCCCGCCGCGCGAACCCACCCGTCGCCCCAGCCTGTCGAGCCTGTCGAGGAGAGATGACCATGCGCATCCTGAGCGTCCGAGGCGCCCTGCCCGAGCACTGCTACCCGCAGGAGCAGATCACCGACTCCTTCGCCGCCATCATGATGGGCGAGAACGTCAACCGCGCGGTCGTCGACCGGTTCCACCGGAACGCCTGCGTGGAGACCCGGCACACCGCGATCCCGCTGGAGGAGTACGCCGGCCTCGGCGACTTCGGCGCCTCCAACGACGCGTTCATCGCCGCGGGCGTCCAGCTCGGGGCCCGCGCCGTCGTCGACGCGCTCAAGGCCGTCGACCTCGCACCGGACGACGTGGACCTGCTGGTCTCCGCGACCGTCACGGGCCTCGCCGTACCCTCCCTCGACGCCCGGGTCGCCGCGCTCACCGGCATGCGCGACGACGTGGTCCGGGTGCCGATCGTCGGCCTCGGCTGCGTCGCCGGGGCCGCCGGCGTCGCCCGGCTGCACGACTACCTCGTCGGGCACCCGGACGCCGTCGCGGTGCTGATGAGCGTCGAGCTGTGCTCGCTCACCCTCCAGCGCGACGACACCTCGGTCGCCAACCTCGTGGCCAGCGGGCTCTTCGGGGACGGCACCGCCGCGGTGGTCGCGGTCGGCGCCCGCCGCGCCGCCCAGCTCGCCACCGGCGACGCGCCGCAGCCCGAGGTGCTCGCCAGCCGCAGCCGGCTCTACCCCGACTCCGAGCGCACCATGGGCTGGGACGTCGGCGCCGGCGGGCTCAAGATCGTCCTGGACAGCCAGGTCCCCGACGTCGTCCGCCGGTACGTCGGCGAGGACGTGCGGCGGTTCCTCGCCGACCACGACCTCGGCCACGACGACATCGAGTGGTACGTCGCGCACCCCGGCGGCCCCAAGGTGCTCGAGGCGCTCGAGGACGCGCTCGAGGTGGACCGCGAGGCGCTCGGGATGACCTGGGACTCGCTGCGCCGGATCGGCAACCTGTCCTCCGCGTCGGTGCTGCACGTCCTCGCCGACACCCTCGCCGACCGGCCACCACGGCCCGGCTCGTACGGCCTGATGCTGGCGATGGGCCCCGGCTTCTGCTCCGAGCTGGTGCTGCTCCGGGCGGCGGCATGAGCAGCGAGGCGCTGTTCACGGTCCTGATCCTGCTCGTCGGCCTGGAGCGGGTCGCCGAGCTCGTGGTCTCCCAGCGCAACGCGGCCTGGGCGTTCGCGCGCGGCGGCGTGGAGACCGGGCGCGGCCACTACCCGGTGATGGTGCTGATCCACACCGGGCTGCTGGTCGGCTGCCTGGTCGAGGCCTGGCTCGCCGACCGGGAGTTCCTGCCCGCGCTCGGGTGGACGATGCTCGCGCTGGTGGTCCTCTCGCAGGTCGTGCGCTGGTGGTGCATCGGCACCCTCGGCCACCAGTGGAACACCCGGGTGATCGTGGTCCCGGGCCTGCCGCTGGTCTCCTCGGGGCCCTACCGCTTCCTCCCGCACCCCAACTACCTCGTCGTGGTGCTCGAGGGGCTGGCCCTCCCGCTGGTGCACAGCGCGTGGGTGGCGGCCGCCGTCTTCACCGTGGCGAACGCCGCGCTGCTCCGGGTCCGGATCCGCGCCGAGGAGCGGGCCCTGCACGCGGTGGCCGCGTGACCCCAGCCAGCACCCGGGAGGTCGACCTCCTGGTCGCCGGCGGCGGCCCGGCCGGCCTGGTGACCGCCCTGCACGCCGCCCGGGCCGGCCTCCGGGTGGAGGTCTGGGAGCCGCGGCCCGGTGCCGTCGACAAGGCGTGCGGCGAGGGGCTGATGCCGGGCGCGCTGGCCGAGCTCCAGGGGCTCGGGGTCGACCCGGCGGGGCACCCGTTCCGGGGCATCCGGTACGTCGCGGGCCGGGCCAGCGCGGACGCCGACTTCCGCCGCGGCCCGGGCCGCGGGATCCGGCGTACCACCCTGCACGCGGCGCTGCACGGGGCCGCGGTGGCCGCCGGCGTCGGGTTCGAGCAGCGCGCGGTCCGCGCGCTGTGCCAGGACGACGAAGGCGTACGGGTGGACGGCGTCCGCGCCCGGCACCTGGTCGCGGCGGACGGGCTGCACTCCCCCGTCCGGCGCCTGCTCGGCCTCGAGGTGGGCACCGCGCACCGGCCCCGCTTCGGGCTGCGGCGGCACTTCGCGGTGGCCCCGTGGTCGCCGTACGTCGAGGTGCACTGGGCGCCCGAGGTCGAGGCCTACGTGACCCCGGTCGCCGACGACCTCGTCGGCGTCGCCGTGCTCGCCTCGACCAAGGGGTCGTACGACGCGCGGCTGGCGATGCTGCCCGGCCTGCGGGAGGCCCTGGCCGGCGCCGAGCCCGCCAGCGACGTGCGTGGCGCGGGGCCGCTGCGCCAGGAGGCGCGCTGCCGGGTCGCCGGGCGGGTGCTGCTGGTCGGCGACGCGGCGGGGTACGTCGACGCGCTCACCGGCGAGGGGCTCGCGCTGGGGTTCGCGCAGGCCCGGGCCGCGGTCGCGGCGATCCTCGACGGGGACCCGCAGCGCTACGACGCGGAGTGGCGCCGGCTGACCCGGCGCTACCGCTGGCTGACCGCCGCGCTGCTCGCCGGCACCCGCGCGCCGCTCGCCCGGCGCGCCGTCGTCCCCGCCGCCCGGGCGCTGCCGCCGGTCTTCCGCGGCGCGGTCAACGCGCTCGCCCGGCCGGTGGGCTGACCAGCCCCTCGAAGGCGACGGCCGCCACCGCGCGGGCCAGCTCACCGGGGTCGACCGGCCCCGCGGCGTCGTACCACTCCACCAGCGAATTCACCATGCCGAACAGCAGCCGGGAGACCACGTCGGGCGCCAGGTCGTCGCGCACCGCCCCCTCGGCGGCGGCCTCGCGGACCAGCGCCGCGAGCCGGGCGTCGACCCACCGCCGGCGCTCCAGCGCGGCCCGCTCCACCTCGGTGTTGCCGTGCACCCGCAGCAGCAGGGTGACCGCCGGCTGGTGCGCCACCAGCAGGCGGACGCCGTCCTCGACGACCTGCCGCAGCCGCGCGTACGCCGTCCCCTCCGCGCCGTCGTCGGTCGCCCGGGCCACCAGCGCGGTCAGCCCGCCGAGCGCCTCGTCGAGCGCCAGCTCCAGCAGCCGCTCCTTGCCCGGGACGTGGTGGTAGAGCGCGGCCTTGCTCAGCCCGAGCTCCGCGGCGAGGTCGCCCATGCTGGTCGCGTCGTACCCCTGGCGGATGAACAGGTCGATCGCGACCCGCAGCACCGCCTGCTGGTCGTGGCCGGGGCGCCCCCGCCGGGGCCGCGCAGAGACCTCAGGCATCGAAGTCCACCAGCACGCGCTCGGTCTCCGGCACCGCCTGGCAGGTCAGCACGTAGCCCGCGTCCACCTCGGCCGGCTCCAACGCGTAGTTGCGCCGCATCCGGACCGAGCCGTCGCGCACCAGCGCCCGGCAGGTGCCGCAGACCCCGCCCTTGCAGGCGAACGGCAGGTCGGCGCGGGTCGCCTGCAGCCCGTCGAGGAGGGGGACGTCGCGCGGCACCCGCGCGGTCGTGGACCGGCCGTCGAGGACCACGGTCGCCTCGGCGGTCTCGCCGGTCGGCACCGCCTCGGCGCGCACCAGGTCGGGCGGCGGCTCGTCGACGTGGAACAGCTCGACGTGCACCCGCTCGGGCGGCACGCCCAGCTCGGCCAGCACCTCGCGCGCGACCACCACCATCGCGAACGGACCGCACACCCACACGTGGTCGACCCCGGCGACCGGCGCGACCGTGGTCAGCAGCCGGCGCAGCCGGTCGGCGTCCAGCCGCCCCGAGAACAGCTCGACGTCGCGGGGCTCGCGGCTGAGCACGTGCACGACCGAGAACCGCGCGCCGTACCGGTCCTTGAGGTCGGCCACCTCCTCGGCGAACATCACCGACGCGCTGGTGCGGTTGCCGTAGACCAGCGTGACGTCGGCGTCCGGGCCGGTCAGCGCGGTGCCCGCGATCGAGAGCAGCGGGGTGATGCCGGAGCCCACCGCGAGGCAGAGGTGCCGGCCGCCGGGCTCGGCGCGCCACCGGCCGGTCGGCGGCAGCACCTCGACGGTCGCGCCGGGCGCCACCTCGCGCACCAGCCAGCGGGAGAACAGCCCGTCGGGAATCTCCCGGACGCCGATCCGGGGCGCGGCGCCGACGGGCGCGCAGATGGAGTACGACCGGCGGTGCTCGACGCCGTCGACGACCCGGCGGAGCGTGAGCGACTGCCCGGCCGCGAAGGCGTAGGTGTCGCGGAGGTCGTCGGGCACCGCGAAGGTCACCGCGACCGCGTCGTCGGTCAGCCGCTCGACCCGGTCGACCACCAGGGGGTGGAACATCAGATCTCCTTGACGTGCTGGAACGGCTCGCGGCACGCCGGGCAGCGGTACAGCGCGGTGCAGGAGGTCGGCCCGAACTCCGAGGTGAGCTCGGCGCCGGCCCCGCAGCGCGGGCAGCGCACCGCGCGGCGCGACGGGCCGAGGGTGAGCGCCACCGGCCCGGCCGGTGCCGCGCCGGGCGCGGAGACGCCGTGCTCGGCGAGCGCGGCCCGGCCGCGCTCGGTGATCAGGTCGCTGGACCACGGCGGGTCCAGCGCGACCCGCACCCGCACGTCGGGGTGGCCCTCCTCGGCGAGCCGGCGCACCACGTCGTCGCGCATCACGCCGAGCGCGGGGCAGCCGGAATACGTCGGGGTCAGCGTCACCACCACCGCGCCGTCCGGGCCCTCCTCGACCGAGCGGAGCACGCCGAGGTCGGCGATGGTCAGCATCGGCATCTCGGGGTCGGTCACCGACGCGGCCACGTCGTACGCCGTCGTCATGCTCACCACCCCGCCATCGGGTGCGCGCGGGCGACCGACTGCAGCTCGGCGAGCAGCGCGGGCAGGTCGTCGGGCAGGTCGTGCGTGCCGCTGGGGCGGGGCAGCCCGCACGCGTCCAGCAGCTGACCGAGCGCCAGGTCGGCGTCCTCGCGCGCCTCGGGGTGCCGGCCCACCAGCTCGTCGTACGCCGGGGCGAGGGCGCCGAGCGCGGCCTCCGTGCGGCGCCGTGACTCCTCGGTGCCGCGTGCGAGCGTCAGCACCCAGCGGCTGGACCAGTCGCGGTGGTAGGCGACCTCCTTGACCCCCTTCGCGGCGACCGCGGCCAGCACCGGGTCAGCGCCCGGGTCGTCTCCCGCGGCGAGCCGCTGGAGCGCCGGCAGCCGCACCGCCGACCAGCAGAACAGCCGCACGACCGTGTGCGCGAAGTCGCCGTTGGCGAGCGCCGCGGCGCGCGAGCAGCGGAAGCCCGGGGCGGCGCGGAAGAACGCCAGCGCGTCCTCGGCGGGCACCGGCGACCCCGGCGGCAGCGCGGGCACGACCGACGGGTCGGCGACCGCCGCGCGGGCGAGCAGCAGCCGTGCCTGGCCGAGCAGGTCGAGGGCGACGTTAGCGAGCGCGATGTCGTCCTCGAGCTCGGGGGCGCGGCTGCACCACTCCGAGAGCCGGTGGGAGAGCACCAGCGCGTCGTCGCCGAGCGCCAGGCAGGTCGCGGCGAGCGCCGCCCGGTCCACGCCGTCGGGCACCGTCGGGTCGATGCCCTCGAGCGGGTCGGCGAACCCGGTGCCGAACGCCCAGTGCGCCGGGTCGGTGCCGAGCAGCCCGTCGTACACGCCCTCTTCAGATGTGGGGGACATCGTCGGGGATCTCGTAGAAGGTGGGGTGCCGGTAGACCTTGTCGCCGGCCGGGGCGAACAGCGGGTCCTTCTCGTCGGGGCTGGAGGCGGTGACCGCGTCGGCCCGGACCACCCAGATGCTCACGCCCTCGTTGCGCCGGGTGTAGACGTCGCGGGCGTGCCGCAGCGCCATCGCGTCGTCGGCGGCGTGCAGCGAGCCGACGTGCACGTGGTTGAGCCCGCGCTTGGCGCGCACGAAGACCTCGTAGAGAGGCTGGGCGCCGCTCATGCGCCACGACTCCCAGCAGCGCCCGCGGCGTACGCCAGCGCGGCCTCGCGCACCCAGGCGCCGTCCTCGTGGGCGCGGCGCCGGTGCTCGATCCGCTCGCGGTTGCAGGGCCCGTCGCCGGAGACCACCCGACGGAGCTCGTCCCAGTCGGGCTCCCCGAAGTCGTGGTGGCCGCGCTCCTCGTTCCACCGCAGCGCGGGGTCGGGGAGGGTGACGCCGAGCGCCGCGGCCTGCGGGACGCTCATGTCCACGAACCGCTGCCGCAGCTCGTCGTTGGGGTGCCGCTTGATGCCCCAGGCCATCGACTGCGCGGAGTTGGGCGAGTCGGTGTCGGGCGGGCCGAACATCATCAGCGCCGGCCACCAGAACCGGTCCACCGACTCCTGCACCATCGCGCGCTGCTCGTCGGTGCCGCGCATCATCGTCATCAGCAGCTCGTAGCCCTGCCGCTGGTGGAAGGACTCCTCCTTGCAGATCCGGATCATCGCCCGCCCGTAGGGGCCGTACGACGTGCGGCACAGCGGCACCTGGTTGCAGATCGCGGCGCCGTCGACGAGCCAGCCGATGGTGCCGACGTCGGCGTACGACGGGGTGGGGTAGTTGAAGATCGAGGAGTACTTCTGGGCGCCGCTCATCAGCCGCTGCTCGAGGTCGTCGCGGCTGACGCCGAGGGTCTCGGCCGCGGAGTAGAGGTAGAGGCCGTGCCCGGCCTCGTCCTGCACCTTGGCGAGCAGCACCTGCTTGCGGCGCAGGGACGGGGCGCGGGTGATCCACGCGCCCTCGGGCTGCATGCCGATCACCTCGGAGTGCGCGTGCTGGGCGATCTGGCGCACCAGCGTGCGCCGGTAGCCCTCCGGCATCCAGTCGCGCGGCTCGATCCGGTCCTGCCGGGCAAGGGTGTCCTCGAAGCCCTGCTCGAGGTCCTGCTCGAGGTCCGCCATGGCGCCTCCCGTGATTACCGACCGATCGGTCAGTAATCACTCTAGCGCGTGACGATCCGGTTCCACGGGCCGCGCGGGACGTCGCCGCCGTCGATGAACCGCCAGCTCACCTTGTCCCGGTCGCCGTTCAGCGAGCGGAAGCCCAGGCAGCCGTTGAGCGCGGGCGAGACATCCATGCCGGCGTTGTTGTAGCGCTTCGACGCCGGCCGCGCGTCCCGGCGCCCGAAGACGTAGCGGGCGTCGTGGTAGCGACCCGGGCCGGCGTCCTGGATCTGGCCGAAGCAGGTGCGCCCCCGCGAACGGAGCTTGACCCAGCGGTTCTTCATCAGGCTGACCTGCGGGTCGTCGACCTTCGCGGCGTACCGCGGACGGCTGGCCCACGGGATGACCTCGCCGCGCCGGCGGAAGCCGATCCGGTCGTTGAGGTCGTCGTACGGCACGTCGAGGTAGAAGGGGTTCTGCTTCGGCGTCATCCGCCGGGGGAACCAGCCGTCCTTCGCGAACCGCCGCTCGGTCGTGCACACCCCGCGGCGGAAGCGCCCGTCGCAGCCGCCGTAGCTCTCGTACCAGTGGTCGTCGTACGTCGAGATCATCTGGCTGCCGTCGGGGGCGTCGGCGTCGAAGATCTCCCCCACCCAGAACGTCGTCGCGACGATCCGCGTGTGCCAGGGGTACGCCGCAGCGCGCCGCTCGTCGTCCGGCCGCGCCGCGTCCGCCCGGACCGGCAGCAGCAGCGTGGCCAGCACGATCACCAGCAGGGGCAGGGCTCGTCGCGCACACGTGGTCCGGATCACCCGGGGAGGCTAGTCGTCGGCGGCGCCCCGCGGCGCCGTCAGTCGGCGCGCCGGACCCGGATCGTCGGGCTGACGTCGCCCTTGCAGTCCTGGGTGCGGGCGACCCTCGCGTAGAAGCGGCCCTCGGTGCCGGTGTTGCCGGTCGACCAGGTGTAGCGGCGGCCCTGCCGCTCGGTGGTGTCGGCGACCCACAGGTGCGGCTCGCCGGCGACCATCTTGAAGACCTTCACGGTCCGGTCGGCCGCGCACCGCCGCGGGCGCGGGCTCTTCACGACGCCGGACATGTCGGTGCCCTCCGCGGTGATGGTCACGGTCACCGCGGCCCGCGCCGGGGCGGCAGCCGACGTCGCCGGCGCCGCCTGCGCGGGGGCCAGGAGTGCCGAGGCTGCGAGGCCGCCGGCGACCAGGGCGGCGGGGATGATCGAGCTGTTCATGATGGACCTGCCTTCCCGGGACGACTCTCGTCCCTCGGGAGCAAGGAGCCCCGACGCCGCCGCTGGATACCCGCCCGGCGAGGTCTTTGCCGTCGCCGGGTGTCGCGCCATCCGCCCGACTCGTTCGAGACCTGGACTTGTCGGACGTCCGTGCTCGGATGGGCGCATGCATGAGGTCGTGGTCGGCGCGCTGGTTCGTGAAGGGCGCGTCCTCCTCGTGCACCGGCGACCGGACAAGCGTGCCAACCCCGACGTGTGGGACCTGCCCGGTGGAGGCGTGGAGGCCGGCGAGTCAGAGCTCGGTGCACTCACCCGGGAGCTTCACGAGGAGCTCGGCGTGCAGATATCGACCGGCACCGCGTCCCACCTGTGTCGGCTGACCGCGGGACCTCCAGACGAGCCGGCCCTTCTCAGCGCGTGGCTCGTCCGTGACTGGCAGGGAGTGCCCGCGAACGCCGCTCCCGAGGAACACGACGGCATCGGATGGTTCAGCCTCGAGGAGCTGCCCCCTCCTCCCCACGTGCTGGTGCGCACGGCTCTGGTGGAGGCCTGGGAGCCACCAAGAGACCTCCCGCAGGACGGGGTCGGCCAGACTGCGATCGAGGCGATCGGTCCCTCGCCAGTGGCGACCCGGAGATCTGAGTAGACAGGGGAAGGACTCCCGCGGATCCTGAAAGTGAGGCGATGTCACGGGTCCTCGGCTTCCGGAGGTGGCATGAGCGCACTGCCCCGTCCCGACCTGCCGCCCGGCCCCCACCGCGACCTGACGGCCGCCCTCCACGAGCTCCACCACGAGGCCGGATGGCCCAGTCTGCGACGACTCGCTGCCGACGCCGGCTGCTCCCACACCACGGTCTCCAAGACCTTCTCGTCTCCCGCCCTCCCGAGCTGGGGCACGCTCGAGCTCCTCGTCGAGTCCATGAAGGGCGACGTGAGCGAGTTCCACGACCTCTGGCTCGCCGCGTCCAACCCGCCGTCCACCGCCCCCACCGCCACCGGACACCGCATCGCCGGACGCAGGTCCGAGCTCGGCGCCCTCCGGAGGCACCTCGAGTCCGGGACCGGTCTGCTGCTGGTGATGGGCGAGGCGGGCCTGGGCAAGACGCGGCTGGTGTCCACCGCGTGCGAGCCAGCGGCCTCGGACGTCTTCGTGGCCACCGGGCACTGCCTGCCCCTCTCGACCGAGGTGTCCCTCCTGCCGATGGCCGACGTCCTGCAGGAGGTGTACGCCTACGACGACGGGTCGTGGATCGAGAGCGTGTTGGCCGAGTCGCCCGACCACGTACGGGCGTTGGTCGGTCGGCTCCTTCCCCACGTCTCCACGACACAGACAGCACAGACAGAGCTGTTGCCTGACTCTCGCCATCTGCTGCTCTGGGCCATCGGCGCGACGCTGAACAGACTGCGATCACATCGGCCGTTGGCGCTGCTCATCGAGGACCTCCACTGGGCAGACCCCGCCACGCGCGACCTGGTCGAGCACCTCGTGGCCCGCGGACCCGAGGTTCCGCTCGTCGGGACGTGGCGCACCGAGGACCCGACGACCTCGCCCGAAGCCGTCGAGTGGCTGACCAGGATCCGTCGGCTCTCCACCGTGACCGAGCTCCAGCTCGCGCCTCTGACCCGTGAGGAGACCGCCCAGCAGCTCGCCCTCCTGGACGGGCGCGAACCCACGGCCGATGCCCTCACGTCCATCCACGAGCGCAGCCTGGGACTACCGCTGTTCACCGAGCAGCTGGCGGCACACGCCAGTGACGGGCGCGACCTGCCGTCCCTGCTCGAGACCCTGTTGTCACAGCGACTGTCGGGGATCAGCGAGGAGGCGTGGCTGCTGGCGAGGGTCCTCGGCGTCGCGGATCGGCCGTTGCCGGAATCGATCCTGGCTGATGCGGCCGGGATCACCACGGCCGCGCAGGCACGAGCGATGCACGAGCTCCGAGACAAGCGGCTCCTGGCTGTGCACGCCGCGAGCGCGGAGACCCAGCTCCGGCACCCGCTCCTCGCCGAGGCTGTGCGCGGCCGGTTGCTGGCGGCGGAAAGGACGTCCGACCACCGGCGGCTCGCGGCCGCGCTGTCGGGCGTCGAGTCCGCGGACCCTGCCGAGATCGCCCTGCACTGGCGCGAAGCAGCCGAGCCCGCGCACGAGCTCCCGTGGCGGGCGCGGGCCGGCCACCGCGCCCGAGAGCGCCTCGACCCCAGCCAGGAGGCCCAGCACTGGTTGCGCGTGGTCGAGCTGTGGCCTTCCGAGGTCGGCACTATCGAGCTTGCGGAGTGCGCGGACCGGGACGAAGCTCTCTTCCACGCCCTCCGGGCCTGCGAGGAGTGCGACGAGTGGTCGGCGCGGGCGCTGGCTCTCGCCGATGCCCGGCTCGGCGAGCTGCGCGGCGTGACGACGAACACCTCCGCCCGCTTGCACGAGCTGATGGCCCGCGTCCACGAGGAGCACGACCACCGCGCCCTTGCCATCGACCTTGCCCGGCAGTCCGTGGAGCTGTTCCGTCAGCTACCGGTCGGCCCCGGGCTCGCCCGAGCACTCGTGACCTTCGGGTTCCTGCTCGGGGAGGACACCCGCCAGCAGGAGGGGCTCTCGTGGGCGCGCCAGGCGCTCGACGTCGCCCAAGCCGTCGATGACCCCGTCGTCATCTTCGATGCCACGGTGGCGATTGCTGCGCTCGAGGCCTTCACCGGTGACCCCGGGAGCGCGATGGCAAGGATCGACGCGCTGCGCGCCGACGGACCGGCGCCTTCGTGGCAGCAGGAGATGTTGCTCGGCATGTACCACACCGACATGTTGCTGACGTACAACCGCCCCCTGGCGGAGGTGGAGGAAGCAGGACGCGCCTCCGTCGAGCTGTCGCGCTCTCCCGGCCTCGGCCTGGCTGGCATGGGGGTGATGGTCAAGATCAACATCGCCGAGGCGATGGTCAGGGCCGGGCAGGTGTCCCGAGCGGCGTCGCTCCTCGTACCTCCAGAACAGGACGGGTCCACCCAGGCGAGCTCCCTGGTCCCCCTCGGGGGCCGGGTGGAGTGGGCCCGGATCGAGGTGTGCCGAGGTCGCCTCGCTGAGGCACGCCGCGCGATCGCCGAGCTCGACGCCGTGCTCGTGAGCGAGCCGCAATTCATGATCTGGTGTGCCGATGCCGCCGCGCAGGTCGAGCTCTGGAGCGACCAGCCCGGATCAGCCTGGCGGCGCCTGCGGGGGGTGGTCGAGGCGCTGCTCGACAGAATTGAAGCCGAGACCCTTGCTCCGCTGCTCGTCCTGGCCGCGCGAGCTGCCGCCGACTGCGTGGGCGACGCCCGTGACCCTGACGCTCTCGCCGTCCTCGAGGGTCTTCGCCGACGTGCCTCCGTGGATCCGTTCGACGGGGTGTGCCCCGACAGCCACGCTTGGCGCGCCTCGTGGGATGCCGAGCTCGCCCGCCTGAGCGACCACGAGACGCTCGACGGGTGGGTCCGGGCCGCGGCCGAGTGGGATCGGCTCACCCGTCCGCACGAGGCGGCATACAGCCGCTGGCGTGCGGCCATGGTGGCCCGCCGTGAGGGTCGGGGCGCGGCGGCAGCACGTCTTCTCGAGCGCGCCGCGACCGACGCGCTCGAGCACGTCCCCCTCCACGGGGCGATCAGGGCCACCGCTGACGGTGTCCGCTGATCCTGGCCGGCTCACCTGCGAGGATCCCGGCAGGAAGCCCGCGACGCGTGCGACGGATCGGGCCGTGGCGCGTCGGACCTGTCGGACCTGTCGGACCCTGCCGCCTTCTCCCGCGTCGGGACGGGGCAGGTGGGCTGGGGGCCGTCGGTGACGTGCCAGTCCGACCTGACCATGAAGCACGGCCGACGGTCGGTGTCGGGCACTGCCGCCTTCTCCCGCGTCGGGAGGGGGCAGGTGGGCTGGGGGCCGTCGGTGACGTGCCAGTTCGACCTGACCATGAAGCACGGCGGACTGTTGCTGGTCTCACGCTGTCCTGCCGTGGCGGAAGCAGCCGTGCCGGCGACGGTGGTCATGACGATGGTGATCGCCGTGCCGGCGATGGCTCCCATGCGCCGGGATGCTGTGTCGTTCATGGAGCTCTCCCTGCTCTGTCCGCGGCGGATGTCGCCGCTGGATCTCCAGAGTTGGGCCCGGCCGATCCCTGTTGACGGGGGTTGACGGAAGTGGACAGCCTGTCGGCATGCGGCGCTTCGACGACGAGGACCTCACCGGCACAGAGTTCCGCGAGTGCGACCTGAGCAGGGCTCGGATGGTCGGCGTGGTCATGCAGGACGCCGAGATCGACGGCCTGGTCACCAACCTCGTGGTCAACGGGGTCGAGGTGATGCCCTACGTCGAGGCGGAGCTCGACCGCCGTCACCCGGTACGGCTGCTGTTGCGGTCCGATGAGCCGGCCGACCTGCGAGAGGCGTGGCGGCAGCTGCGGGAGGACTGGGCGGCGACCACCGAGCGGGTCCGGTCCATGCCCGAGAACAGTGAGCATCACCGCGTCGACGGCGAGTGGTCGATGGTCGAGACCCTGCGTCACCTCGTCTTCGTGCACGACTCCTGGTTTCGACGCTGCGTGCTCGGGCTCACCGAGCCGTTCACGGCGATGGGACTGGGGCCACCGTTCGTCATGGACCGGGAGGAGGACGGGCTGGACCCGTCCGCCCGTCCGAGCCTCGACGAGGTGCTCGCCGTGCGCAGCCGGCAGGCCTCGGAGATCGAGACCTGGCTGTCCGGGGTCACGCCTGGTCGGCTCGCGCAGACCGCGCCGGTGCCCGACGACGACCGGTGGCCGCCGTACGCCCAGGGGCGGGCAGTGCGGCAATGTCTTGGCACCGTGCTCGAGGAGGAATGGGCTCACCACGGGTTCTGCAGACGCGACCTGGACACGCTGTCGCGTCAGCAGTCTTCGCCGGGCTCGTGAGCGACACCCTGAGCCTCCTGCTGCGTGCTCCGGGGCCGCCGCGGAACGCCGTCGACGGTCAGGTGGACCTCGGCATCCGGTGCTGGATCAGGGCCTTCGGCGTCCCCGCATCCGACAAGAGTCGTCCACAGGCGGCGGCGAGGGCGGATGCCGTGGGGATGCGTGCCGGCAGCCGTGCACCTCGGGGGGTCATGGTGCGCCTTTGACGGGACGGGCCGGGTGAGGTTCTCCATGGCAGCGCGGCAGGTAGGTGCGGCCAGGAGGTCCGAGGTCTGGTCGAAAGGGCGAGCCTCTTCCTGCTTGGACGATGGTGATCTACGTGATCGACGTACGAGCGGCTTACCTGCAGGCGGCGCGCGAGGCGACGGCATTGATCGGATCGCCCGCGATCGCCGAGGCGTGGGCCGCCGAATCCGCGCTCCCGGGGATGTCAGTGGGCGCCCTCGCCAGCCACCTCGCGCGAAGTGTGCTCCAGGTCGAGTGGTTCTTGGACGGACCCGTCACCGGCACAGAGCCGGTGTCCGCGGTGGACTACTACGCACGACTCGTCGGCACGAGAGTCCCGGACTCGCCGCTGAACATCGGCGTGCGGGCCCGCAGCAACGAGACGGCGGCGACGGGGCCCGCGGCAGTGGCGGATGAGGCACGGGCAGCGTTGGACAGGCTGCGCGAGCGGCTCGGTGATGAACCCGCGGATCGACGTGTGGCGGTGCTCCACCGGCCGGGCGAGGAGATGCTGCTGGACGACTACCTGCAGACCCGGTGTGTCGAGCTGGCCGTGCACATCGAGGACCTGGGCCTCAGCGCGTGCATCCCCGTACAAGCGCCTCCGGCGGCCACGGCCATCGCGGTCGAGCTCCTCGTCGCAGCAGCACGAGCCAGGCACGGCGATCACGAGGTCCTCCAGGCGCTCTCCCGGCGGGAGCGCGACGACAACGACGCCTTGCGCGTGGTGTGAGCCTCGGCCGGGACACCTCGTTCCGGCTACCCGCGGTCAGAGGTGGTCCGGGACCGTCAGCGCGTCCGGGTCCCGCCGGGGCGGGACGTGCTGGAGCACGGTCTTCACCAGCGCCACCCGCGACGCGAGCTGCACGGTCCGCTTCAGCCGGCCCAGGTCGCCGAGCGTGCTGGCCACCGCCTCGGTGACCTGCTGGTCGGTGAACGTCGGCCGGGTGCCGGGGGCGACCTCGACGTCCGGGAGCGCGACGAGCACCGGCAGCACCTGGCTGCCCAGCCCGTCGAGCAGCGTGAACCGCTGGTAGCGGGTCAGCTTCTCCCACGCCGCCTCCGGGTCGGCGCGCCGGCCGCGCGCCGCGACCTGCTTCGCGGCCGCGGTCAGCGCCACGGTCATCTCGTGCTCGGTGAACCTCATCGACGCTCCGGGGAGATCAGTCGGACCGCTTGGCCAGCCGCAGCCAGGTGTCGACGACCGTGTCGGGGTTCAGCGACATCGACTCGATGCCGCGGTCCAGGAGCCAGTCGGCCAGCTCGGGGTGGTCCGAGGGGCCCTGGCCGCAGATCCCGACGTACTTGCCCTGCTCGCGGCACGCGGTGATCGCGAGGTCGAGCATGTGCAGGACGGCGGGGTCGCGCTCGTCGAACCCGTCGGCGACGAGCGCGGAGTCGCGGTCCAGGCCCAGGGTCAGCTGGGTCATGTCGTTGGAGCCGATCGAGAAGCCGTCGAAGTGCTCGAGGAACTGCCCGGCGATCACCGCGTTCGACGGGAGCTCGCACATCATCACGACCTGGAGGTCGTTCTCGCCGCGCCGCAGCCCGTGCTCGCCGAGCAGCTCGATCACCCCGCGCGCCTCCTTGAGGGTGCGCACGAACGGGATCATCACCTTGACGTTGGTCAGGCCCATCTCGTCGCGCACGTACCGCAGCGCTTCGCACTCCATCGCGAAGCAGTCGGCGAACTCCTCGGAGAGGTACCGCGACGCGCCGCGGTAGCCGAGCATCGGGTTCTCCTCGTGCGGCTCGTAGCCCTCGCCGCCGACGAGGTTGGCGTACTCGTTGGACTTGAAGTCGCTCATCCGCACGATCACCGGCTCCGGGGCGAACGCCGCCGCGATCATCGAGATGCCCTCGGCGACGCGCTGCACGAAGAACTCCCGGGGGCCCGGGTAGGCCGCGATCGTCTCCTCGATCTCCCGGCGCAGGCCGGCGTCGATGGACCCCGGGTCGGCGGCGAGGTCGAGCAGCGCCTTGGGGTGGATGCCGATCTGGCGGTTGATGATGAACTCCAGCCGCGCCAGCCCGACGCCGCGGTGCGGCAGCCGCGAGAACGCGAACGCCTGCTCGGGGGTGCCGACGTTCATCATGATCTTGACCGGCACCTCGGGCATCTTGCTGAGCTCGGTGCGCTCGACCTGGAAGTCCAGGACGCCCTCGTAGACCAGGCCGGTGTCGCCCTCGGCGCAGGAGACCGTCACCTCGCGGCCGTCGGCGAGGTCGCGGGTGGCGCTGCCGGCGCCGACGACGGCGGGGATGCCGAGCTCGCGGGCGATGATCGCGGCGTGGCAGGTGCGGCCGCCGCGGTTGGTGACGATCGCCGAGGCGCGCTTCATGATCGGCTCCCAGTCGGGGTCGGTCATGTCGGCGACCAGCACCTCGCCGGCGTTGAACTCGTGCATGTCCTCCACCGAGGACAGCACCCGGACCGCCCCGGCGCCGATCTTCTGCCCGATCGCGCGGCCCTCGACCAGCACCTCGGCGTCGCCGCGGGCCTCCTTGGGCAGCTTGAACCGCTCCTGGGCGCCGGTCTGCCGCGACTGCACCGTCTCGGGGCGGGCCTGGAGCACGTAGAGCAGGCCGTCGACGCCGTCCTTGCCCCACTCGATGTCCATCGGGCGGCCGTAGTGCTCCTCGATGGTGAGCGCGTGCCGGGCGAGCTCCTCGACCTCGGCGTCGGTGAGGCTGAGCAGCCGGCTCTGGGCGGGCTCCACGTCGACGAACTCCGTCGTACGACCGACGGTCGCGTCGTCGGTGTAGACCATCTTGGTCGCCTTGCCGCCGACGCCGCGCTTGAGCACGGCGGGCCGGCCGGCGCGCAGCGCGGGCTTGTAGACGTAGAACTCGTCGGGGTTCACCGCCCCCTGCACGACGCCCTCGCCGAGGCCGTACGCCGAGGTCACGAAGACCGCGTCGGTGAAGCCGGACTCGGTGTCCATCGTGAACATCACGCCCGAGGAGCCGATGTCGGAGCGGACCATCCGCTGCACCCCGGCCGACAGGCCGACGTCGGCGTGCGCGAAGCCGTGGTGGACGCGGTAGGCGATCGCGCGGTCGTTGTAGAGCGAGGCGAACACCTCGCGGATCGCGTGCAGCACCGAGTCGATCCCGCGCACGTTGAGGAAGGTCTCCTGCTGGCCGGCGAACGACGCGTCCGGGAGGTCCTCGGCGGTCGCGGAGGACCGGACCGCGAACGAGGTCTCCTCCCCCGACTCGGCCACCAGCGCGTCGTACGCCGTGCGGATGTCGACCTCGAGGTCCTCGGGGAACGGCTGCCCCACCACGGCGGCCCGGATCTCCGCGCCGACCTCGGCCAGCCGGCGTACGTCGTCGGTGTCGAGGCCGTCGAGCAGACCCGCGATCCGCTCGACCAGGCCGGTGTCGCCGATGAAGCGGTGGAACGCCTCGGAAGTGGTCGCGAAGCCGTTCGGCACCCGCACCCCGAGGTCGGTGAGGTGGGAGACCATCTCGCCCAGCGACGCGTTCTTGCCGCCGACCTGCTCGAGGTCGTCGAGGCCGAGGTCCGAGAACCACCGGACGTTGTGGGTGCTCATGTGGGTTTCCCTTCGTGGGCCCGGCGGCGCGTCCGGGCGTCGTGCTTGAGCGTCTGAAGGATCAGGGCGGAGATCTCCTCCACCGACTTCGCGGAGGAGTCGATGACGGGGACGCGGTGGGCCGCGAACAGCTCGGCGGCGCGCCGCAGCTCCCAGCGGCACTGCTCGGGCGAGGCGTAGCGGGAGCCGGGCCGGCGCTCGTTGCGCACCCGGCTGAGCCGGTCGACCGTGGTGGTCAGCCCGAAGCAGCGGGCGAGGTACGGCGCGACCGGCTCGGGCAGCGAGTCGGCCTCGAGGTCCTCGTCGACGAGGGGGTAGTTCGCGACGAACAGCCCGTGCTGGAGGGCGAGGTACATGCTGGTCGGCGTCTTGCCGCACCGCGAGGGCGCCAGCAGGATCACGTCGGACTTCTCCAGCGCCCGCAGGCTCTGGCCGTCGTCGTGCTCGATGGTGAACTCGACGGCCGCCATCCGGTTGTTGTAGCGCTTGATGTCGCCGACGCCGTGCAGGCGGGCGGCCTGCCGGATGCCGGAGCGGCCGAGCACCGCCTCGACCTTGCTCATGTGCATCTCGAAGAAGTCGATGATCGGCGCCCGCGTCTTCAGCAGCTCCTGGCGGACCCGGTCGTCGGCCGCGGTCGTGAAGACCAGCGGCGTCACCGGGCCGTCCATCGCCTCGTCGAGCTGCTCGACCACCTCGCGGGCGTCCTCGACGGTGTGGATGAAGGGGATCAGGGTCCGCTCGAAGCGGGTGTCCGGGAACTGGATGAGCAGCGCGTTGCCCATCGTCTCGGCGCTGATGCCGGTGCTGTCGGACAGGAAGAAGACCGGTACGACGTCCTCGTCGTCCTGCTCGTCCATCTCGGTCTCCTCGTCCGTCCCCGCCGTGACGTGTGTGGGGCAACCTACTCGCTGGCGGACCCCGGCACCCGGACCGTCCGTGTCTCCCCCGTCACAGGCTCCTCCCGACCACCGCCGGCGGCAACGGCCACGCGGAGCGCCTCCTCGACCTCGGCGGCGGCGAGCCCGTCCAGGCGCGCCTGCCGCGCGTGCGCGTCGACCCCGTCGGGATCCCTCACCGCCCGGGCGGCGAGGGTGACGAGCGCGAGGCTGCGGGGGTCCAGGACGGGCCCGTCGCCGTCGGTGTCGGGTGCGGGCTCCTCCCCGAGCAGGTGCCGCCGGAGCTCGGTGACGACGCGGCGCGGGTCCTCGGCCGGGGACGCGTCGGTCAGGTCCGGCAGCACGACGAGGCGGCGGTCGGCGTACGCGTCCGCTCCGCCGCCGAGCCCCGTCGGGCCGAGGAGAACGGCGCGGGTGACCCGGCGCGGGAGGCCGAGGAGCTCGCGGGCGACGTCCCCGCCGCCGGCGTACGCGAAGGACCCGCGGACCTCGCCGCGCTGGGCGAGCACGTCCTCGACGACGGCGAGGACGCCGGCTGCGAGCTCGGCGACGGTGTACGGCTCGTCGGGCACCGACCGGTTGTGGCCGTGGCCCGGCAGGTCCCAGGCGAGCAGGTCGAAGGCGTCGGCGAGGCCGGCCGCGCAGGCCGACCAGGTCGCGGTCGCCGACGTCCCGCTCGCGGGCCCGAGCACCAGCAGCGGCAGCTCGGCCCTCCGGGACGCACCGGTCAGCCGGACGGCGGTGATCGTGGGCTTCACGGACCCAGTGTCGCGCCCTCCGTCCCGGTGGACGCGGAGGGCCGGTGGCTGGAGGATGGCGCGAGTGATCCTCGAGCTCAGCGGCCCGATCTGGGAGTGGCGCGGCCCCGCGCCGTACCACTTCGTCTCGGTGCCCGACGAGGAGTGCGCGGAGCTCGCGGACGCCGCCGCGCTGGTCTCCTACGGCTGGGGGATGATCCCGGTCGCCGTCACGATCGGGGCGACCACCTGGACCACGTCGCTGTGGCCCAAGGACGGCGGGTACGTCGTGCCGCTCAAGGACCGGGTCCGGCGCGCCGAGGGGCTCTCGCTCGGCGACGTGGTCACCGTGCGGCTGCAGGTCGACGCCTGACGTCAGCCGCTCAGCGCCGCTCGTGGGCGCCGAGGTCGGGCCGGCCGACGGCCCGCCGGCGCACCTGCCGGGTCGGGTGGGCGTACTCCCAGCGCGGTCGCCACCGCCGCGGCACCCGGACCGCGCGGTCGATCGCGGGCGAGCCCGCCCGGAGCCGGAAGTCGTCCGCGCCCGGCCGGACGAAGCCGCCGGCTCCCACCCGGCGGTTGCCCCGGGCCTCGGCGCCGGCGAGGGTCGTCAGGTCTCCCGGCCCGACCAGCAGGTTGTTGCGCAGGTGGGCCCGGCTGCCCGCGGCCAGGCTCACGAAGGTGCCCGTCGGCCGGCGGTTCACGAAGGTGTTGTGGACGACCCAGAGCTGCCGGGACCGGTGGGTGAGCCCCTCCGCGCCGTACGAGACCAGGGTGGAGTTCTCCGAGCGGGGACCCTGGACGACGACGTTGCCCGCGACCAGCGACCGGCCGCCGTTCGGCAGGTCCACGGAGTAGCTGGCGGTGCCGTCGCGGTCGCTGATCCGGTTGCCGACGATGGTGTTGCGGGCCGCCCGCGACTTGAGCTCGTGGCCCACGTCGGCGCCCCAGAGCCAGCTGCCGGTGACGGTGAGCGACCGGACCGCGCCGACGTAGAGGTGGTGGGTGTAGCCGTCCCCGGCGCCATTGCGGAAGAACCGCGAGCGCCGGACCACGACGTCGCTGTCGGGGGCGGCGCCGGTGAGGATGCCGTTCTGGTTGTGGTGGAACCAGCTGCGGGTCACCGTGAGGTCGTCGCCCTCCTGGCGGATGCCGGCGCCGTTCCCGTCGGGCACGGTCGCGCCACTGAGCTCGATGCGATCGACCCTGGTGCGGTCGCCCGCGACCACCCAGATCGCCTTGCCCTGGGCGTTGTTCCCGCCCGCCTGCAGGTGCGCCCGTCCGCCGTCCCCGCGCAGCGTGAGGTCGTCCTGGGTCCAGACGGCGACGTCCCCGACGTACGTGCCGGCGTCGATGAGCACCCTGTCGCCGTCGCCCGCCACCGCGGCCGCCTCGCTGGGGGTGGTGAGCGCACGGTCGGGCCCCACGCGCCAGGTGCGCGGGGCCTGGTCGGCCGGGGCTGATGCGGTGGCCACGGCGGCCGGCAGGCCGGTCACCGTCAGGGCCGCCAGGCACAGGCCGGTCACGAGCGGTGCCGCGACGGGCGTCGTCTTGTCTCGCACCGCGCCAGTGTGCCCGGACCGGACCCCCGAGGCGGGGAAACCGCTCGACCCTGCCCCCGCCGGTTGAGTTGGGCCCCCCTCACCGTCGAGTTGGGCGAAACCCACGGGTGAGCTGGGCGTTCCTCACGCGAGCGAGTGAGGAACGCCCAGTTCGACCGTGAGGACGGCCCAACTCAACCGGGAGGACGGCCCAACTCGACCGAGCGCGGGGAACAACTCGGGTCGCCGTCGTGTTCTTCGCTCACCCCGCGGTCTGAATACCCCGTGAGGTTTCCCCCGCCCAGGCACACTCGGTTCGTGAGCCGGCCTGCCGATCGTTAGGAACCGCCGATGTCCCTCAACCCCGCTGACCTCCTTGCCGAGCGACTGGAAGCGCTGCGCGCCGAGCGGGCCGAGGTGCTGGCCGAGAGCCGGCTCGGCGCGACCGGCGACGTCGCCGACCGGGCCACCAACGTCGAGGCGACGATCCGGCTGCAGGTCCTCGACGAGCGGATCACCGCGCTCGAGGACGAGATCGAGCAGGCCCGCCACCACCGGCACACCGACGGCGTGGTCTCGGTCGGCGACGTGGTCACCCTCGACCTCGGCGACGGCCCGGAGACCTACCTCGTCGGCTCGGTCGAGCAGGCCGTGGCCGGCGTCGACACCGTCACCCCGAGCAGCCCTCTCGGCAAGGCGATCGTGGGCGCCGACGTCGGGGCCACCGTGAGCTACTCGCCGCGCTCCGGCGTGAAGCTGTCGGCGACGGTCGTCTCCGCGGGCGCCGCGACGTCCGTCTCCTGACGTCCGTCTCCTGACTCAGCCGCCGACCAGCAGGGGGCGTACGTCGCCGCGGGTGCCCACCCAGCCGACCCCGGGCTCGAAGCGCCGCACCACCCTGGCGGGGGCGCCGGCGACCACCGCGTGGTCCTCGACCTCGCCGCGCACCACCGAGCCCGCGGCCACGACCACGTTGCGGCCGATCCGCGCGCCGGGCAGGACGATCGCGCCGTGCCCGATCCAGGAGCCCGAGCCGATGACCACCGGGTCGTGGTCGCCGAGCTGGCGACCGATCGGCGTACCGAGCTGCTGGTAACCGTGGCTCGCGTCGGAGACGAACACGTCCTGCCCGCACCACACGTCGTCGCCGACGACGATCGAGGAGTGCGCGGTCAGGCTGGTGCGGGCGCCCAGCACGCACCGGTCGCCGATCACCAGGCCGCGCTCGGGCAGCTCCGGGTCGCCGGGGCCGTAGCCCACCGACAGCGTGACCTGGCGGCCGATCAGCGTGCTGGACCCGATGTGGATCGACCCGACGTTCATCAGCGTCGCGGCCGGGAAGCCGATGCAGCTGCGCTCACCGAGGCTGCCGAACGCGTCGCCCGCGCGGGTGCCGGGGACGATCTCGCCGGCCCGGTCCAGCCATGCCCACGCGGCGTGGACGGCGCGGTTCACCCACCGCTCGCGTCGATTCACCCGCGCAGGCTAGCGGCCCGCGCGGCCGCCGGCGGCCGTTCCCCTCAGGAGTCGAACCCCAGCCCCAGCCGGTCCAGCGTGCGCAGCCACGGCCCACGCCGCCCGGTCGCGTCCTCGCGCGCCATGGCGCGGCGCGTGGCCTGGATGCCGAGCCACGCGACCGGCTCCGGCGGGAACGGCACCGGGCGCTGCCGGACCATCTCCAGCGCGGTCCGCTCGGTCTCGTGGCCGCCCACCAGGTCGAGGAGCACGTCGGCGGCGAACCGCGAGGCGCCGACGCCGAGGCCGGTGAAGCCCGCGGCGTACGCCACCCGGCCGCGCTTCGCGGTGCCGAAGAACGCGCAGAACCGGGTCGAGGTGTCGATGACGCCCGACCACCGGTGCGTGAACCGGATCCCGTCGAGCTGCGGGAAGGTCGCCGCGAAGTTCCGCGCGAGGGTCTCGAAGGTCTCCCGGCGGTCGTAGCGGTCGCCGTCCATTGCGCGCCCGTAGTGGTAGACCGCGTCGTACCCGCCCCACAGGATCCGGCGGTCGGGCGTCACCCGGTAGTAGTGGAATTGGTTGCCGGAGTCGGCGACGCCGATCGCCGGGTCCCAGCGCAGCGCAGCGAGCTGCTCCTCGGTCAGCGGCTCGGTCGCGAGGACGTAGTCGAAGACCGGGACGACCGACCACCGCACCCGGCGTACCGGGCCCGGGAAGACGTTGGTCGCCAGCACCACCCGGCGGGCGTGCACGGTCCCCTGCGAGGTCGTCGCCTCGATCCCGGCACCGCGGCGGCGCAGCCCGGTCAGCCGGGTGTGCTCGGCGATCGTCGCGCCCAGCCCCTCGGCGGCGTCCGCGAGCCCCCACGCCAGCCGGGCGGGATCGAGCACGGCGCAGTCGTCGGGCGACAGCCGGCCGGCGAGGTACGTCGGGGAGTCGACCAGCGCGCGGACGGCGTCCCGGTCCAGGAAGCCGGGCAGGTCCGGCTCCAGGAGCGGCACCTCGTGCGGCCGGGTCGCGACGGCCAGGGCGCCACCACGGGCGAAGCCGCAGTCGATGCCGTGGCGCGCGACGGTCGCCTCGATGCCGTCGAGGTTCTCCAGGCCGAGCCGGTGCAGCCGGTCGTACTCGGCCGGCCAGCGGGTGCGCCCGTTGTGCTCGCCGTGGGTCAGGGTCGCCTCGCAGAAGCCGCCGTTGCGGCCGGTGGCGTGCTCGGCGATCCGGTCGGCCTCGACGAGGAGCACCGAGGTCCCGGGGTCGCGCTCGAGCGCCCGCAGCGCCGTCCAGAGCCCGGTGAAGCCGCCGCCGACGACGAGCAGGTCGACGTCCACGCGGCCGCGCAGGGGCGGGCGCGGCGCCGGGCGGGCCGGGGTGTCCAGCCACAGCGGCGCGAGCACCGAGCCGTCCAGCGCGTCCTCGGGCCGCCGGCCCGGGGACCTCACCCGCGCGCCTCCCCGCTCGCCTCGGCGAGCGCCTCCCCGAGGATCCCGATCGCCTCGCGCACCTGGCTCGGGCTCGTGGTCAGCGGCGGGACCAGGTGGATGCGGTGGTAGTTCACGAACGGCAGCATGCCGCGCCGCTTGCAGCCGGCGACGACGGCGGCGACCTCGGCGCTCGTCCCGCCGTACGGCGCGAGCGGCTCGCGGGTCTCGCGGTCGCGGACCAGCTCGATCGCCCAGAACGCGCCCGCGCCCCGCACCTCGCCGACCCACGGGTGCCGGTCGGCCAGCTCCTGCAGGCCCGGCCCGAACACCTCGCGGCCGAGCGCGTCGGCGTGCTCGACGACCCGGTCGTCCTCCATCGTGCGGATGGTGGCGACGGCCGCGGCGCAGGCCAGCGGGTGGCCGGAGTACGTGAGGCCGCCGGGGTAGACCCGGTCGTCGAACGTCGCGGCGACCGCCGGGCTGATCGCGACGCCACCGAGCGGCACGTACCCGGAGTTCACGCCCTTGGCGAAGGTGACCAGGTCGGGCACCACCTCCGACGCCCCGTCCAGCTCGACGGCGAACCACCGACCGGCGCGGCCGAACCCCGACATCACCTCGTCGGCGATCATCACGATCCCGTGCCGGTCGCACAGCTCGCGGACGCCGGTGAGGTAGCCGCGCGGCGGCACCATGATCCCGGCGGTGCCGGGGATCGACTCCAGGACGATCGCCGCGATCGCGCCCGGCCCCTCGAACGCGACGACCTGCTCGAGGTGCGCCAGCGCGCGCTCGCACTCCTGCTCCTCGGTCTCGGCGTGGAAGGCGCTGCGGTAGAGGAACGGGCCGAAGAAGTGCACGGTGCCGGTCGACGCGTGGTCGCTGGGCCACCGCCGGGGGTCGCCGGTGAGGTTGACGGCGAGCTGGGTGCCGCCGTGGTACGAGCGGTACGTCGAGAGCACCTTGTGGCGGCCGGTGTGCAGCCGCGCCATCCGGACGGCGTGCTCGTTGGCGTCGGCGCCGCCGTTGGTGAAGAACACCTTGTCGAGGTCGCCGGGCGTGTGCGCGGCGATCAGTCGGGCTGCCTCCGAGCGCGCGGCGTTCGCGTGCTGCGGTGCGACCGTGCACAGGTGCGCCGCCTGCTCCTGGATCGCCGAGACGATCCGCGGGTGCTGGTGGCCGAGGTTGGTGTAGACCAGCTGGGAGGTGAAGTCGAGCAGCCGGGTGCCGTCCTGGTCCCAGATGTGCGAGCCCTCGGCCTTGGTCACCACCATCGGGTCGAGCGACGCCTGCGCCGCCCAGGAGTGGAAGACGTGCCGGCGGTCCAGCTCGTGGGTGCGCTCCGGCGAGAGGTCGACGAGCTCAGTCATGGCGCGGGAACCCCAGGGAGAGGCCGCCCTCGGGGCGGTTGGCGGGATCGATCCACCGGGTGGTGACGACCTTGCCGCGGGTGAAGAAGTGCACGCCCTCGGCGCCGTGGGCGTGGGTGTCGCCGAACAGCGACCGCTTCCAGCCGCCGAAGGAGTAGTAGGCCACCGGGACCGGCACCGGCACGTTGACGCCGATCATGCCGACCTCGACGTCGGCCTCGAAGCGCCGGGCCGCGCCGCCGTCGTTGGTGAACACGGCCGTCCCG
This sequence comes from Nocardioides dongkuii, assembly GCF_014127485.1. Taxonomy (NCBI): domain Bacteria; kingdom Bacillati; phylum Actinomycetota; class Actinomycetes; order Propionibacteriales; family Nocardioidaceae; genus Nocardioides; species Nocardioides dongkuii. Next base: position 506,811 of record NZ_CP059903.1, on the reverse strand, counting down.
TTGCCGTACGGGTTCGCGTTGACCAGCGCCAGCGCCTCGGCGTACGACGCGACGCGGACGACCGAGAGGACCGGGCCGAAGACCTCCTCGCGGTAGACCTCCATCCCCGCCTCGACGTGGTCGAGCAGCGTGGGGCCGAGGAAGAACCCGCCGGACGCGTGGTCGAGGGCCTCCCGGCCGTCGACGACGACCTTGGCGCCGTCGCGCTCGCCGGACTCGACGAAGGCGGCGACCCGGTCGCGGTGCGCCCGGGTGACGAGCGGGCCCATGTCGGGCTCGCGGTCTCCCTCGATCCGTCCGGCGCCGTCCCCGATCACCAGGGTGCGGGTGCGGTCGGCGATCCTGCTGACCAGCTCGTCGGCGACCTCGCCGACCGCCACGACGACGCTGACCGCCATGCAGCGCTCACCGGCGCTGCCGTAGCCCGCGCTGACCGCGGCGTCCGCGGCCAGGTCGAGGTCGGCGTCGGGCAGCACCACCATGTGGTTCTTCGCGCCGCCGAGCGCCTGGACCCGCTTGCCGTGGCGGGCGGCCTGCTCGTAGACGTACTGCGCGATCGGCGTCGAGCCGACGAAGCTCACCGCCTGCACGACCGGGCTCTCCAGCAGCGCGTCGACCGCGACCTTGTCGCCCTGGAGCACGGTGAAGACGCCGTCGGGGAGACCGGCCTCCCGCCACAGCTCGGCCAGCCACAGGGACGCCGAGGGGTCCTTCTCGCTGGGCTTGAGAACGACCGCGTTGCCCGCGGCGATCGCGATCGGGAAGAACCACATCGGGACCATCGCCGGGAAGTTGAACGGCGAGATGACCGCGACCACGCCCAGCGGCTCGCGGCGCGAGTGCACGTCGATGCCGGTCGAGACGCCGTCGGAGTGCCCGCCCTTGAGCAGGTGGGCGATGCCGCAGGCGAACTCCACGACCTCCTGGCCGCGGGCGACCTCGCCGAGCGCGTCGGAGAGGACCTTCCCGTGCTCGGCGGTGATCAGCGCGGCGAGCTCCTCGCGGCGGGCGTTGAGCAGCTCGCGGAACGCGAACACGACCTGCGTACGGCGGGCGAGCGACGTTCGCCCCCACTCCGCGGCGGCGCGGTCGGCGCCCGCGATCACGTGCTGGGCGTCGGCGGCGGAGGCCAGCGCCACCCGGCCGGTCACCTCGCCCGTCGCGGGGTTGGTCACCTCGGCCCAGCGGTCGCTCGTCCCGTCGTACCGGGCACCGTCGGCCCAGTGGGGGATCGTCGTGGTCATGCCCCGATGGTGGGCCGGAAGACGGCGGCCGGACCCCGACAGGTCGTAGGCTTTGGCCCGGTCCGCCTGACACTCTGTCGGGTGACCGGCAGGAGGCGCCGTGCTCACCCTTCGCGACGTGCTGGCAATGCCGGCGGTCCGCGTCGGCGAGCCGCAGGTGCTCGCCGGGGGTGACCGCCTCGACCGCGAGGTCCGCTGGGTGCACAGCACCGAGCTCGTCGACATCGGGCCGCTGCTGCGCGGCGGCGACCTGGTGCTCACCACCGGCGTCGCGCTGCCCGACCACCCCGACGCCCTGGGCCGGTTCGCCGGCGGCCTCGCCGAGGCGGACGCGGCCGGCCTCCTCGTCGAGCTCGGCCGGCGCTGGACGGCCCTGCCGCCAGCGCTGGTCGAGACGTGCGAGCGGCTCGGGCTCCCGCTGGTGGCGCTGCGCCGCGAGGTGCGCTTCGTGACCGTGGCCCAGGCGGTCGGGGAGCGCCTCGTCGACGCCCAGCTGGCCGAGCTGCGCGAGGCCCAGCGGGTGCACGACACGTTCACCGAGCTCAGCCTCGACGAGGCCGGCCCCGACGAGGTGCTGGCCGCCGTCCAGCGGCTCTCCGGCGCCGCGGTGGTCCTGGAGAACGGGCAGCACCGGGTGGTCGACTACCGCCCCGGCCCGGGCGACGTCGCCGCGTTCCTCGACGACTGGGAGCGGCGCTCGCGCCGCGTGCAGCCGCGCGAGCGGACGTCGTGGGACGAGAGCAACGGCTGGCTGGTCACCCGCATCGGCCGCCCGGAGCGGTCCTGGGGACGGCTGGTGATCGGCTCCCCCGGCGACCCCCCGCAGCGGATGGTCGCCGTGGCCGAGCGCGCGGCCGCGGCGCTGGCGATGCACCGCCTGCACGACCGCAGCCGCGACGGACGGCTCCGGCGGCTGCACCAGGAGCTGCTGCTCGGGATGCTCGCGAGCCCCGGCGACGCCGAGGTCGTCCGGCGCGCCGGCCTGGCGGGCCTCCCCCTCGACGCCCGGCAGTACGTCGGGCTCGCGCTCCGCCCGGCCACGGAGCCCTCGACCGCCGCGGGCCTCGCCGCGCTCCTCGACGACATCGTCGCGGCGACCCTGCACGCCACCGAGCTGGCGCGCACCGGCGCGCTGGTCGCCGCGGTCGAGGACGACGTCCGGGTGCTGCTCGCCGTACCTCCCCGGGCGGACGCGGTGGCCGGCGTCGACGGGCTCGTGGCCCAGGTGCGCGCCCGGGTGCCGGTGGTGGCCGCCGTGGGGACGCCGGTCGACGGGCTGGACGCCGCGGACCGCACCCTGCGCGAGTCCGCGCAGGTGCTCACCGCGGTCGCAGGACGCGCCGACGCCGCGGCAGGGGTGCACCGCCTCGAGGACGTGCACGTGCGCGGCCTGCTGGTGCTGCTCGCCGACGACGAGCGGGTCCGGGTCTTCGCCCGGCGCGAGCTGGCGCCGCTACGGGCGGCCGACGCCCGCGACGGGACCGACCTGCTGGGCACCCTGCGCGCGCTCCTCCAGCACCCCGGGAGCAGGTCGGCGGCCGCCGCCGCGCTGCACGTCTCGCGTCCGGTGCTCTACGACCGGATCGCGCGCATCGAGCGGGTGCTGGGTGCCTCGCTCGGCGACGCCGAGCTGCGCACCTCGCTGCACGTCGCGGTGATCGCCGCGGACCTCGCCGCAGACGTCAACCGGGCAGGTGAGCGGTCGCCTTGACCTCGAGCCGGACGCCGGGCAGCCCGCCGCCGAGCTGGGCGGCGCCGATCGCCGTCCACGCCGGCCAGGGCTCCGCGAGCCGCCGGTCGCGCACCCGCATGAACGTCGGCACCTGCGCCGCGAGGTCGAGGTGGAAGGTCAGCAGGTCGAACACGTCGGCCAGCTCGGCACCGGCGGCGGCCAGCACCACCGCCAGGTTGTCGAAGGCCAGGTCGATCTCGTCGGCGAGGTCCTCGGGCACCGAGCCGTCCGGGCGGGTGCCCAGGACCCCGGAGCAGTAGACGGCGTCCCCGACGCGGACCGCCGGGGCGAGGTGCCACTCGGCGTACGTCTGCTCCTGGCCGGGCGGGACGACCGGCACGTGTGCGCGCCTCATGCGGACCACTCCGCCGCGAACACCGCGTGCGGGATGGTGTCGCTCCAGCGCCCGGTGAGCGCGAGCCCGGCGGCCAGCCGGCCGATCTCGTCGGCCGCCATCGCCCCCCGCTCGCCCTCGACCAGCACCACGGTGCTCTCGTCGGCCCAGTCGAGGTAGGGCAGGTCCGAGGGCGTCGCGCACACCAGGCACGGCCGGGTGCGCAGCGAGAGCACCTCCAGGTCCGGCAGCAGCTCCGCGAGCAGCACCCGGGCCATCTCCAGGTCGCCGGGGTGGCCCCCGGTGCGCACCCAGGCGGCGATCTCCTCGCGGCCCTCGAGCGGGAAGTCCAGCAGGCTGCTGCCGGAGATCTTGAGGTACCACCGGCCGTCGGGGTACTCCACCGGCGCCATCACGATGCCGCCGAAGACCATCTCCCCGCCGCGCACCTTCATCATCATCATCGTCGGCATCGAGACCGCGTCCGGGCCGGCGACCTCGGCGAGCACCACGGTGGCGCCGTACGTCGCGGTCGCGAGGCGCCGGTCGAGCAGCCCGGTGGCGTTGGTGGCGGCGCCCGTGGCGAGCACCGCCCGCGCGGCCGTCCAGGTGCCGCCCCCGGCGCCGGTGAGGCGTACGTCGTCGCCGACCCGGTCCCGGGCGACGACCTCGTCGCGCACGATCGTGGCTCCCGCGGCCGTCGCGGCGCTGAGCTCCGCAGCGACGAGCGCGCGAGGGTTGAGGATGAACGCGTCCGGCTCCCGCAGCGCGACGTGGCCCGGCTCGAAGCGCAGGCCCGGGTAGGCCTGCGCCAGCTCCTGCTCGTCGAGGGCGTCGACGGGGACGCCGAGGTCGGCGGCGTTGCGGGCGAGCACGTCGCGGTCGAACCACAGCGAGCGCTCGCCGGTCTCGGCCGGCAGCACCGTCACCGAGTGCGTGGGGGTGAGGAAGTCGATGCCGGTCCGCGCGATGAGCTCGGGGAACCGGCGCCGGCTGCGCATGGCCAGCAGCGAGGTCATCAGCGGCACCTCCAGGACGTGGCAGAGCCGGCCCTGGTCGTAGTAGCCGGCCCAGGTGCCCTCGTGCCCCGCCGGGTCCGCGGGCTCCTCGGGCCCGACGACCAGCACCGACGCCCCCGACTCGGCGGCATGGCGGGCGGTGGCGGCGCCGAGCGGCCCGGCCCCGATCACCGCGAGGTCGTACCGGGTCGGGTCACTCATGCAGGTCTCCTCGTCGCTCGCGAAGGACGGCGTCGGGAGCCGAACGAGCGAAGCCAACAGCCTGGTGCGGATGATTTCGTCCGCCGGTCCCGCTCAACGAGACCGGGGTCACACGGGTGGTGTCCGACCTCTCACTGTGGCCCGAGCGCGCGACTCGGGTGGAGCGCTCACACCACAGATATCGGGCGGGACGACCCGCCCCGAGCAAGGAGACACCGTGAGAAGCACAGTCAGCAGGCGAGCCCGGTACACCGGCCTCGTCCTCGTGGGGGCACTGGCGCTGGCCGGGTGCTCCGACTCCTCCGACAGCGAGGAGGAGAGCTCGGACGGCGGCGGCGGCGGTGACCTGAGCGTCACCGACATCTACAGCCAGGGCTGGGTGGGTGAGCAGACCGACGAGGAGCCGACCCAGGGCGGCACCTTGACGATGGCCGACTACGCCGAGACCCGCAGCCTCAACCCGACCGAGTCCTACGCCAACGGCGCCGCCTCGGGCAACCCGCTGGGGGCCGTCTACGACGTCCTCACCCGGTACGACTTCGACACCGACACCTGGGTCCCCCAGCTCGCCGAGTCGATCGAGTCCAACGACGACAACACCGTGTGGACCCTCAAGCTCCGGCCCGACGTGACCTTCTCCGACGGCACGCCGGTCAACGCCGACGCGGTCATCGGCAGCATGGGCTACTACATGGAGAACTACGGCTTCCAGGCGCTGACCCTGCTGGCCAACCAGACGGCGATGAAGAAGGTGGACGACCAGACGGTCGAGTTCACCGTCGCCGCCCCGTGGGCCACCTTCCCGGCGATGCTCGCCGGCGGCCCCGGCATGATCATGGCGCCCGCCGCCTACGACGACCCGGAGAAGTTCGAGCCGATCGGCGCCGGCGCCTTCGAGCTGGGCAACTACGCCCCGGCCGAGGAGCTCGTCCTCACCGCCCGCGAGGACTACTGGGACGGCGCTCCGAACCTCGAGGAGCTGCGGTTCGTGTGGCTCGGTGGCGACGACGCCAAGCTGGAGTCCATGGACGCCGGCGAGGTCGACGCGGCCTTCGTGCGCAACCCCCAGGCGGTCGAGACCGCGCGCCGCGACGGCTACGACGGCTACATGTACGTCGTCGGCGCCGGCGCCCAGTTCACGCTGAACGCCCGCGAGGGTCGTCCCGGCGAGGACGTCCGGGTCCGCAAGGCGATCGCCCACGCGTTCGACAACGAGTCCTACCTCGAGCGCTCCCTCGGCGGGGCCGGCATCCCGAGCAAGTCGATCTTCGCGGAGTCCTCGCCCTGGTCCACCGGCGTCGAGACCCCGGCGTACGACCAGGACGAGGCTCGCACCCTGCTGGAGGAGGCCAAGGCCGACGGCTACGACGGCAAGCTCACCTACGTCGCCGCCGCCGACCCGACCGCCCAGCAGGCGGCCGTGCAGGTCGAGGCCCAGCTCGAGGCCGTCGGCTTCGACGTCACCATCGACGCGATCGACAACATCGCCGACATGACCAGCCGGGTCTACGTCGACCACGACTTCGACATCGCGCAGGGCGCGACGTCGATCGGCAACGAGGACCCGTACGGCGCGCTGAGCGAGTGGCTCTACAGCCAGTCGCCGACCAACGGCGCCGGCTACGCGAGCGAGGAGATGGACGGTCTGCTCCGCGACCTCCAGGCCGTCGCCGACGACCCGGAGGCGGGCATGGACGCGATGCGCGCGCTCGAGGAGAAGGTCCACGAGGACGTCCCCGCGGTCATCATCAACCCCGCCGGCAACTTCGTCCCGATGCAGGACGACGTGCACGGGGTCATCCCGACCACCCAGACGATCATGCTGTTCCACGACGCCTGGAAGTCCGAGTGACGCTCACCCGCTCCTGACCCGAGCACACGACACCGGCCCGGCCCCGCTTCCGCGGGACCGGGCCGGTTCGTATTTCCAGGTGCTGCGAGACGTGCTGGGAGACGGCGCCGTCAGACGGGCGCCGGCGCCCTGACCCGCGCAGCACGACACCGGCCCGGCCCCGCTTCCGCGGGACCGGGCCGGTTCGTGTCTCCGGGTGCTGCGAGACGGTGCTGCCAGACGGTGCGGTCAGACGGGCGCGGGCGCGCCGTCGACGGCCACGTGGTGGCACGCGACGCGGTGACCGGGGGCGATCTCCCGCAGCCGCGGCTCCTCGGCGGCACACCGGTCGGTGGCCAGCGGGCAGCGCGTGCGGAAGCGGCACCCGGACGGCGGGTCGAGCGGCGACGGGAGCTCCGTGGCCTTGACGCTGGTGCTCAGCGCCGCGGACTCCTCGGCGTCCGCCTCGGTCTCGGCGCCGGGGATCGACGCGAGCAGCATCCGGGTGTAGGGGTGCACCGAGGTCACGTGCATGCCGTCGGACGGCACGACCTCGCAGGCCTTGCCGAGGTAGAGGACCATCACCCGGTCGCTGATGTTCTTGACGACCGACACGTCGTGGGCGATGAAGACCATGCTCAGGGAGAAGCGTCGCTTGGTCTCCTCGAGGAGGTTCAGGATCTGCGCCTGGACCGACACGTCGAGGCTGGAGACCGGCTCGTCGCAGATCAGCACCCGCGGGCGCATCATCAGCGCCCGGGCGATGCAGACCCGCTGGCACTGGCCGCCGGACAGCTCGTGGGGACGCCGGTCCCAGACGACGTCGGGCTCGAGCCCGACCGCCCGGAGCACGTCGCGCACCACGGCGTCCTGGTCCTGGCCGTCGTGGAGGGACGGGTCGAACCCCCAGATGGCGAGGCCCTCCGCCACCAGGTCCTTGACCTTGCGCCGCGGGTTCAGCGAGGAGATCGGGTCCTGCATGATCATCTGCATCCGGGCCCGGCGCCGGCGCACCGTGCGCGCCGGGAGAGCGGTGAGCTCGTGGCCGTCGAAGCGCACGGAGCCGCTGGTGGGGCTCGGGAGCTGCATGATGGCGCGCCCCGCGGTGGACTTCCCGCAGCCGGACTCGCCGAGGATGCCGAGGGTCTCCCCCGGCATCAGCTCCAGGTCGAGGCCGGAGACGGCATGGACCTTCTCGCCGCGCCCGACCGGGAACTCCACGACGAGGTCGCGCACGGAGAGCACCGCCTCGGCGGGCTCCTCCACCTGGAGGACGTCGGCCGTCATCGGTTCTCCTCGGTGAGCAGGGGGAAGTGGCAGGCCGCCAGCCGCTCGGGGCCGACGGGGTGGCTGCGGGGGTCCCGCAGCAGCGGCAGGTCGACCCGGCACCGGTCCTGCGCCCGGGGGCACCGGGGCGCGAACCGGCAGCCCGGCGGCGGCGCGGCCATGTCCGGCGGCCGTCCCTCGATGGTGCTCAGCACGGTGTGCGGCGCGGCCTCGAGCTGCGGGATGGAGGCGATCAGCGCCTCCGAGTACGGGTGCAGCGGCTGGCCGAAGACCTCCGCCGTGCGGCTCGCCTCCGCCACGCGGCCGGCGTACATCACCGCGACCCGGTCGGTGCGGCCCACCACGGCGCCCAGGTCGTGGCTGACCAGGATCACCGCCATGTGCCGCTCGGCCGACAGCCGCGCCAGCAGGTCGAGGATCTGCTTCTGGACGGTGACGTCCAGGGCGGTGGTGGGCTCGTCGGCGATCAGCACCTCGGGGTCGCACGAGAGCGCGAGGGCGATGACGACGCGCTGCCGCATCCCGCCGGAGAGCTCGTGCGGGTACTGGTCGAGCCGGCGCGCGGGGTCCGGGATCCCGACCTGGCGGAGCAGGTCGACGGCCCGCTCGCGAGCGCTTGAGCGGTCCAGGCCCTGGTGCATCCGGAGCGGCTGGGTCAGGTGCGCCCCGATCTTCTTGACCGGGTTGAGGGAGGTCATCGGGTCCTGGAAGACCATCGCGATCCTCGGGCCCCACAGCCGGCGACGCTCGCGCGGGCTCAGGGCGTGCACGTCCTGGCCGCCCAGCAGCACCGAGCCCGAGACCGTGCTCGAGGGACCGGAGGCGACCAGGCCCATGACGGTGCGGCCGAGGACCGACTTCCCGGACCCCGACTCCCCGACGATGCCGAGGGTCTCGCCGGCGTGCAGCCGCAGCGAGACCCCGTCGACCGCGGCGACGTCCCCGCGGGGGGTGTGGAAGACGGTCCGGAGGTCGTCGACCTCCAGCAGCAGGTCTCCGCGCACCGGCCCGGTCGCGGGCGTCGTCGGCAGCGGGGTGGAGGTGGTCACAGCTTCGCACTCCTCGGGTCCCAGCGCCGCTGGGCCTTCTCGCCCAGCAGGTTGAAGGAGAAGACGGTCAGGAAGAGGAAGACGCCCGGCACGAGCAGGATGAACGGGTGCTCCTCGACCGTGTCACCCGCCTGGGCCTCGGCGATCATGTTGCCCCAGGTCGGCTCCGGCTGGGCGATCCCGAGGCCGAGGAAGCTGAGGGACGCCTCGGCGACGATGAGCGCAGAGATCGTGACGACGGCCATCGAGAACAGCGGCAGGGCGACGTTGGGGACCAGCTCCCGCAGCATGATCCGCGCCCGGCTCGCACCCATGGCGTGGGCGGCCAGCACGAACTCGCGCTGGGCGAAGGAGATGGTGCTGGCCCGGGCGATCCGGATCATGCCGGGGATGGTCAGTGCCGCCAGGGCGAAGGCCATGTTCCGGATGTTGGGGGCGAGGATCGCGGCGAGCGCGATGAGCAGGATGAGCGGGGGCACGGCGAGCACCGCGTTGGTCACGATGCCGATGGAGCGGTCCACGCCCTTGCGGTAGAACCCGGCCACGACGCCGACGAGTCCGCCGACGGCGATGCCGATGACGATGGCGGTCAGCGAGATCACCAGCGAGGTCCGGGCGCCGAAGACCGCGCGGGTGAGCATGTCCAGCCCCGCGCCGTTGGTGCCGAGCACGTGGTCGCCGTACTTCAGCGGGTCCAGGAAGATCGGCTCGGTCAGCGCGGCGGTCGCGTCGCGCCCCTCCGGGAACGGCAGCCAGGGCGCCAGGACGGCGACGACGCCCAGGAGCACGAGCCACCCGAAGCACAGCCACGGCAGCAGGTCGACCTTGCGCCGCCGTGCGGCCCAGAGCAGCCGGCCGGCGCCGGAGACCACCAGCACCAGGCCGGCGACGACGGCCAGGGCGGCCAGGGCGCCGGACAGGACCGTGACCGCGAGGACCGCGAGGGCGATGCCGCCGACGACCATGCCGCCGCCGATGGTCGCCATCCGGGCCCGGCTCAGCGTGGTGCCGCGGAGGCGGCGGGAGTCAGACATGAACACGGCGCGTCCTGGGGTCGAGGAATCCGTACGAGAGGTCGACGCAGGTGTTGACCAGCACGTAGATCACCGCGGTCACGAGCACCGCGCCCTGCACGATCGGGAAGTTGCCGGTCTGCGCACCGCCGACCACCAGCGACCCCATCCCCGGCAGGGTGAACATGTACTCGACGATCACCGTGCTGCCGATGAGCCGCCCGGTGCTGATGCCGAAGAGCGTGATGGCCGAGAACGACGAGGGCCGCAGGGCGTCGCCGACCATGATCCGCCACGGCGGCACGCCGCGGGCGCGCGCCGCGAGCACGAAGTCCTCCTGGAGGGTGACGACCAGGTCGTTGCGGAGGATCCGGGTGAACAGCGCGACCTCGCTCAGCGCGATGACGAGCGCCGGCAGGAACGCGTGGTGCAGGTTGCCGGTCAGCGACTCACTGATCCGCACCCACTGGGCGCGGGGGAACCAACCCAGGTCGTTGACGAAGACCATGATCAGGACCAGGCCCGCGAGGAACGACGGCACCGAGAGCAGGCCGAACATCGAGGCGCCGATGATCCGGTCCACGAGACCGCCCTGCCTGGCGGCGGCCACCAGGGCCAGCGGGATGGCGATCACGAGCGCCATCACCATGCCCATCGCGGCCAGCTGGAGGCTCACGGGGAACGCCGCCATCAGCCGGTCCACGACCGGGGTCTCGGGCGGCAGGATCGAGTTGCCCAGGTCGCCGGTGAGCGCGCCGCCGAGCCAGTCGAGGTAGCGCATCAGGAGGGGGTCGTTGAGCCCCAGCTCCTCCCGCAGCGCGTCGTACTGCTCGGGCGGCTTCCCCGAGCCGAGGATCGCGGTCGCGGGGTCGCCGGGGATCAGGGCGACCATCAAGAACACGCCGAAGCTGACGAGCAACAGCACCGCGGCGAGCTCGGCCACCCGGGTCAGAACCTTGAACACCTGGTCTCCTCCCAGATCTTGGGTCGGAGGCTAGGTTCCGGTGACCCGCGCCACAGGCCCGGATTCCACTCAGCGGGAGGCCCCCGGCAGGTCAGTAGCCCGGGGCCCGGAGCGCCCAGGGCGCGGCCTGCTCGACCTGCGCCGCCAGGGACAGCAGCAGCCCCTCGCCACCCAGGTCCGCGGCGACCTGGACGCCCACCGGGAGCCCGCGCTCGTCGCTGCCGAGGGGCAGCGACATCGCGGGCTGACCGGTCAGGTTGAAGACGCTGGTGAACGCCGCGAACCGCCCGCCGTGCTCCCAGACGGTCTCCGGGCGCATCGTGTCCAGCGTGCCGAGCAGCGGCACCGGCTCGGCCACCGTCGGGGTGAGGAGGACGTCGTAGGAGCTCAGCTGCCGGCCCAGCCGCCAGCCGACCCGCTGGGCGGTCTCGAGCGCCCGGGTGACGTCGGCGCCGGTCAGCGTCGCGCGGTAGTGGTCGAGGAGGAGCCGGGTGAACGGCTCGAGGTCGTCGTCGCGCAGCTCGCGGCCGAGCGCGGCCAGCCGGGCGTCGACGGCGGCCACCAGGCCGGAGCCCATCAGGACGGCGCCGCCGCCCTGGGCGTCCTCGAGCCGGTAGTCCAGGGTGGTCTCGACGACCTCGTGGCCGAGGTCGGTGAGCAGGTCCGCCGCGCGTCGCAGCACCGCGACGACTTCGGGGTTCGCCGGCTCGCCGTCGCCGGGGGCGGTGGCCAGGGCGACCCGGAGCCGGCCGGGCGGGCGTGCGGCCAGCTCGACGTACGGCGCCGCGGGGGCCGGGGCGCCGAACGCGTCGCCCGGCAGCGAGCCGTGGGCGACGTCGAGCAGCAGCGCGCTGTCGCGCACGGTGGTGGTGAGCGCGTGGTGCACGCTGACCGGTCCCGCGAGCAGGGAGGGGTACGGCGCGGGGCTGACCCGGCCGCGGCCCGGCTTGAGCCCGAACAGGCCGTTCATCGCGGCGGGGATCCGGATCGACCCGCCGCCGTCGCTCGCCGTCGCGACCGGCACCATCCCGGTCGCGACCGCCACGGCCGAGCCGCCGCTGGACCCGCCGGTGGACCGGTCGAGGTCGCGCGGGTTGCGGCAGGGCCCGAACAGCTGCCCCTCGGTGCTGGCGTTGAGGCCGAGCTCGGGCACGTTGGTCGTGCCCAGCACGACCGCCCCCGCCGCCCGGTAGCGCCGCACCAGCTCGCTGTCCTCGGTGGCCACCCCGTCGGCGAACAGCCGGCTGCCCTTCGTCGACGGCAGCCCGGCGACGTCGGCGTACAGGTCCTTGACCAGCACCGGCACCCCGCGCAGGGGTCCCTCGGGCAGGCCGGCGTCGACCTCGGCGAGGGCCTGCTCGAACCGCGGGTGCGCGATGGCGTTGAGGTCCGGGTCGTGCCGCTCGATCCGCGCGATCGACTCCTGGACGACCTCCCGGGCGTCCAGCTCGCCGGCGCGGATCGCGGCGGCCAGGGCGGTGGCGTCGGTGCTGCCGTCGTCGGTGCGCACGGTTCTGCCTCTCGGTGGGTGGGGAGCAAGCCTCGGAGTGACCGGCACCACCCTCGGCCCGGCGGTCCCGCTCACCGGGACGCCGCGCGGGTCGCCGGCGCACCGGGCGGGCCGAGTCCCGATGATCGGAAGGCCGGTGCGGCGCAGGTCACTCATCCTCGATGATGAGTCGCCGCACGACCACGATCCGAGGAGAACGCATGAGCCAGCAGACCGACCCCCGACTCGCCGCCCAGCAGGTGGTCGCCGGTCTGTGCGCCCCCGGCGCGCCGTTCGAGCTCGAGTCGGACGAGGTGCTGGGCGCTCCGGTGCAGGTGTTCGTCCGCCGGCGCCGCGCCCTGCACGAGCTGCTGGCCGACTCCGTCCAGCACGGCGAGCGCACCTACGTCGCCACCCTCGAGGAGCGGCTGAGCTACGCCCAGCACGCGGCGATGGTCTCCTCCCTCGCCCAGGCGCTGCGCGAGGACCACGGCGTACGCCGGGGCGACCGGGTCGCCATCGCGGCCGCCAACACCACCGAGTGGATCGTCACCTTCTGGGCCGTCACCTCGATCGGTGCGGTCGCCGTCGGGTTCAACGCCTGGTGGTCGCCGCGCGAGCTGGCCTACGGCCTCGAGCACGCCACCCCGGTGCTGGTGGTCGCCGACGAGAAGCGCCGGGCAGCGCTCGAGGGCGCCACGGTGCCGGTGCTCGGCCTCGACGACGTACGCCGGCTCGCCGCGGCGTACCCGGACGCCCCGCTCCCCTCCGCCGACGTGGCCGAGGACGACCCGGCCGTCATCCTCTACACCTCCGGCACCTCGGGCCGCCCCAAGGGCGCCACGCACTCGCACCGCAACCTGCTCTCGGTCGTGGAGTACCACCGGCTCAACGACGCCATCCTCGGCGCGTTCGGCGACCCGACCGACCCGCGGGACCGCAGCTACCTGCTGGCGATGCCGCTCTTCCACATCGCGAGCCTGCACAACCTGGCGGTGCCGCGCCTGGCCACCGGCAGCAAGGTCGCCCTGCACCTCGGCGCCTTCCAGGTCGACCCGGTCATGCGGCTGGTCGAGCAGGAGCGGGTCACCAACTGGGGCGCGGTGCCGACGATGGCCTCGCGGCTGCTCGAGGCCGACCTCTCCGGGTACGACACGTCGTCGCTGAGCGCGTTCGCGCTCGCCTCCGCGCCGTCGTCGCCGCAGCTCAAGCAGCGCCTGCGCGACCACCTGCCCTTCGCCTCCTCGCTGGTCGACAGCTACGGCCTCACCGAGTCGTGCACGGCGGTCGCCGTGGCCAGCCCCCTCGACCTCGCCGAGGCGCCCGGGACCCTGGGCCGCCCGATCGTCGGGGTGGAGATGGAGATCCGTGGCGCGGACGGGCAGCCCGTGCCGGCCGGCGTCGAGGGCGAGGTCTGCGTGCGCAGCGCGTACAACATGCTGGGCTACTGGGGCGACGAGGAGGCCACGGCCGGCGCCCTGCGCGAGGGCCGCTGGCTGCACACCGGCGACCTCGGCACCTTCGACGAGCAGGGCCGGATCAGCCTCAGCAGCCGCCGCTCCGACCTGATCATCCGCGGCGGGGAGAACGTCTACCCCGCCGAGGTCGAGGCCGTCGTCGCCGAGCACCCCGACGTCGCCGAGTGCATCGTCCTGGGCGTCCCCCATCCGGACCTCGGGCAGGAGGTCGGCGCGATCGTCGTCCCGGTCCCGGGCGCGGACCTCACCGATCTCGAGGACCGGCTGCGCACGCACGCCGTCGACGCGCTCGCCTACTTCAAGGTGCCGAGCCGCTGGCGGATCGCCGCCACGCCCCTGCCCCGCAACGCCACCGGCAAGGTGGTCCGCCGCGACATCGGCTTCTAGTCGGCCGTCGCGGCGTCCTCGCGCCCCCGCAGCATCAGGCGGCAGATCAGCTCGGTGTCCGCGGCGAGCTGATCGGGGTCGTCGCGACGGTTGAGCGCGGTCATGACCACGCCGTACCACGCCTCCTCGAGCAGGCGCAGCAGCCGCAGCTCGTACGGCGTGGGGTCGTCGAGCCCGCCGGCGGCGCGCATCAGGTCGGTGAAGAGCTGGGTCACGCCCTCGTCCGGCGACTGGGCGATGGCGGCGTTGTTGGACTGCATCATCGCGTGGGCCAGCAGCGGGTTGTCCAGCAGGTCGCGACCGGCGCGCACCAGGAGCCGGGCGATGCCCTGGTCGGGGGTCTCCCCCACGCGCGAGCGCACCCCGAGGGCGGCCAGCTGCTCGACCCGGGTGTGCATCAGGGCGGTGAACAGGTGCGTCTTGGACGGGAAGTAGCGGTAGAGCGTCGCGATCGCCACGCCGGCGTCGCGGGCCACGTCGACCATCTGCACCCGCTCGAGGCCCTTGGTAGCGCCGTGCCGCGCGGCCGCCCGGAGGATGCGGTGGTAGCGGTCCCGCTGGTCGGCCGAGGTGGGCTCGGCGGGCGGCCGGTCCCCGGCGAGGCGTGGCACATCTTCCCCCTCTGAGTGGCGTGGCCCCCATGGTGCGCCTGGAGCCCAAGTGACGTGGCGCACATCACCCGCTGAGTGGGACGGACGACCGGACCTCGTCAGCCGAAGAACGCCTGGCCGCCGTCGAGGGGCACCGTGGCGCCGGTGAGGTAGCGCAGGTCCGGGCCGACGAGGGCCACCACCGCGCGGCCGATGTCCTCCTCGCAGTCACCGAGACGCCCCATCGGAATGCTGGCCACGAACTCGGCCGCCTCCTCCGGGTTGGTCTCGGTCCACCACTGCAGCCCCGGTGAGAGCGCGTGCGGGGCGATCGCGTTGACGCGGATGCCGTCTCGCGCCCACTCGACCGCGGCGGTGCGGGTCAACGACTTCAGGGCCACCTTGGCGGCGGCGTAGGCGCCGTACGTCGAGGAGTCCCAGCGCACCATCGCCGAGGTCACCAGGTTGATGATCGAGCCGTCGCCGGTGGCCTTCAGGTGCGGGTGGGCGGCCTTCATGAAGGCGAACGCCGCGAACGGCCCGGTCCGGAAGCCCTTCTGGAAGGCTCGTTCGCTCAGCTCGAGCAGCGGCCCGTGCGCGCCGGCCCAGGCGTTGTTGACCAGGATGTCGAGACGGCCGAAGCGCGCGGCGACGGCGTCGACGACGCCGGGCACGGCGTCGGTCTCCGCGACGTCGCAGACGAACGCCTCGGCCTCCACCCCGCGCTCACGCAGCTGCCGGCAGGTCTCCTCCAACGTGGCGGCGGTCCGGCCGAGGACCGCCACGGAGACGCCGGCACCGGCGAGGGCCAGGGCGATCCCCTGCCCCACGCCCTGTCCGGCGCCGGTCACCAGCGCCACTCGCCCGGCCAGCGGCCCGTCGTGCGCGTCCATCGTGCTCCCTGGTCGGTGGTGCGGTCCTCAGAAGTGCGAGGCGGGCCGCAGCGTCGCCTCGGCGCCGCCGTCGACGTAGATCACCTGGCCGGTGACGTGGGTGAGCTCCGGCGAGGACAGGAAGCCGATCACCCGCGCGATGTCCTCCGGCGCGGAGTAGCCGTGCAGCGGCATCGGCACGGCGGTGTCCATGACCTGCTTCATCTTCGGGTCGCTCACCAGGGAGGCGGTCATCGCGGTGAGCACGACGCCCGGGGCGACCACGTTGATCGAGATGCCCGCGTCGGCCCACCCGGGGGCGACGGCCGTACGCCGGGCCCACTGCGCCAGCGCCGCCTTCGAGGAGGGGTAGAGCTGCTGGGGGCGGCCGTCGGCGAGGACCGCGGCGGTCGCGCGGTCGGCGGCGTCCGGGTCGCCGGCCAGCAGCGCGTCGACGAGCGCCTGGTCCACCGGCTGGGTGGCGGAGATCGACCCGACGAGCACCACCCGCGGCGCGGGCGAGGCCGCGAGCGCCGAGCGGAGTCCGGAGACCAGGTCGGTGGTGCCGAAGAAGTTGACCGCGGGCAGCGCGGGCGAGGACCCCGAGAGGCCGGCGCAGGTGATCACGCCGTCGACGACGCCGCCCGAGGCCTCGAGGACGTCGGCGACCGCCTGCGCCCGGCCGTCCGGGGTGCTGAGGTCGGCGGTGACCTCCGTGTCCCGCAGGTCGACCCCCAGGACGCGGTCACCGCGCTCCTCGAGGAGGTGACGGACTGCTGCGCCGATGCCGGAGGCGGCACCGGTGACGACGACGAGACGGGACATGGGTTCCTCCACTGGGTCGTTCACGGTGGTTCACGGTCGGCTCGACGGCGTGGTCGGCCTCGTCCTCGATTATCCCGCGGCGCCCCAGCCGCGGTCCCTCAGATCATCGCGAGCAGCGGCCCGGGGGCGGGCGCCACGCCGATGTCGGTCAGCGCGGAGACGTGGAAGACCGCGCCGGGCACGTGGATCGCGTGCGCGAGGCCCATGTGGCCGTCGCGCCAGAACCGCTGGATCGGGTTGTCCATGCGCAGGCCGTTGCCGCCGGAGCGCGCGACGACCTCGTCCATCGCCCGCACCGCGCGCCACGCGGAGGCGACCTGGGTACGGCGGGACGCGGCCCGCTCGGCGAAGGTGATCTCGCGGCCGGCCTCGGCGGCGTCGTAGAAGCGGCTGACGTTGTCGAGCATCGCCAGCCGCGAGACCCGGATCTCCTCGGCGGCCGCGCCGATCGTGGAGAGGACGTACGGGTCGTCGGTGACCTTCGTCCCGGTGACCTGCACGCGGGTCCGCTGGTAGGCCAGGTGCGCCGCGAGCGCCCCCTCGGCGATCCCGATGACGGCACTGGTGATGCCCATCGGGAAGGCCGTGGTGAACGGGATGTGGTACGTCGGGTTGGTCAGCCCGGCCTCGCGCGGCTGGGAGCCGTCGAGGAACTTCCCGAACGACACCACCCGGTTCTCGGGAACGAAGGCGTCCTTCACGACGACGTCCTTCGACCCGGTCCCGCGCAGACCGACGACGTCCCAGCTGTCCTCGACGATCTCGTAGTCCGAGCGCGGCAGGATGACGTGGTAGCTCCGCGGCGGGGAGAGCCGGTTGCCCTCGGCGTCGCCCATGAACGCACCCAGGAAGATCCACTGGCAGTGGTCGGTGCCGGAGGAGAACTGCCAGCGGCCGTTGAAGACGTAGCCGCCGTCGACGGGACGGAGCACGCCCATCGGGGCGTACGGCGAGGCGATCCAGGTGTCCTGGTCCTTGCCCCACACCTCCTCCTGGACCGACGGGTCGCACATCGCCATCTCCCAGGGGTGCACGCCGACGATGCCGGCCACCCAGCCGGTCGAGCCGTCGAGCGAGGCGATCCGCATGACGGTCTCGGCGAACTCCCGCGGGTGCGCCTCGGCGCCGCCGTACCGGGCCGGCTGCAGCATCCGCATCACGCCGGTGTCGCGCAGCAGCGCGGCGGCGGCGTCGTCGAGGCGGCCGAGACGCTCGTTCGACTCGGCCAGGGCGACGATCTCGTCGGCGCGTTCCTCGACGGCGGCCAGGGCGGGGTGGGTCATCGTTCCTCCTGGTGGGGTGCCGGCACCGTGCCGGCGGGTCAGACCGAGTGCAGGCCGCGCGCGGAGCGACGGTCGAGGTCGGGGTAGAGCTCGAGGGAGACCCGGCGCGCGGCGTCGAGGACCAGCGGCGCGACCCGCTCCAGCGGGGTCGTGGAGTCGCCGACCAGCGAGATCGCGCCGATCGGACCCTCGGGCGCCCGGATCGCGGCGGCCACGCACGCGATGTCCTCGAAGCACTCCTGGCGCTCGATGGCCAGGCCGTGGCGGCCGCGGACCCGGTTGAGCTCCTGGTGCAGGGCCGTGAGGTCGGAGATGGTGCGCCCGGTCCGCGCGGACAGGTCGGCGCCGACGCGCTCGTCGACGTCCTCGGCGGGCAGCCAGGCCAGCATCGCCCGGCCCAGCGCGGTGCAGTGGGCCGGGGCCCGGCCACCGACCTTCGAGGGGACCGAGGTCGCGTAGCGCGCGCCGATCTTGTCGAGGTAGCGGACCTGCCCGCCCTCGAGGACCGCGAGGTGGACCGTGAGGCCGGTGCGGACCATCAGCGAGTGCAGGTGCGCGGCGGCGACGGCCCGCAGCTCGGAGCTGTCGTCGGCGACGCCGCCCAGGTGCAGGGCGCGCGGTCCGAGGCTGTAGCCGAACGACGAGTGCTCCAGCCAGTCGGCCTTCAGGAGCTGGTCGAGGATCCGGTGCGCGGTGGACCGGGGCAGGTGGGTCAGCCGGGCGACGTCCTCGAGCGCGAGCCGGGTCGAGCGGCTCGGGAAGGCGTCGAGGATCAGGGTCATCCGCTCCACCATCGACGGCGGCAGCTCACGGCGCTCAGCGGCTTCGGCGGACACGACGGTCATGGGGCTCCTCGGGCAAAACTGAAATACGTTCTAGTTTCGGTGGCAGGCGCCACAGTACGGGCCTACCGGCGTGCACGGAAGTTAGAACTGAAATTCATTCTGGTGTCGGCCGGGCGCTGGGCACGCCGCGAGCCGGCGCTGGTGTCCGCGCGCCACGTCCGCCCCGGCCCGTGCCGGTGAGTGGGACCGCGACCTCCCGCGTCCGCGGCACCGGACGGACACTCGACGGACCGCCCAGGATCCACCGGGCGCCGCAGAACGGAGCAGCAGATGAGCGTCGTCAAGGACGAGGTCCGGCACATCGAGGCGGAGGCCGCCCCCACGAGGTTCGCCCGGGGCTGGCACTGCCTCGGGCTCGAGCGTGACTTCGTGGACGGCAAGCCGCACCAGGTCACCGCGTTCGGTCAGAAGCTCGTGGTCTTCGCCGCCTCCGACGGCTCGGTCAAGGTCCTCGACGCCTACTGCCGCCACATGGGCGGCGACCTCTCCGCCGGCACGGTCAAGGGCGACGAGATCGCCTGCCCCTTCCACGACTGGCGCTGGGGCGGGGACGGTCGCTGCAAGCAGATCCCGTACGCCCGCCGCGTCCCGCTCCGCGCACGTACCCAGGCCTGGCCGACGATGGTCCAGGACGGCATGCTCTTCGTCTGGAACGACCCCGAGGGCAAGCAGCCGCCGGCCGACGTCACCATCCCGCGCATCGAGGGCTACGAGGACCCCGAGTGGAGCGACTGGGTCTGGTACACCACGGTCATCGAGGGCGCCAACTGCCGCGAGATCGTCGACAACGTCGTGGACATGGCGCACTTCTTCTACATCCACTACTCGTTCCCGACGCACTTCAAGAACGTCTTCGAGGGCCACGTCGCCACGCAGTTCATGAACGGCGAGACCCGCGAGGACATCCTGCCGCCGCGGCGGGAGGGCAAGACGCCGCCGCCGGCGGTCAAGGCGCAGACCTCGGTGGCGAGCTACCACGGCCCGTCGTTCATGATCGACGACCTCGTCTACCACTACGAGGACTTCGACGTCCCGAGCGTGCTGATCAACTGCCACTACCCGATCGACGCGAACTCCTTCGTGCTCCAGTACGGCGTGATGGTCAAGAAGCTGCCCGGCCTCGACGACGAGGCGGCGACCCTGATGGCGCAGAAGATGGGCAACTTCATCCGGCTCGGCTTCGAGCAGGACGTCGCGATCTGGCAGAGCAAGGCCCGCATCGACAACCCGCTGCTGTGCGAGGAGGACGGGCCGGTCTACCAGCTCCGCCGCTGGTACGAGCAGTTCTACGTCGACGTCGCCGACGTGACCCCGGAGATGACCGAGCGCTTCGAGTTCGAGGTCGACACCACCCGGCCCAACGAGGCCTGGCGCCGGGAGGTCGAGGAGAACCTCGCCCGCAAGCGCGCCGAGACCAGCCCGGTCTGATGGCGGTCCGGCCGGACAACCGGCTCGCCGACGGCCCCATGACCCAGGTCGCCTGCCTGACCTGCGGGGCCCACGTCGAGGCCCGCAAGAGCAGCTGGGAGCAGACCAGCGTGCAGTGGCACGCGGACGCCGTCGAGCGCTGCCTCGAACGGCGCGCCTCCAGCCCGCGGCCCGGCCCCAACGGCGCCGCGTTCGCCGGGTGCCAGGCGATGCGGGAGAGCATCGGTCAGGCCGCCCTCCGCGGCGAGCTGACCGTCCAGGACGGCGCCCCGCTGCCGACCAACCCGGACCACCCCGAGCACCCCGAGCACCCCGAGCAGCCGGAGGCGCTGGCCGCCCTCGGCGAGGAGAACCGATGAGTGACACCCAGCCCCTGGGTCGGCTCGCCGGCCGGGTCGCGGTCGTGACCGGTGCCGGGGACGGCATCGGCGCCGCGGTCGCCCGCGCGTACGCCGCCGAGGGCGCCAAGGTCGTCGTCGCCGAGCTCTCCGAGGAGTCCGGTCGCGCCGTCGCCGCCGAGGTCGACGGCCTCTTCGTGCGCACCGACGTCTCCGACAAGGCCCAGGTGCAGGCCATGGTCGACGCGGCCGTGAGCACGTACGGCTCGATCGACGTGCTGGTCAACAACGCGTGGGGCGCGGCGACCATCTGCCGGGTCGAGGACAAGACCGACGCGATGATCGACAGCGCGCTGTCGGTGGGCTTCCGCGGGCCGCTGTGGGCCATGCAGGCCGCCTTCGGCCACATGAAGGAGCGCGGCTGGGGCCGGGTCGTCAACATGTGCAGCCTCAACGGGGTCAACGCGCACGTCGGCAGCCTGGAGTACAACGCCACCAAGGAGGCGCTGCGCACCCTCACCCGCACCGCCGCGCGCGAGTGGGCGCCGACGGGCGTCGTGGTCAACGCGATGTGCCCCGGCGCCAAGAGCGCCGCCTTCCGCCGCGTGATGGGCGCGCACCCGGAGATGGAGGAGATGGCCGACCGGGGCAACCCGATGGGCCGGATCGGCGACCCGCTGACCGACATCGCGCCGGTCGCGGTCTTCCTCGCCAGCGACGAGTGCCGCTACCTGACCGGCAACACGCTCTTCGTCGACGGCGGCGCGCACATCAACGGCGTGGCCTGGCAGCCCGACCTGCCCTGACCGGCACACCGGGACGCACTTCTCAGGGAGAACCTGATGTTCCGGGGCATCGCGATGGCCCCGAACATCAGGTTTCCCCGGATCACCGGGGAAACCGGCCCCCCTCACAGCTCCCGGGCGACCCGCCAGGCCGTGTGGACCGCACCCTGGATGTAGCCCACCTCGGCGGCGTCGCCGACGACCTCGACGGCGATGCCGCGGTCGGCGAGCTGCTGGGCCAGCGGCGCCCCGGAGGTCACCTCCGAGGCGACCACGACGAGGTCGGCCGGGACCGCGTGCTGCTGGCCCTCGTGGTCGCGGAAGCGGACGGTCTCCGGCGTGATCTCCTCGAGCGTCGCCTGCCGCTCCACCCGCACCCCGTGGTCGGTGGCCCGTCGTACGGCGTTCCACCGCCGCGGCATCGCCATGGGGAGGCCGAGCTGCGCGCCGGCCTCCAGGACGGTGACCGACCGGCCGCGCTCGGCGAAGAACTCAGCCAGCTCCAGGCCGACCAGGGAGCCGCCGACGATCACCACGTCCTTGCCGACCGGCAGGAACGCGCGGGTCGCCCGGCGGATCAGCTCGGGCCGGCTCGTGACCCCGGTCAACCGGCCGGCCCGGGCCGCCCAGCGCATCGCGCGGCTGCCGCCGACCGCCTCGCCGCTGCCGGTCAGCATCGCCCGCAGGGTGTCGCCGGTCTGCACGTGCGGCAGGTCCGCGCCGGGGACGTCCGGCAGGCCTCGGTGCGCGCCGGTGGCCAGCACCACGACGCTGGGCCGGAGCGCCAGGATCGAGGCCACGTCGGCCCGGTGGTCGAGGAGCACGACGACGCCGAGGCGCTCGAGCTCGTGGGCCTGCCACTCCAGCAGCGGGCCGTTCGGAGGAGTCGTCAGCTGGGAGAACCACGCCGACCCGCCCAGCCGGTCCCCCGCCTCGACGAGCGTGACCCGGTGCCCCCGCTCCCGCGCGACCCGCGCGGTCTCCATCCCGCCCGGTCCGCCGCCGACCACCACGACGTGGCGCGGCGAGGGCACGGGCAGGAACACCGCCGCCTGCTCGTCGCCGAGCGCCGGGTTGACGGCGCAGACGGGGGTGTCGTCCCAGAAGTTCTGCTCCACGCACACGTAGCAGTTGATGCAGGGACGCACGGACTCCCGGCGACCCGCGCGCAGCTTGTTCACCAGCTGGGGGTCGACGAGCAGCTGCCGGCCCATCGCCACGAAGTCCGCGTCCCCGGAGGCGACGATCTCCTCGCCGACCTCGGGAAGCACCCGGCCGACGGCGATCACCGGGATGCCGACGGCGGCCTTCACCCGCCGGGCCTGCTCGCGGTACGCGCCGACCTCGTCGGGCAGCGGTCCCTTGAGGAAGTCCCGGAACGGGTTGCGGCCCCAGCCGGTCACGTGGATGGCGTCGGCGCCGGCCGCCTCGAAGAGGCGGGCGGCCTGCACCGTCTCGTCGGTGGTGAGCGCGCCCTCCTCGCCGTACTCCTCGCCGGCGACGCGCACCAGCACCGCCAGCCGGTCGCCGACGGCGCGGCGCACCGCGGCGATGACGTCGCAGGCCAGCCGGGCCCGGTTCTCCAGCGACCCGCCCCACGCGTCGGTACGACGGTTGTCGGCGCGGCTGAGGAAGCCGCCGAGGATGTAGCCGTGGGCGCAGTGGATCTCGATCGCGTCCGCCCCGGCCTCCATCACCCGCCGGGCGGCCTCGGCGAACTGGTCGACCAGCCAGGCGAGGTCCTCCTCGGTGGCCTCGCGGTACGTCGCGGTCCGGCCCTGGGTGACCGCGCCCATCGCGGCCAGCTCGGCCGGGGTGTTGTCGCGCAGGGAGCTCAGGTCGTACGACTCCTGCGGCTGCGACGGCACCAGCAGCGGACGCCCCTCGAGGGTGTCCACGCGCGCCACCTTCCCGTGGTGGGTGGCCTGCACGCACAGCAGCGACCCGGCGTCGTGGACCGCGTCGGCGAGCGCCCGCAGGCCGGGGATGAACCGGTCCTCGGAGAGACCGGGCTCCTTCATGCTCGTCGCGCCGACCGGGAACGACACCGCCGAGGCCGAGGTGATCACCATGCCGGTGCCGCCGGCGGCGCGGGCGACGTAGTGCTCGACGTCCTCCTCGGAGATCACGCCGTCGTGGCAGACGTTCATGTCCATCGCCGGCATGATCACCCGGTTCGGCAGGGTGATCGGGCCGATCCGCCCGGGGGCGAGCAGGTGGGTGAAGAGCTGTCCGGTTCGCCGCGTACGCACGGACGGACGCTAGGTGCGCCCCGGCAAGCGCGTCCACCGCCTCCCGGACACCGGGACCGCCGCCCCACCGCGGCCGCTCTCCGACGGCAGTCGGAGCGCCATCTCGGTGAAGCAGGCGAACTGGTTCCTGCAGACCAGGCGCGCGACCCCGTCGTCGGCGTGGACGGGACGCACCGGGACGCCGACGCGACCGCAGAGTGCGCAGTCGGCACGCTCCCTCGACACAGCCATGCCACCCCGCCTCTCCGCCGCCCTGACCACCCACCTTGCCACAGGCTGGCTTACGTCGTAAGCCCCTTCGTCGAACGGGGTAGTCCGACACACCCGTGTCGTTGCGGACCGTCAGAACAGCAAGCCAGTGGCGGAGTACCCCGCTGGGGCCGTTCTGCGGATAGTCCGGCACGTTCCGGTCGCCCCCGGCGGCGTTTCACGACCGAAACGTGCCGGACTATCCCGAAAACGGGTCGGCGGGGAGCGCCGTCTCGGGGGTGCGGACGGTCAGACGGTCCCGTTGCGAATCAGCTCGAGCCGCCGCAGCAGCTCCTCGAGCGCGTCCTCGAACTCGATGGCGGACTGGTCCTCGGAGAGCGAGGGCCGCAGGCGGGCCACCGTCGGGTACTCGCTGAGGTCGCGGTCGTGGTTGTCCTCCTCGAGGGTGTCGAGGGGGCCGACGTCGGCGCCGTG
The DNA here is from genome assembly GCF_014127485.1 of Nocardioides dongkuii. Classification (NCBI taxonomy): domain Bacteria; kingdom Bacillati; phylum Actinomycetota; class Actinomycetes; order Propionibacteriales; family Nocardioidaceae; genus Nocardioides; species Nocardioides dongkuii. The sequence continues at coordinate 482,881 of NZ_CP059903.1, read as the reverse complement.
GATGGCGACCTCGAGGAGCAGGTGCCCGAGCAGGAAGCTGGAGAAGGCGCGGTAGGCGCCGACCGCGCCGTCGTCGTCGAAGCCCTCCTCGAGCAGGGCGTTGAGGAAGCGCTCGACCCACGACACGTTGCGCAGCGGCGGCCGCAGCCAGGGCGCCTCCAGCGGCCGGGACGCGACCAGCGGGAAGACCTTGGGGTGGGCGATGCCCATCCGACGTACGGCGTGGGCGAGACGTTGGAGGAAGTCCTGCCAGCCGTTCACCGGGGAGTCGACGACGTCGGGGTCGGCCTCCATCTCGGCCATCACGTGCTCGACGACGGCGTCCAGGAGGTCCTCGCGGCTCGGGACGTACCGGTACAGCGACATCGCCTCGACGCCCAGGCGCTGCCCCAACCTGCGCATGGTCGGGCCCGGGAGGCCCTCCTCGTCGATGAAGTCGACGGCAGCCCCGACGATCCGGTCCCGGCTCAGCGCGGCCCGCACCGAGGGCTTGGCTACGCCGTCCACCACGTCGGTGTCGGCGTCGACGTACTCGTCGTTGCTCACAGGGGGAACCTCCGGCGCCATGATAGGAGGGCTCCGTGCAGACCGGGACGCACACTCCCGACACCCGGACGCCGGAGGGTCAGCTCACTGGGTGTTGACGGTGATCGTCGCGGTGCCGACCAGGAGGCCGGGCTTGACGGCGTCGGTCTTGAAGGTCTCGTTGAGCAGCGGTGCCGCCACGTCGGAGATCTTCACCTGGGTGCCTTCGAGGATGGCGGTGTCGCCCTGGGTCTGCAGCGGCTTGAGGGTGCTGCCGTCCAGCTCGAAGAGGTACGCGCTGGTCACGGCGGTCTCGCCGTTGACCGCGACGTCGCCGTACACGCGCGAGACGCCCGGGTCGACGTTCAGGTTGGTCAGGGTGACCGTGGTGTCACCGGCGCTCAGCGAGAGACCCGAGCCCTCGTGCTGGATCTGGCCGACCACGTAGTTCGGGACCGAGCCGGGCTCGAAGACCGAGACGTTGCCGCCGGTGATCGGGAAGACGAGCGAGCCGTCGGTCAGCTTGGCGTCGCCCTCCACGCCCGGTGTGAGCTTGAGGGAGGCCAACGCGTCGGTGAAGCCCTTGTCGAGGGCGATCGCGGTGTTCTGACCGCTGAGCGCCTCCACGACGGCGACCGGCTTCGGAGCCGCGGACGACGAGGCGGAGGACGAGGAGGACGAGGAGCTTCCGGAGACCGAGGAGTCGTCGTCGGAGCCACAGGAGCTGAGCGGGAAGGCGAGGAGCGCGGCCACGGCGATGCCGGAGGCGACGCGCTGGGGAGTTGCGTAGCGAGTACGCATGGGAGAACACATCCTTGGGACTGGGGTGCCGTGCCTGTCCTCGGTTCTTCGGCGCCGGGGCCGGTCCGGATTGGTCCACGACTCGCCGCGTGGTCGGCCCTGGCACAGTGAGGCCCATGGACGAACGCATCGCCGACGTGGCGGTCATCGGCGGCACGGGGTTCTACTCCTTCCTCGACGACGCGGAGGAGCACAAGGTCGACACGCCGTACGGCGCCCCCTCGGCGCCGATCTCGGTCGGCACGGTCGCCGGCCGGCGGGTGGCGTTCGTGCCGCGGCACGGACGGCACCACGAGCACCCGCCGCACGCGATCCCGTACCGCGCGAACCTCTGGGCGCTGCGCTCGCTCGGGGTCCGCCAGGTCCTGGGCCCGTGCGCGGTCGGGGGCCTGCGGCCGGAGGTGGCGCCGGGCGACCTGGTCGTGCCCGACCAGCTCGTCGACCGCACCCACCGCCGGGTCGGGTCCTTCGTGGAGTCCGGGGCGGTCCACCTGCCCTTCGCCGACCCCTACTGCGACCGGCTGTCGGAGGCGCTCGCCGGCGCCGACCCGCAGGTGCGGCGCGGCGGCACGATGGTGGTGGTCGAGGGCCCCCGCTTCTCCACGCGCGCCGAGTCGCAGCAGTACGCCGCGGCGGGCTGGTCGCTCATCAACATGACCGGCGCCCCCGAGGCGGCGCTGGCCCGCGAGCTGGGCCAGTGCTACGCCCCGCTGGCGCTGGTGACCGACATGGACGCCGGCATCGACGCCGGGGCCGGGGTCGGCCAGGAGGAGATCTTCGCGCTGTTCCGGGAGAACCTGGAGCGGCTCACCGCCCTGCTGACCCGGGTGGTCGCCGACCTCCCCGACCCCGCCAGGTGCACGTGCTCCACCTGGTCGGACGGGATCGAGCTCACCTACGAGGTGCCGGGACCGTGAGGGTGCTGCTGACCGGCTCCGCCGGGTTCATCGGCACAGCGATCGGCACCGCCCTCGAGGCGGCGGGGCACGACGTGGTCCGGGTCGACCTGATGCTCGACAAGGCCCACGGCCGCGCCGAGCCGCCGCCGGGGACGCACCTCCTCGACGTCCGGGACGCTGGCGCCTGGGGACCGGACCTGCTGGCCGAGGTGGACGCGGTGTGCCACCAGGCAGCCGTCGTCGGCGCGGGCGTCACGGTGGCCGACCTCCCCGAGTACGCCGGCCACAACGACCTCGGCACCGCCGCGCTGCTCGCCGCGATGCACGCGGCCGGCGTCGACCGGCTGGTGCTCGCCTCCTCGATGGTCGTGTACGGCGAGGGGCGCTACATCTGCCCCGAGCACGGCGAGCAGGCCCCGCCACCGCGCACGCGCGCCGCGCTCGACGCGGGCGACTTCGAGAACCGGTGCCCGGTCTGCGGCGCGGCCCTGGGGTGGGCGGTCGTGGACGAGGACGCCCGGCTGGACCCGCGCAGCTCCTACGCCGCCAGCAAGCTCGCCCAGGAGCACTACGCGTCGGCGTGGGTGCGGCAGGCGGACGCCGCCGCGGTCGCCCTGCGCTACCACAACGTCTACGGACCGGGCATGCCCCGGGACACGCCGTACTCCGGGGTGGCGGCGATGTTCCGCTCCTCCCTCGAGCGCGGTGAGCGGCCCCGGGTCTTCGAGGACGGGGCGCAGGTGCGCGACTTCGTGCACGTCGACGACGTCGCCCGCGCCAACGTCGCCGCGCTCGAGGCCGTCACCGCCGAGCGCACCGGCCGGTACGCGGCGTACAACGTCGCCTCCGGGCACCCGATCACCATCCGCGAGGTCGCGGAGCTGGTGGGCCGGGGCGTCGGGGGCGGGATCGCGCCCGAGGTGACCGGCGGCTACCGCCTCGGGGACGTGCGGCACGTCGTCGCGAGCCCGGAGCGGGCCAAGGCCGGGCTCGGGTTCACCGCGCAGGTGCACCCCGCGGCCGGGCTCGAGACGTTCGCGACCGCTCCGCTGCGGGCCTGACCCCTCACCAGCTCGTGTAGAGCAGGTGCTGGACGACCAGGGCGCAGGCCAGCTGCAGGAGGAGCCCCCAGCGCCGCCAGCCCGGGGGCAGGAGCGCCAGCGAGACCGTCAGCCACGGGACGAAGAGCAACCAGATCCGCTCGACCTCGCCCTTGCTCATCCGGGACAGGTCCGCGACCAGGACGGCAGCGACGGCCGCGCCGACCAGCAGCACCGCCGGACGGGACGCCTGCCGGGCCGTGGCCGCCGCGTGCGCGAGCCCGGCCCCGAGCAGGGGGCCGGCGGAGACCAGCAGCGCGGCGAGGTTCGCCCACATCCAGTACGCCGCGGGCCGGTCCGCGGCGATGCCGTCCCAGTAGCGCTCGACGAGCACCGGGTAGGCCTCCCACCACGCGAAGCCGGCGGCGGCGAACCCCAGCACGACCGCGAGCGCGGAGACCGCGGCGACCGGCAACGGCAGCCAGGAGCGCGCCGCCACCAGCACGGCGAGCGCCACCAGGCCGACGAGCGGCAGCCCGTAGGAGAGCAGGGTGCCGTACCCGAGCAGCAGCCCGGCGAGCACCGACCAGGCCACGGCGGGCCCCTGGGCGGTGCGGGTGGCGCCGAGCGCGAGCGCCGCGATCCCCCACGCCGCGACGGCCGCGAAGATCGCGTCGGCGGAGACCGCCATGAACACGGCGGCGGGGGTGAGCACGAGGAAGGGGGCGGCGCGCCGCGCGACGTCCTCGGCCCCGAGCGCCCGCAGCGTCGTGAGCACCGCGAGCGCGGTGGTCGCCGCGACCGCCACCACCACCAGCGCCGCGGCCAGGTCGCCGCCCAGACCCACCCCCACCAGCAGGACGAAGAACAGCAGCGCCCCGGGCGGGTGGCCGGCCACGTGCGTGACCCAGTTGTCCTCGGCGTCGGAGGGGATCCGGTCGACGTACCCGCGCAGCAGGGCGCCGACGTCGTCGACCTCCCGCGCCGTCGGGAGGTACTCGAACTCGTTGCCCAGCACCCGGGTCAGCCCGTCGGTGCCGTCCACGAGCGCCAGCGCGAGCAGCCACGCCAGCCCCGCGGCGTACGACGCGGCGAGGAGCAGCCGCCACGGGAGCCGCTCGGCCAGCCCCGCGGCGTACCTCCAGGCGAGCAGGGCCAGGAGCACCGCCGGCAGCGTCCCGGGCCCCCACGCCTGGGGGTCCCACAGCCCGTGCAGGGGCGGCACCTCACGGTCGGAGGCGGACCGGGGCGCCCGCGCGGCCACCTCCCAGTCCAGCAGGGGCGGCAGGGCGAACGCGAGCACGACCAGGACGACGGCGACGCCCAGCCCGAGCGCAGGCGCGAGGCGGGCGCGGGGCGGGGTCACGGGCCGACCCTAGGGCGGCGACCCACGCGGCGGGGTTTCGGGCAGGGCACCGGGGAGCCATGACCGTCTGCGACCTCGTCCTCCCCTGCAAGGACGAGGGCCCGGCGCTCGCCGCGCTGCTCCCCCGGGTCCCCGACCAGCTCGCGGTGGTGGTGGTCGACAACGGCTCGCTCGACGACACCGCCGAGGTGGCCCGCCGGCTCGGCGCCACCGTGGTCCGGGAGGACCGCCCGGGGTACGGCGCGGCGGTGCACGCCGGCGTGCTCGCCGCGACGCACGACCTGGTCGCGGTGATGGACGGCGACGGCTCGTTCGACCCCGCCGAGCTGCTGGCGCTCATCGACGACGTCGCGTCCGGCCGTGCCGACCTGGCCGTGGGCCGCCGGCGGCCGGTCACCCGCGGGGTCTGGCCCTGGCACGCCCGCGCGGGCAACGCGCTGATCGTGGCGTGGCTGCGCCGGCGGATCGCCATGACGCCCCACGACATCGCCCCGATGCGGGTCTGCCGCCGCCAGGCGCTCCTCGACCTCGACGTGCAGGACCGGCGCTTCGGGTATCCCGTGGAGCTGATCTCGAAGGCGACGAACGCCGGGTGGCGCGTGACGGAGCGGGACGTCTCCTACCACCCCCGCGCGGAGGGCACCCGTTCCAAGGTCTCCGGCACGGTGCTCGGGACCGTGCGCACGGCGCGGGACTTCTGGCGGGTGCTGGCGTGAGCGCCCGGGCGCTGGTCGTGGCCAAGGTGCCGGTGCCGGGGCAGGCCAAGACGCGGCTCGGCGCCGACATCGGCATGACCCGGGCCGCGGAGGTTGCCGCGGCCGCGCTCCTCGACACCCTGGCCGCGTGCACCGAGGCCTTCGGGGCCGAGCGTTGCCACCTCGCCCTCGCCGGCGACCTCGCGGAGGGCGTCCTGCACGCGGAGATCGAGGCCGCGCTCGCCGGTTGGACGGTCCGGCCCCAGCGCGGTGACGGCTTCGCCGAGCGGCTGGTGCACGCCCACGCAGACCTCGCGTCGGCCGGGCCCGGGCCCGTCGTACAGGTCGGTATGGACACGCCGCAGGTGACCCCGGAGCTGCTGCTCCGTGCTGTCGCCGCGCTCGACGCCGGCCGTCACGACGCGGTGCTGGGCCCGGCCGAGGACGGTGGCTGGTGGGTGCTGGCGCTCCGCGACCCGCGGGCCGCCGCGCCGCTGCGGGACGTGGCGATGTCGACCGCCACGACGTACGCCGACACCCGCCGGGCGCTCGAGGCCACCGGGATGCTGGTGGCGACGACCACAACGGTCCGCGACGTCGACACGCTCCCGGACGCCGAGGCCGTCGCCACGTCCGCCCCCGGAAGCCGCTTCGCGCGGACGTGGGCCGGCGTCCGGCCGTGACCACTCCCGACCACCGGGCCACCCATCCGATCGGGACGCCGCTCCGAAGCATCCCCATGACCTCTCCCGGCGGGCTCGACGACGGTGGGTCCCCATGACCGCGGAGCTCAGTTCCGCCGAGGCGATGGACGCCGCGTTCACCGGCCGGCCCTGCCTGCTCGTGACGGCCGACGGCCGGCGACGACCGATGACCGCGGACCTGTGGTCGGGACCCGCCTCGCCCGCCGACCTCGAGCTGCTCGTGGACCCCTGCGACGGACCGACCCTCGACGTGGGCTGCGGCCCGGGGCGCCTCGCCGGCGCCCTGGCGGCGCGCGCGATCCGGGTCCTCGGCATCGACATCTCCGCGGTCGCCGTCCGCCAGACCCGCGCCCGCGGCGCCGACGCCCTTCGCCACGACGTCTTCGACGACCTCCCCGTGCCCGACCGGTGGCAGCACGTCCTCCTCGCCGACGGCAACGTCGGTCTGGGCGGCCAGCCCGTCCGGCTGCTGAGGCGGGTGGCGGCCCTGCTCGTCCCCGGCGGCACCGTGCTGGTGGAGCTGTCCGGATCGGGGGCGCTCGCGGTGCACGAGAACGTGCACCTCCAGGTCGACGGGCGCAGCACCGGCACCTTCTCCTGGGCGACCGTGGGCGAGGACGCCATCGACGAGGTCGCCGTCTCGGCCGGTCTGGTCGTGGACGGGGTGCGGCACGCCGGGGGGCGTCAGGTCGCGACGCTGCGGCACCCCCTGGGCGCACCGGCGCTCTGGCACACCGGGTGAGGCGTCCCCCGGGGGCGGACCCACGGGCGTGGCGGAGCCCGCTGCGGGGCCCGTGGTTCACCTCGGTCCTCGGCGCGGTGCTCCTGGTCGCCCTGCCGGTGGTGGCACTCACCGGCCTGCTGTCCTACGCGGCGTACGGGCCGGGCCTGGGGCAGGCCCGCCCCGCCGACGTGGGGTGGCTGCGCCTGCCGTCCTTCGACTGGCCGACCGACCCGGCGTGGCTCTACCGCCTCACCCAGGGGCTGCACGTCGGCCTCGGGCTGGTGCTGGTGCCGGTCGTGCTCGCCAAGCTGTGGTCGGTCGCCCCGCGGCTGACGTCATGGCCCCCCGTGCGCTCGCCGTCGCACCTGCTCGAGCGGCTCTCCCTGCTGCTCCTCGTCGGCGGGCTGCTGTTCGAGATCGCGACCGGCGTGCTGAACATCCAGTACGACTACCTCTTCGGCTTCAGCTTCTACACCGCCCACTACTACGGGGCCTGGGTGTTCATGGCGGGGCTGGTCTCCCACGTCATCCTCAAGCTCCCGCTCCTGGTCGCGGCGCTCCGGTCGCGCTCGCTGCGCGAGGAGCTGCGGACGCCGCTGGCGTCGACCCTCCCGGAGGACCCCGCGCGTGACCTCGCGGCGCCGTACCCCGCCGACGACAGCCTGGTGGCCGTGGCGCCCGCCCCCGCGACCGTGAGCCGCCGGGGCGCGCTGGCCCTGGTGGGCGGCGGCTCGCTGATGGTGCTCGCCCTGACCGCGGGCCAGACGGTCGGCGGCGCCACGCGCCAGCTCGCGCTCCTGCTCCCCCGGGGCCGCGACACCGGCGACGGTCCGAACGACTTCCCGGTCAACCGCACGGCGGAGGCCGCGGGGATCAGCGCGGCGGCCGTGGGCAGCGGCTGGCGGCTGGTCCTCACCGGCGCCGAGGGGCAGGACCCGGTCGAGCTGGACCGAGCAGCGCTCCTGGCCCTGCCCCAGCACACCGCGACGCTCCCGATCGCCTGCGTCGAGGGCTGGTCGACCACCGAGACCTGGACCGGCGTCCGGCTGCGCGACCTGGCCGCCCTGGTCGGCGTCGAGGACCCCGACGGCGCCGAGGTCGAGTCGCTGCAGGAGAGCGGAGCCTTCCGCCAGGCGGCGCTCAACGCAGGCCAGGCGGGGCACGCCGACTCGCTGCTCGCGCTGCGGGTCAACGGCGTCGACCTCTCCCTGGACCACGGCTTCCCCGCGCGGATCATCGTCCCCGCCATGCCTGGGGTGCTCAACACCAAGTGGGTCGCCGCGGTCCGCTTCGGGGGTCGGTGACGTGCGGCCCGGCACCGAGCACGTCGCGCGGGGGCGGTTCCGCGCCCGGTACGGCGACGGGCCGCTCCACCTCCTGGTCGTGCTCGCCAGCCTGGCGCTCGCGGCGTACGCCGCCCTGACGCTGGGGGTCGGGGCGCTCTGGGACACCGAGGTCTGGTGGCACTCGATCCTGGTGTGGTTCGTCGGCGCCGCGATCGCCCACGACGCCGTCCTGTTCCCGGCGTACGCCCTGGCCGACCGGCTCCTCGTCCGGGCCGTGCCCGGTCCGGGGCGCTCCCGTCCCCCGGTGTCCGCGCTCAACCACGTCCGGGTCCCGCTGCTCGCCGCCGGGCTGCTCCTCCTCCTCTTCTTCCCCGGCATCCTCGAGCAGGGAGCGTCGAGCTACCGGGCCGCCACCGGCCAGACGCAGGAGCCGTTCCTCGAGCGGTGGCTGCTGCTGAGCGGGCTCGCCTGCACCGTCAGCGCGGTCCTGTACGTCGCCCGGCGGGTGCGGGCCGGCCGGGCCTGGGAGCGCTCAGGAGAGAAGATGCCTCGATGACCGACGAGACGGAGGACCGGGGAGCGACGGGCTGGTTCTCCGTCTCGTCGCTCGGCCCGCAGCACGACCTTCCCGACGACCCGGTGCGGGACGTGGACATCCGCGTGGACGAGTACGGCGGACCGTTCTGGTCCAGCGACGGCGCCCTGGGCGACGACTTCGAGGAGCTGCGGGCCTGGATCGGCATCTCGCGAGCCCTGTACGCCGACGTCATGGCGTGGCACGACGCCGCGCAGGCTGCACCGGTGGCGACCGCGACGCAGCGGGCCCGGCAGAAGCTGCTGCGCCGGCTCGCGGCGGAGCTGCCGCCCGAGATCGAGGTGACTGACAGCCCCAGGAACCGACAACCCCCGCCTGCGTCTCCGCGGACAGGGGTTGTGGAGTGAGCCGCCTGTCGGAATCGAACCGACGACCTTCTCATTACGAGTGAGACGCTCTACCGACTGAGCTAAGGCGGCGCGCTGCCCGGCGCGGTCGGGGACCTGCCGGGCAACCCGGGAAGTATACGAGCGCCGCCGCGAGGCGCGAAACCGGTGGGTCAGGCGGCGAGCGCGGGCTCGCGCTCGACCGGGGTGGCCGACGACGAGGTGAGGCTCATCAGCGCGGTCTGCTCGGCGCCGCACCAGCAGGTGAAGGTCGCGAGCGGGCCGCGCGGGGAGTCGGCGACCGCCGACACCTGGGAGAGGAAGATGAGCTGGCGCTGGGCGCAGGCGGTGCAGGTGTGGGTGAACACGGCGGGTCCTTTCTCGACTCGGCGGCACGGTGGGATGACTCCATTCTCCGCTCCCCACGGCCATAGGGGTAGCCTCTCTTTCCGATCCCAGATATAGGCTGAGCCTTGTGCTTTCTGTGCACCAGCTCACGTGCTTCCTCGCCACCTACGAGCAGGGCTCGCTGACCCGTGCCGCCGAGGAGCTCGGGTACGCCCAGCCCTCGGTCTCCGAGCAGATCCGCGCCCTCGAGCGGTCCCTCGGCGTCCAGCTGTTCCGACGGGTCGGTCGCGGCGTCGTCCCGACGACCGTCGCCGACACCCTGCGGCCGTACGCCGAGCGGGTGCTGTCCTCGATCGACGAGGCGGAGCGCGCGGTGCAGGGCGCCCGGTCGCTGGAGACCGGGACCATCCGGTTCGGGATGTTCGGGACCGCACGGCTCTACGCCGGCGCCGGTCTGGTCGCCGACGTGCTCACCCGCTACCCCGGCGTCCGGGTCGAGCTGATCGGGCAGAACTCCACCGACGTCCAGGAGGAGCTGCGCCGGGGCCGCCTCGAGGCCGCGATGATCGCCGTCGCCGCCGCCACCAGCGAGGGGATGACGGTCACCCCGGTCGCGCGGGACGAGCTCGTCTACATCTCCGCCGACCCCGAGCGGGTCGCCTCCCCCGTCACCGCGCACCGGCTCTCCCAGGCCTCGCTCGTGCTGCCGGAGACGACCTGGCGCGCCAACGACTCCACCCGGATCGTGCTGCGGCAGATGCTGCACGAAGCCGGGCGCAACCCGCAGACCCGGATCGAGGTCGAGGACGTCGAGACCGCCGTCGAGCTGGTCGGCATGGGCCTGGCGGACAGCGTCGTCCCGCGGGGCGCCGTCGACCAGCTGCTCCCCCGGCTCGCGCCGAACGCCGGCTGGGCCTCGCTACGCCCGCGCCAGCACGACGTGCTCGCCATCGTGCACCGCTCCGACGCGACGCTCTCCCCGGCGGCGCAGCTGATGATCGAGCTCGCGACCCGCCGGATCCAGTCGATCGCCGAGCCGATCCGCGGTCAGCAGCGCAGCCCGTCCTCGGGCACGATGCCGTCGATCAGGTAGGCCTCGATCGCCTCGTCGACGCACGCGTTGCCCGCGTTGTAGCCGGTGTGCCCGTCGCCCTCGCGGGTGACGAGCACCGCGGAGGCGAGCTGGTCGGCGAGCGCCTCGGCCCAGACGTACGGCGTGGCCGGGTCGCGGGTGGTGCCGACCACGACGATCGGCGCCGCCCCCTCGCCCCGGATCGTCAGCGGCGGCTCGGCCGACCGCGGCTCGAAGCCCGCGCACCCGACCAGGCCCCACGCGAAGATCCGGCCCAGCGTCGGCGAGGCCTCCTCGAACGCCGCGAATTCCCCAGGGACGTCGGCCACCGGTACGGACGCCGGGTCGTCGAGGCAGTTGATCGCGAAGATCGCCTCGGCGCTGTTGTCGAGGTAGCGGCCCGACTCACGCGAGGCGTAGAAGTCGGCGAGCAGCATCAGCACGGTGCCGTCGCCCTCGAGCGCCCCCTCGAGGCCGGCGTCGAGCAGGGGCCAGTTCTCGCGCCCGTAGAGCGGGGTGATCAGCCCGTAGAAGGCGCTGCCGATCTCGAGCTCGCGGCCGTCCTCGGTGGGCAGCGGCTCGGCGTCGATCTCGTCGAGCAGGTCGGTGATCCGGGTGAGCCCCTCCTCGACACTGTCGCCCAGGAAGCAGTCGCCGCCCGCGACGCAGTCCTCGACGTACGCCCGCAGCGCGGTCTCGAACCCCGCGGCCTGCTGCAGCGACTTCTCGCGGGACGTCAGGGACACGTCGACGGCGCCGTCGAGGACCATCCGGCCGACCCGGTCGGGGAACAGCTCGGCGTACGTCGCGCCCAGCTGGGTGCCGTACGACGCGCCGAAGTAGAGCAGCTCGGGCTCGCCGAGGGCCGCGCGCAGCACGTCCATGTCGCGGACCGCCTCGACCGTCGAGACGTGCCCGGCGAGCTCGCCGGAGCGCTCCACGCAGCCCTCGCCGAACGCGGTGACCTGGTCGACGAGCTCCTCGACCTCCTCCGGGCTGTCGGGGGCCGGGTCGGAGGCGAGGTACTCGTCGAGCTCCTCGTCGGAGAGGCAGTCGACGGGCGCGCTCTCGCCGGTGCCGCGCGGGTCGAAGCCGACGACGTCGAAGACGTCGGTGATCGGGTCGCGGAAGCTCTCGCCGGACCGCTCGGCGTAGTCGGTGCCGGGCGCGCCGGGACCGCCCGGGTTCACGACGAGCGACCCGATGCGCTCGTCGGGGTCGGCGGCGGGCACCCGGAGCAGCGCGAGGTCGATCGTGGCCCCGTCGGGGTCGGCGTAGTCGAGCGGCACGGTGAGCGTGGCGCAGTCGGCCTCGCCGCAGGCCTCCCAGGACAGCTCCTGGGAGTAGTAGGGCGCGAGCTGGGGCTCAGGCGGGTCGGTCGCCCCCGCCGGCGGTGGCGTGGGCGGGGCCGCCTCGGGCCGGGCGTCGGCGGACCCCGCGGACCGGCCGGGGTCGTCGTCGCCCCCGGTCAGGCCGACGATCGCCACACCGAGCGCGCCGAGCACCATCGCCAGCACGATGAGGAGCACCACCACGCGCACCGTGCGGGGGCTCACCGGACGCTCCCGTCGGGGGCCATCAGCGCCACCATCATCGACTCCAGGGCCAGGGGGACCGGCACGTTGAACTCCAGCATCTGCTCGCGCGCCTCGAAGATCCAGCCGATCCGGCGCAGGTTCAGCTCGGGCGACGCAGTGGCGACGACCTGCTCGATGTCGGCGCGGATCTCGCCGTTGACCAGCTCGCCGGCCGCGCCCGTGGCGAGCGCGATGGCGTCGCGGTAGACCGAGACCAGGTCCATCAGCGCCCGGTCGACGACGTCGAGCTGGCGGCGCTTGGCGCGCGACTTCTGGTCCTTGAGCAGCAGCGCCAGGGCGGGGGCGTACTCGCGGGGCCGCCGGCCGCGCTCGACCACGCCGTACGCCGCGTCGAGGTCGACCTTCTCGCGCGCGTCGAGGTCGCCGGTCACGACGTCGGCCTCCTCCTTGGTGACCTCGGCCAGCCGCTTCGCGGCGTCCATGCACCGGCCCAGGGAGGTGAGCGACGCCGGGATCGAGACCACGTCGCGACGCCGGTTGCGGGTGGCCTCGTCGCGGGCGAGCGCCCGGGCCCGGCCGATGTGGCCCTGGCTGGCGTTGGCGGCGTACGACGCCAACGCGTCGGGCACGCCCTCGGTGCGGGCGAGGAACGCCGCGACGTCGGCCGCCGAGGGGGTGCTGAGGGTGACCATCCGGCAGCGCGAGGCGATCGTCGGCAGCACGTCCTCGACGGTCGGGGCGCAGAGCATCCACACGGTGCGCGCCGCGGGCTCCTCGATCGCCTTGAGCAGCGCGTTGACCGCCCGCTCGGTCAGCCGGTCGGCGTCCTCGACCACGATCACCTGCCAGCCGCGGCCGGCCGGGCTCAGCGCGGCCGAGCGCACCAGGTCGCGGATGAACTCGACGCCGAGCGAGAGGCCCTCGGTGCTGACCCGCTTGACGTCGGCGTGGGACCCGGCGAGCACCGTGTGGCAGGCGTGGCAGGTGCCGCAGCCCCTCTCCACCCCGCTGCGCTCGCACTGCAGCGCCGCGGCGAACGCCACGGCGGCGTTGGAGCGGCCCGATCCCGGCGGGCCGGTGAACAGCCAGGCGTGGCTCATCCCGTGGCCACCGGCCGCGGCGCGCAGCGCCTCGATCGCGTGCCGCTGGCCGACCAGGCCCTCCCAGACCGTGCCGGCGCCCACGGCGGCGGTCACGAGGCCACCGCCGCGCGGTCGAGGAGCGGGCGGACCCGGTCGAGCACGGCGGCGGCGATCTCGTCGACGGCGGCCCGGGCGTCGAGCACGAGGTAGTGGTCGGGGTCGGCGGCCGCCATCGCGGCGAACGCCTCGCGCACCCGCTGGTGGAACTCCAGGGACTCCCCCTCGATCCGGTCGCGGCCCTCGAAGCGGCCCAGCCCGGCGGTCGGCTCGAGGTCGAGGACGACGGTCAGGTGGGGGCGCAGGTCGCCGGTCGCCCAGCGCATCACCTGCTCGACCTCGGCGACGTCGAGCGACCGGCCGGCGCCCTGGTAGGCGAGCGCGGAGTCGACGTACCGGTCGGTGACGACCACCTCGCCGCGCTCCAGCGCGGGCCGCACGACGGTGTCGACGTGCTCGGCCTTGTCGGCGGCGTAGAGCAGCGACTCGGTGCGGTCCGACAGCGCCCCGGTCTCGGGGCTGAGCACGATCTCGCGCAGGGTCCGCCCGACGGGGGTGTCACCGGGCTCGAAGGTGAGCAGGACGGTGTGGCCCGCCGCCTCCAGCGCCTCCCGCAGCAGCCGGGACTGGGTGGACTTGCCCGACCCCTCGCCGCCCTCGAAGCACACGAAGACCCCGGTCTCGGCGTACGTCCCGGCCGTCGTGGTCCCGCCCGTCCTCGTCACGACCCGAACCTACGGGGCGGCACCGACGCCCTCCAACCGGGCCTCCCCGCAAGCGACCTCAGGACTTCTTGGCGGCGGCCTTCTTGGCGGCGGTCTTCTTCGCCGGCGCCTTCTTGGTCGTCTTCTTGGCGGCGGTCTTCTTCGCGCCCTTCTTGGCGGCCTTCTTCGCCGGGCCCTTGGCGCGTCGCTCCTCGAGCAGCTCGGCGGCGCGCTCGAGGGTGATCGACTCGACGCTGTCCTCCTTGCGGAGGGTGGCGTTGAACTCGCCGTCGGTCACGTACTCGCCGAAGCGGCCCGCCTTGACGACCACCGGCTGCCCGGAGACCGGGTCGTTGCCGAGCTCCTTGAGCGGCGGCGCCGCGGCGGCCCGGCCGCGCTGCTTGGGCTGGGCGTAGATCCGCAGCGCCTCGTCGAGGGTGATCGTCAGCAGCTGCTCCTCGGAGGTGAGCGAGCGGGAGTCGGTGCCCTTCTTCAGGTACGGCCCGTAGCGGCCGTTCTGGGCGGTGATCTCCTCGCCGTCCTCGGCGACGCCGACCACGCGCGGCAGCGAGAGCAGCTTGACGGCGTCCTCGAGCGAGATCGTGTCCAGCGACATCGACGCGAACAGCGAGCCGGTGCGCGCCTTCGCCGACTTCGGGGCGTCCTCGGGCAGCACCTCGGTGACGTAGGGGCCGTAGCGGCCGTTCTTGGCGACCACCTCGAGCCCGGACTCCGGGTGCTTGCCGAGGTCGATCTCCTCGCCCGCGGGGTTGGCGAAGAGCTCGGTGGCCTTCTCCAGGGTCAGCTCGTCGGGCGGCAGGTCGTCGGGGACGTTGGCCCGCTTGCCGGTCGGGTTGCCCTCCTCGTCGGGGCCCTCGAGGTAGGGGCCGTAGCGGCCCACGCGCAGGTTGATGCCCGAGTCGGGTCCGCCGATCGGGAAGGTCGCGAGCTCGCGGGCGTCGATGTCGCCGAGCTCGTCGACGAGCTTCTTGAGCCCCTCGACGTCGCCGGAGCCGAAGTAGAACTCGGCCAGCTCGGTGTCGCGCCGGGCGCGGCCGGCGGCGATCTCGTCGAGCACGTCCTCCATCTGCGCGGTGAACTCGTAGGAGATCTGGCGCGGGAAGTGCTCCTCGAGCAGCCGGGTGACCGAGAAGGCCAGCCAGGCCGGCACCAGCGCGGTGCCCTTCTTGTAGACGTAGCCGCGGTTGAGGATCGTCCCGATGATCGAGGCGTACGTCGAGGGCCGGCCGATCTCGCGGTCCTCGAGCTCCTTGATCAGCGTGGCCTCGGTGTAGCGGGCCGGCGGCTTGGTCTCGTGGCCGGCGGCGGTCACCGAGGCGGAGGACACCGCGTCGCCCTCGGCGAGCGCGGGCAGCCGGGTCTGGGTGTCGTCCTTGGCGTCGGTCGCGTCGTCGGTGCCCTCGACGTACGCCTTGAGGAAGCCGTGGAAGGTGATCACGCGGCCGCTGGCGGAGAAGACGACGTCCTCGCCGGAGGTGGCGGCGCCGCCGAGGCGGATGGTCACCGACTGGCCGACGGCGTCCTTCATCTGGGAGGCGACGGTGCGCATCCAGATCAGCTCGTAGAGGCGGAACTGGTCGCCCTTCAGCCCGGTCTGGGCCGGGGTCTGGAAGGTGTCGCCGGCGGGGCGGATCGCCTCGTGCGCCTCCTGGGCGTTCTTCACCTTGGAGGCGTAGACGCGCGGGCTGTCGGGCAGGTACTCCGCGCCGTACAGCTCCTGGACCTGCGACCGGGCCGCGCCGACCGCCGCGCTCGAGAGCGTGGTGGAGTCGGTACGCATGTAGGTGATGAAGCCGTTCTCGTAGAGCCGCTGCGCCACCGACATGGTCACCGACGCGCTCATGCCGAGCTTGCGGCCGGCCTCCTGCTGGAGGGTGGTGGTGCGGAACGGCGCGTACGGCGAGCGGCGGTAGGGCTTGGACTCCACCGAGCGGACGTCGTACGTCGCGTCCTGCAGCGCCGCGGCGAGCGACTCGGCGCGGGTGCGGTCGAGGTGGACGACCTTGCCCTGCGCTGCGGACTTCAGCAGCCCGTCGGGGCCGAAGTCGGAGCCGCGGGCGACGCGGGCGCCGTCCACGGAGTACACCTTGGCCGGGAACATCCGCTGCTCGTGCTTGCTGCCGGCGTCGAAGGTGCCCTCGAGGTCCCAGTACGACGCGACACGGAACGCCATCCGCTCGCGCTCCTTGTCGACCACCAGGCGGGTCGCGACCGACTGCACCCGGCCGGCGGAGAGGCCGGACATGACCTTCTTCCACAGCACCGGGGAGACCTCGTAGCCGTAGAGGCGGTCCAGGATGCGGCGCGCCTCCTGGGCCTCGACGAGGTCCTCGTTGATGGTGCGCGGGTTGGCGACCGCGGCCAGGATCGCGGGCTTGGTGATCTCGTGGAAGACCATCCGGTGCACCGGGATGCCCTTCTTCGGCTTCAGCTCGTCGAGGAGGTGCCAGGCGATCGCCTCGCCCTCCCGGTCCTCGTCGGTGGCGAGGTAGAGCTCGTCGGCGTCCTTGAGCAGGGTCTTCAGCTTGGAGATGTGCGACTTCTTGTCGCGCGGGACGACGTAGTAGGGCACGAAGCCGTTGTCGACGTCGACCGCCAGCCGGCCCCACGGCTTGTCCTTGATCTTGGCCGGGGTGTCCGCCGCGTTGTTCGGGAGATCACGGATGTGGCCGATGGAGGACTCGACGACGTACCCCTGACCGAGGTACTCGCCGATCTTGCGAGCCTTCGCCGGAGACTCGACGATCACCAACTTGTGTGCCACTGCTGCTCTTTCCCTCTGACGTCTGCGCGGTGCGTTCGGGCTCCATGCGGAGCCCACGGCCAGTCACGGTAGCGCGTGCCGGGGGGCTCCCCTTCCGGGGAGCCTTGCCGGACCGGTAAGAAACGCGCCGTCCCGGCCGATCCACCCCCCATGGCTCCTCTGTCCCCGGCGCGCCGCCGCGCCCTGCGTCCCCTCGCCTGGCTGCTCGCAATGCTGCTGCTGCCGCTGACCGCCGTCCTGGCCGCCGCACCGGCCCACGCCGAGGCCTTCGTGCTCACCGGCGAGGTCGTCGACGCGGTCGGCCAGCCGATCGAGGGGGTCGCCGTCACCGCGCGCCCGGTCGCCGACCAGGGGGTCGCGACGAGCGCCCGGTCCGACGAGGACGGCGTCTACGACCTCGACCTCGCCGCGGGCAGCTATCGGCTCACCTACGTGGTGACCGGCTTCGCCACCGCGACGTACGACGACGGCGCGACGGTGGTCGTCGACGCCGCCGGCACCGCCTCGGTGGGCGGCACGCCGCTGGAGGACAACGAGCTCGACCCGGTCTTCCTCGACTCCGAGCCGCTGCCCGTCGCGGGCCGCGTGCTCGACGCGGGCGGCACCCCGGTCACCGGCGTCACGGTGCGCGCCTACCCCTCCGGGTCCGCGGACCCCGAGGACCTGGTCGCCCGGACCGTGACCGCAGGCGGTGCCTGGCAGCTCCGGCTGCCGATCGGTGACTACGACCTCCAGCTGGTCGACGAGACCGAGGACGGCACCACCTGGGCCGCCACCTGGCTGGGCGGGGCCACCCCGGTCATGGTCACCGTCGGCCAGGGCGGCGCCCTGGCGTACGACGACGAGCCGGTGGACGTGCTCCCCGCCGGCGTGGTCACCGTCGCCACCGGCGGCCCGGTCGCCGTCTCCGGCGAGGTCGTCGACGTGAACGACGAGCCGGTCGCCGGGATCGTCGTGACCGCCACCCCGGGTGCCACCGGGACCGCTCGCACGGCCACCACCGACGCGGAGGGGCGCTACACGCTCTCCCTGGTGCCGGGCAGCTACACGCTCTCCTTCGAGGGCGGCACCGAGTTCGCCGACACCACCCTCACCTCCGTGGTGGTCCGGCCCAACGGCCAGGTCACGGTCGGCGGGGTCGAGGCGGTCGGCGGCGTGCTCGAGACCGTCGAGCTGACCAGCACCGCGACGTACCCCCTGGCCGGCACGGCCACGACCGCCGCCGGCGCGCCGCTGGCCGACATCCGGGTGCGGGTCTTCCCCGAGGGCGACACCGACCCCGAGTCCGTCCTGGCACAGGACGTCACCGACGCCGCCGGCCGGTACGACGTCCGGCTCGGCCTCGGCACCTACGTGCTGGAGCTCAGCGACACCCGCGACACCCCGGCGTACGTCACCCGGATGCTCGGCACCGGTCCGGACGGGTCCGTCGTGACTGTCGCGGCCGGCGGTCGGGTCCTCGTCGACGAGGCGGAGATCGCGGGGCACACGCTGCCCGCGGTGGCCCTGGCGGCGGCGACCGACACCACGACGTACCACCTGCGCGGCGAGGTGAGCGACGCCAACTACGACGCCCTCGCGGGCATCACGGTGACGGCGGTCGCCACGAGCGCCGGCGACGCCGACGCGACGACCGCCACCGACGGCGAGGGCCTGTTCGACCTCGCCGTCACGGCCGGCAGCTACCGGATCCGGTACGCCGCAGCGGGCTACCCGACGACGACCCTCCCCGACGCCGTCGTCGTCGCCCCCGGCGGCGCGATGACCCTCGGCGGGCAGCCGCTCGTCAGCGGCGACCTCGACATCACCCTGTACGGCACCGTCACCCGGCCGCTGGGCGGCACCGTGGTCGGCCCCGACGACAAGCCGCTCGCCGGCATCTCGGTGACCGCCACCCCCGACGACGAGGAGGTCGGCCCGCCGACGGCAGTCACCACGACTGCCGACGGGACGTTCACCCTGCCGCTGCGGGTCGGGGCCTACACGATCCGGCTCGTCGACAGCACCGAGAAGCACAAGGCGACCTACTACGGCGGGCTCACCCCCGCCGAGGTCGTGGTGCCGACGACCGGCGCGATCACGGCCGACGACAAGCCGATCACCGACCTCGGCCGGATCGGCATGGAGAAGGTCGGCGCCGACGACACCTTCGACCTGGCGGGCGGCGTCTACGACGGGGAGTGGGTCGGGCTCGGCGGCGTGACGGTCGAGGTGCTGCGGGCCGGGACCACCAACCCGCCGCTGCACACCGGGACCACCGACTCCGAGGGCGGCTACCGGATCGCGGTGCAGCCCGGCGTCTACCACCTGCGCTTCTCCCTGGCCGGCCGGACCACGACGTACCTCCTCGACGAGTGGGACGAGAAGCCCGCGCGGGTCACCGTGTCGGCCGACGGCCGGATCTCCTCCCCCGACCTGGAGCTCGAGGGCGACACGCTGCCCGACGTGTATCTCGTGCTGCCGCCCGCGACCATGGTCAAGGCGCCCTCGATCCGGGGCTCCGTGGCGGTCGGCCAGACGGTCGAGGTCGACCTCGGCACCTGGCAGGGCTTCGACGTCACCGCCGTCGAGCCGGGCGACGACTGGCGCGACTACGTCTACGTCGAGTGGTTCCTGGACGGGCGGTCCGCCGACCAGTGGAGCGGGGGGTACTTCTTCCAGAAGTTCACGGTCCCGGCCCAGGCGGGCGGGAAGGTCCTCTCCTTCCGGGTCACCATCGAGGACGACGAGGATCTGCGCGCCCCCATCGTCTGGACCAGCGGCGGCACCGCCGTCCCGAAGGCGCCCTCCTCGGTCAAGGGCTCGGTCAAGAAGGGCCGGCTCACGATCACCGTGACCGTCCTGGGCCTCGCCAAGCCCACCGGCAAGCTGACCGTGCTCAAGGGCAAGAAGAAGGTCGGCAAGGCCACGCTCAAGGCCGCCGGCAAGGGCAAGGCCGTCGTCGTGCTGAAGCTGAAGCCGGGCAAGCACACGCTGACCCTCGTCTACGCCGGCACCACCTCGGTCGCCGCCGCGACCGCGAAGCTGAAGGTCAAGCTCCCCCGCCGCTGACCCTCCCCCCTGCCCCCTGCCTGTGGATGAATCCGCCGAGTCGGCGCACATGTGCGCCGACTCGGCGGGGTGCTGCACAGGTCGGGGTCAGGCGGGCTCCAGGAACCCCTCGGCGACCAGCTCGCCGACCACGGGGAGGTACGTCGTGCGGGTCTCGGCGGGGTCGCGGTCCAGCAGGACGGCGAGCGCGTCGAGGACCTGGCCGACCGTGAGGTCCCCGTCGCAGGCGCCGACCAGGGCGGCCTCGACGGTGTCCGCCCGGCGCGCCCGGCGCAGGCCGCGCTGCTGGCGCAGCACGACGGTCGAGGGGTCCTCCGCGCCGGGGGCGCCGACGGTCTCCTGCTGCACGTCGGGTCGTACGACGAGGCGCGCGTCGGGCCCGATCCCGTCCGCCACCGCGTCCGCGGCGTCGCCCCACGCCCCGATCGCCGGCGCGACCGGCTGCTCGACGTCGTAGGGCCAGTCGATCAGCTCGCGCGCGGGCGGGCCGGCCTCGGTGCGCCGGCGCAGGTTGACCCAGCCGAACCCGATCGCCTCCACCCCCTGCTCGTCGAACCAGGAGAGCCAGGTGTCGTAGCGCTCGGCGTAGCCGGGTCCCCCGTGGTGGCCCGCGTCCTTGAGCCACAGCTCGACGTACTGCGCCGGGTCGACGACCTCGCGCTGGACGACGAGCGCGTCGCAGCCGTCGTCGAGCCAGCCGGACAGCCGCTCGTCCCAGGGCCGGTCGCGCGTGATCACCCAGTTGGCGAGCACCTGGCACCAGCCACCCGGGGTGAGGTGGCGCGGCGCCGCGCGCACGATGTCCTCGACGACCCGGTCGCCGGGCAGGCCGGAGTCCCGGTAGACCAGCCGCTCGCCGGTGGCCGGCGAGATCACGAACGGCGGGTTGGTGGCGATCAGGTCGTACTCCTCGCCGCGGACCGGCTCGAAGAAGGACCCGTCGCGCACCTCGACCCGGTCGGCGACGTCGTTGAGCGCGGCGTTGAAGCGCGCGATCCGCAGCGCCCGCGGGTTCACGTCGGTGGCGACCACGCTCGCGCTGTGGGTGGCGAGGTGCAGCGCCTGGACGCCGCAGCCGGTGCCGAGGTCGAGCGAGCGGCCGACGGGGTCGCGCAGGGTCAGCTGGGCCAGCGACGTCGAGGCGGAGCTGATCCCCAGCACGTGCTCGGCACCGACCCGCTGCGGGCCGCCGTCGAGGCCCGGCGTCAGGTCGCTGACCACCCAGAGCTCGGCCGCGGTGCCGCCGGCGTCGGTGGCGTAGGGCCGGACGTCGAGGCGCGCCGCCACCTCGCCCACCGACTGCTCGAGGATCCCCTCGGCGGCGAGCCGGTCGACCAGTCCGGGCAGCGCGACGGCCGCGTCGGCGGCGGGCACCGGGCGCTGCAGCAGGAAGAGCCGCACCAGCGTCTCGAGCGGCGACCCGCCCGCGGTCCGCCGTACGCCGGGGGTCGTCTCGTTGCGCGCCAGCGCGTCGTGCGCCCGGGCGCCGAGCACCTCGGCGACGGCGTCGTAGGTGAAGGACGCCGCGTGCAGCGCCTCGCGGAGCCGGTGGGGGAGGTCGCTCACCCCACCAGCCTAGGGAACCGCGGCGGCCCGGTCCCCCAGGGGCGGCGTGGCCCGTTCGAGTCATGGCCCGCGCACGTCCGACCGGCGGGCCTGGTCCATTCGGGTCCGATCCGCGCGGACGGGGTCGCCGCCCTCGTCCGCGTCCCTACTGTCCGCCGAGGCAAGGCTCAGGACGGGGACCCTCATGACTTCACGGCTCCACCGCGCACTCGCGCGGCCCATCGCTCTCGTGGTCGTCGCGACCACCCTCACGCTCGGCATCGCCGCCGGCGGCACCGCCGCTGCGGCGGACCCGACCGGTGAGCAGGGCGGGCCGGGCAGGCGGGTCGAGCAGGCCGACGGACCCCGGCGCGCGCACGCGCTCGCGGAGCCCGACGCCACCATCCGGGGCCTCGTCCGCGACGAGGGAGGCGGCCTCCTCGACGACATCCAGGTCGACGCCATCCCCGCCGCGCAGCCCGACGGCGAGCCGGTCGCCTACGACCTCACCTACGAGTACGAGGACTCCGCCTCGCACGGCGCGTACACGCTGCACGTCCCCGCCGGCGAGTACCTCGTCCGATTCTCCAGCCCCACCTGGGCAGAGAGCCCGGTCTTCGAGACGCTCTACTACGGCGGCGGGTCGGGGACCCCGGTCACCGTGCCCACCGGGGGCGAGCTCGTGCTCGACGACGTCACCCTGGTCCGCGACACCGGGGCGACGGTGACCGGCTCCGTGACGGGGGCCGCCTCCGGCTCCACCGTGGCGCTCTACCGCGTCGTCGAGGGCGAGTTCCGGAGCACCGACTGGACCTCCGCCGAGGACGACGGCAGCTACACCTTCGCGGGCGTCAACCGCGAGCGCTCCTACACCGTCGCGGTCTCGGGACGGCCGGACGACGGCAGCCCGGCGTTCCCCACGACCTTCCTCGGCCAGCGGCCCGCACCCTTCCTCGCCGAGACCTTCACGCTGCCCGCCGGCAGCAGCGGCATCGAGCTCGGTCCGATCTCCGTCACCCCGGGCGTCGAGGTGTCCGGCACGGTCCAGCACGTCGGTGGCGCTCCCGTCGGGCATGTGCACGCCCAGTTCTACGTCGTCGACGGCGACCGGGTCTACGGGCTCGGGGACCAGCACTCCCCCGGGTCCGGCGGGTACGCCGGCAGCCTGATCCCGGGCTTCACCTACACGGTGGGCGCCTACGACTACGACGACGGTGACCCCGAGCTCGTCTACCTCGGGGACACCTACTCCCTCGACGCCGCCACGCTGTTCACCCCCGTCGCCGGCACGCCGCACACCCTGGCCCCGATCACGTTGGTCGAGGACCCCGACGCCTCCTGGGTCTCCGGCACGGTGCGGGCCGCGGACGGCGGGGCGCTGCCCGAGTCGACCTCGGTGAGCCTCGACGGCGACCGCGCCGAGTCCGGCTGGGAGGACCGGATCGGCAGCGACTACGTCGACGCGACGGGCGCGTTCCGGATCCGGGTCCCGAGCCGGGCGGCCGGGCAGTACGAGCGGTACACCCTGCACGTCGAGGACGACGACCGCGTCCTGACCACCACCTACCTCGGCGACGTGACCGACCGCTCGGCGGCCCGGACGTTCCCCGAGCCCGCAGCCGGCACGACGTACGACGCCGGCACCGTCACGGTCGCCGTGCCGCAGCCGGCGATCAGCGGCACCGTGCTGCGCGGCAGCGACCCGGCGGCGGACGTGTCCGTGACCCTGCACGGCCACCACCCCGAGCTGGGCTGGGACTCGCTGCTCAGCACCACCACGGACCGCGCGGGTGCCTACTCGTTCCGCGTGCGGAGCTCGTTCGCCACCGAGGGCTACACCGAGCTCACGGTCCGCGCCGACGGCGGTGACACCCACGAGACCGTCCACCTCGGTGACGTCACCGAGATCGACGCAGCGACCACGTTCCCGATCCCGACCGACGGCGCGTCCCTCACCCTGGACCCGCTCCACCAGGCTCCGCTGCCGGGGGTCCTCAGCGGCTCGATCAGCACCGAGGACGGCGCCGCACTGGCGGACGGCAGCACCTCCGTGTCGTTGTACCGGTGGCGGGTCTGGGGGGACGGGACCGGCTACTTCGAGTACGCCGACGACACCGTCGCTCGCGGCGGTTCCTACACCTTCTCCCACGTCCCCGCCGGCACGTACGCCGTGTCGGCGCAGCACGTCGCCTGGGACGAGGAGACCCCGTCGTACATCACCTCCTGGCGTGGCGGCGTTCGGCCGACCTCCGTCGAGTCCGAGGGCGTCTTCGCGGTGAGCGCCGACGTCAACCCCACCGTCGGCATCGACATCGAGCTGCTGAGGGGCGTGCTGGTCACCGGCACCGTCACGGGCAGCACCGGCGACCCGCTCGCCGACGTCGACGTCAGCTTCTACGAGGCCACCGGGGTGCCCAGCGCCTGGACGGCGTCCGACACCACCGGACCGGAGGGGCGTTACGCGGTCCGCGTCGCCCGGGAGACCGACCTGTCGGTGTTCGCCCACCGCTCCGCCTACTCCGACCACGAGGCCCTGCTGGAGGTCGGTGGCGCCGACCTGGTGCACGACTTCGCCATGGCCCCGCAGTGGGGGGCGGTCGGCACGGTCTCCGGGGAGCGGCGGGAGTACTGCCTGGCTCGCCGCACGAGCTCCGTGCAGTTCGGTGACCGCGCGCTGTCCCTCGACCACGACGGCGCGATCCACCGCGACGACCGGGCCGCCCCGGTGCCCTTCGAGGCGCTCAACCGCGACGCGGCGCTGGCGCCGATGCTCGGGACCGGCAACACCTACTGGCGGACCTGGGGCATCTCACCCGACGGAGGCACGCTGTGCGTGCAGGTCGGCAGCCCCGCCGAGGAGCAGGACGGCACCCTGAGGTCCGACGCCGACTCCTACCAGGTCCTGCTCACCGAGGACCCGGCCGGCGGCCTCGACGTCACCTACAACTACGACAGCATCCCGTCCGCCGACGGCGACGAGCGGGCCGGCTGGGACGACGGTGAGGGCGACTTCGGGACGCGGACCCTCTTCCCGGGTGCCGCCGAGGGCGGGTACGCCGACTCCGTGGAGACCGGGCTCATCCACCACAGCCTCGGCTCCGACCAGCCCGGTCGCTACCGGTTCCACTTCGACGGCTTCGAGCCGCGCGGTGCCGCCCCCGACCCGGTGACCTACCCGGTCATCTCCGGCGAGCCGCAGGTGGGCGCGACGCTCACCGTCGACCCGGGCACCTGGACGGTCGACGGCGCGGCGGACCCCGACCTCGAGCTGCATGTCTCGTGGCGGCGCGCCCGCACCGGCCGGCAGGTCGGCACGGGCACGACGTACGTCGTCCGGCGGGGCGACGCCGGCAGGCGGATCCAGGCGCACGTGCGGGCCTGGGCCCCGGGCCACGAGCACACCACCGAGATCGCCTCGGTGCGGATCCTCGCGGCTCCGAGGGCGACCGTCCCGGCCGCCATCGCGGGGTCGGGCAAGGTCGGCAGCACGCTGACCGCGACCGCCCCGACGTGGTCCGTCTCGGACGTCACCGAGACCCGGCAGTGGTTCCGGGGAACCGCGCCGATCGAGGGCGCCACCGGCACGACGTACGACGTCCAGCCCGAGGACGTGGGCCGGACCGTCACGGTCCGCTACACCGGCACGAAGGCCGGCTTCAGCAACGGCACCAGCACCAGCACCGCCGTCACCGGCCTGCTGGGCGACGCCCCGACCGCCACCACGGCCGCGGCACTGGCCGGCTCCGGCAAGGTGGGCACCCAGCTCACCGCGACGGCGCCGACCTGGTCGATGCCGGGCGTCACCGACAGCCACCAGTGGTTCCGCGACGACGCGGTGGTCCCCGGGGCCACCGGCACGACGTACGAGGTGCTCCCGAGCGACCTCGGGACGGTGATCACGGTGCGCTACACCGGCGCCAGGAACGGGTACGCCGACGGCACCAGCACCAGCAACGGGGTCGTCGGCCAGGCCGGCGACGCCCCGACCGCGACGCCCGGGCCCCTCACCGGCAGCGGCAAGGTCGGCACCGCGCTGACCGCGGCCGTCCCGGCCTGGAGCAAGGAGGGCGTCACCACGACCGTCGCCTGGCTGGTCGACGGCGCCGTCGTCGACGGCGCGACCGGCACCAGCTACACGGTGCTCCCCTCGGACCTCGGCAGGACCGTCGTCGCCCGGTTCACCGGGACCCTCGCCGGTCACACCGACGGCGTGACCACCACGCCTGGCGTGACCACCCTCGTGGGCGACGCCCCGACGGCGACCACGGCAGTCGTCATCACCGGGTCGGGCAAGGTCGGCAGCACGCTGACCGCGACCGCCCCGACGTGGTCCGTCGCGGGCGTCACCGAGACCCGGCAGTGGTTCCGGGGAACCGCGCCGATCGAGGGCGCCACCGGCACGACGTACGACGTCCGGCCCGAGGACGTCGGCCAGGCCATCACGGTCCGCTACACCGGCACCAGGGCCGGGTACGCCGACGGCACCAGCACCAGCACCGAGATCACGGCCGTGCAGGGCGACGCCGCCGGCAACCAGGCGCTGCCCGTGATCACCGGCACGGCAGCGGTCGGCAGGACGCTGGCCTCGACGACGGGCACCTGGGACGCCGAGGGACTCACCTTCGGCCACCAGTGGCTGCGCAACGGCAGCGCGATCGCGGGGGCCACCGCGTCGACGTACCGGGTCGTCGCGGCGGACGCCGGTCGGACCCTCTCCGTCCGGGTCACCGCCACGCGGGCCGGGCACGCGCCGGCGTCGGCAGGCAGCGCGGCGGTCCCGGTCGCCAAGCTGGTCTCGACCACGAGGGTCAGGCTGGCCAAGACGTCGATCAAGGCCGGCAAGAAGGCGGTCCTCACCATCACGGTGGCGGCGTCCGGCCTGGCCGGTCCTGCCGGGCGGGTGGTGGTCTACGACGGGAAGAAGAAGCTCCTGACGGTCTCGCTGGCCGCGGCGCGCAAGGGCGTGCTGACGGTGACGCTGATGAAGCTGAAGAAGGGCAAGCACCGGCTGTCCGCGGCCTTCCTCGGCGGACCCACGGTCGGGGCCTCGGCGTCGAAGGTCGTCACGCTCAAGGTCGTGAAGAGCACCAAGAGGTAGCGGCTCCCATGCGCCCTCGCCACGCCGCCCGCACCGCCGCGGCGCTCGCCGCCGTCCTCGTGCTGGCCGCGGGCTGCTCGGACGACGACGACCCCGTGGGCCCGGAAGGTACCGGCGGCTCCTCGTCCGCGAACCCGTCGGCCGAGACGCCCGTGACCCTCGAGCGCCTCGAGGTGCACGACCCGGGGGCCCCGCCCGAGCTGGTCCTCACCCACCACGGGACGAGGCGCGGCCGCTACCTGCTGTCCGTGACACCGCCCGGCATCGTCGGCATCGCCCCCACCCAGGTCGAGCTGGCCGCCGGCGAGGAGGCCGTCCTGCGCCTCGTCGGCCGCCCGGCCGGGGAGCCGGTCACCGTGACCGTGGTCGACGCCGGCTCCCACGACGAGGTCGCCACGCTCCAGGTCGAGCCGGTCGAGCCGGTCGAGCCGGACGCTTCGCCCACTCCGCCCGCGGGCTGACACCCTGGGCGGCGTGACCGACGTCGTGCGCTCCCTGGCCCTGTTCCTGCTCGCCGCGCTCGCCGAGATCGGCGGCGCCTGGCTGGTCTGGCAGGGCGTCCGCGAGCACCGCGGGTGGGTGTGGATCGGCGCGGGCGTCCTCGCGCTCGGCGCCTACGGGTTCGTGGCGACCCTCCAGCCCGACGCGCACTTCGGCCGGATCCTCGCGGCGTACGGCGGGGTGTTCGTCGCCGGGTCGCTGGCCTGGGGGATGGCGGTGGACGGCTTCCGGCCGGACCGGTACGACGTCGTCGGCTCGCTGGTGTGCCTGGCGGGGGTCGCGCTGATCATGTACGCGCCCCGCACCGCCTGAGCGTCGGTCCGGGCACGCCCCGCATGCGAGGAGCGCGCCCCCGGACCAGACCGGGGACGCGCTCCGCGTCGTGCTGCTGCTGCTCGGCTACATCTGCACCGTCGGCGACGGGTCGACCGTGGAGGTCGGCGGCGCCGGCGGGGGCGGCGGCGGGGCGTCGTCGCCGATGGTGACCGCCCGCTGCTTGGAGACGTAGATCGCGGCCGCGATGATCGCGGTCGAGACCAGCGCGATCGCGATCCGCGCGACGTCGTTCTGGTCCTCGCCGACGCTGAGCGAGACCACCGCGCTGGCGATGAGCAGCGAGACCAGGTTCATCACCTTGATCAGCGGGTTGATGGCCGGGCCGGCGGTGTCCTTGAACGGGTCGCCGACCGTGTCGCCGATGACCGTCGCCTCGTGGGCCGGCGATCCCTTGCCGCCGTGGTGGCCGTCCTCGACGAGCTTCTTCGCGTTGTCCCACGCGCCACCGGCGTTGGCCAGGAAGACCGCCATCAGGGTGCCGGTGCCGATCGCGCCGGCGAGGAAGCCGGCGAGCGCCGTGACGCCGAGGCCGAAGCCGACCGCGATCGGGGCGAAGACCGCCAGGATGCCCGGCGTGATCAGCTCGCGCAGGGAGTCCTTGGTGACGATGTCGACGACCTTGCCGTACTCCGGACGACCGGTGCCCTCCATGATCCCGGGGATCTCGCGGAACTGGCGGCGCACCTCGTAGACGACCGCGCCGGCCGCGCGGGCGACCGCGTTGATGGCCAGGCCCGAGAAGAGGAAGACCACCGCGGCACCCAGCAGGACACCGACGAGGACGGCGGGGTTGAAGACGAAGAAGTCGGCGAGCGAGAACTCGTCGGCCTCGGGACGCGCGTCCTCGAGGGCCTCGAACGCCGAGGTGGCGTACGAGCCGAACAGCGCCGTCGCCGCCAGCACCGCCGTGGCGATCGCGATGCCCTTGGTGATCGCCTTGGTGGTGTTGCCGACCGCGTCGAGCTCGGTGAGGATCTGGGCGCCCTCGGGGCTGACGTCGCCGGACATCTCGGCCACGCCCTGCGCGTTGTCCGAGACCGGGCCGAAGGTGTCCATGGCGACGATCACGCCGACGGTGGTCAGCAGGCCGCACCCGGCCAGCGCGACCGCGAAGAGCGAGACGGTGAGCGAGGCGCCGCCGAGCAGGAAGGACCCGAAGACGGCCGCGCCGATGACGAGCGTCGTGTAGACCGCCGACTCGAACCCGACCGAGAGCCCGGAGAGGATCACCGTCGCGGCGCCGGTCATCGACGTCTTGCCGACGTCCTTGACCGGGCGGTACTCGGTGCCGGTGTAGTAGCCGGTGAGCGCCAGGATGCCGGCCGCCATCACGATGCCGATGACCACGGCGGTCGCCGCGATCAGGGCCGGGTTGCCCTCGGGGGAGCCGCCGACGACCTCGTCGAGGGTGTTGCTGCGCAGGCCGGAGAGCTCGGAGAACTTCGTCGGGAGGTAGACGAAGGCGACCACCACGGAGGCGACGGCCGCGATGGCCGAGGAGATGTAGAAGGACTTGTTGATGGTCGTCAGCCCGCTCTCCCCCACCTTCGGGCGGGTCAGGTAGACCCCGGCCACGGCGGTCAGCGCACCGATCGCGGGGACCAGCAGCGGGAAGACCAGGCCGGCGTCGCCGAACGCCTGGGAGCCGAGGATCAGCGCGGCGACCAGCGTGACGGCGTAGGACTCGAAGAGGTCGGCGGCCATGCCGGCGCAGTCGCCCACGTTGTCGCCGACGTTGTCGGCGATGGTGGCCGCGTTGCGCGGGTCGTCCTCGGGGATGTTGTGCTCGACCTTGCCGACCAGGTCGGCGCCGACGTCGGCGGCCTTGGTGAAGATGCCGCCGCCGACGCGCATGAACATCGCCAGCAGGGCGGCGCCGAAGCCGAAGCCCTCCAGCACCTCGGGCGCGTCGGCCTCGAAGAAGATCACCACCAGGCTCGCGCCGAGCAGTCCCAGACCCACCGTGAGCATGCCGACCATCGCGCCGGTGCGCAGGCCGATGTTCATGGCCACCTCGCGCCCGGAGGTGTTGGCGGCCGCAGCCACGCGGAGGTTGGCGCGGACCGCCAGCGACATGCCGAGGTACCCGACCGCGGCCGAGAAGCCCGCACCGACGACGAAGAAGACCGACCGGAAGATCCGCACCGTCGCGTCGTCGGCGGGCAGGGCGAGCAGGGCGAAGAACGCCAGGGCGGCGAAGATCGCCAGCGTCCGGAACTGCCGGGTCAGGTAGGCGTCGGCGCCCTCCTGCACCGCTTGTGCGATGGCCTTCATGTTGTCGGTGCCTTCACCGGCAGCAAGCACTTCCTGGCGGAACATCGCAGCCATCGCCAGCGCGCCGAGCGCGATGAGGGCGACGACGATGACCAGGACGAGGTTGCCGCCGGAGACTTCCACGACAGCGGGAGCGATCCCCGTCATGTGTTTTCCTCCTGCAGGCTGGGGGGGGTGGAGCAGGTCTCAGGACGAGCCGGAGTCTACGCAGACGAGACGTACGTCACGCAGCACGGTGTGACCGGGACCACACCCGTGTCACCTGCGTGGTGCCGCGCACTCCCCCAGGGAACGACGACGCCCCGGCGTCCGCGTCGAGGCGGCCGTCCGGGGCGTGAGGTGGAAGCTGTCAGCTGCTGGCGAGCGCTGCGTCGGCGGAGTCGTGGATGACGAACACCTTCGCGAGGCCGGTGATCCGGAAGATCTTCAGCAGCCGGTCCTGGGTGCAGACCAGGTGCAGCGAGCCCTCGTGGGCGCGCACCTTCTTCAGCCCGCCGACCAGGACGCCGAGCCCGGTGGAGTCGAGGAACTCCACGGCCTCCATGTCGATCACGAGGTCGTAGACGCCGGCAGCGACGAGCTCGGTGATCTTGTCGCGGAGCTTGGGCGCCGTGTAGACGTCGATCTCGCCACCGACGGCAACGATGGTCTTCCCATCGACGTCGCGCGTTGCAAGAGTCAGGTCCACGTGTGCTCCCCTGGAGGTCTTCGGCCGTGCCGTCCGGGCGCGTCCCACGTCCGGTCGGACAATGAAACCATGCCTGCCGCTCGGACGCACAAAGATCTGAACAGCCCCTGCAGTCGGGGGCGTCGCTGTCGGCGCCCCCTGCGAGGATCGGTGGTGTGACCACGACCGCCAGCACCCCGGTCTCGGCGCGGCTCGCGCGGCTCGCGGCGGTGCCGGGCCGCGAGGACCGGATGACCCACCTCGAGGTGCTGCCGGCGCGCGCGGGCGAGCGCGCCGCCTGGCCCGCGTGGGCCGCGCCCGACGTGGTGGCGGCCTTCGAGGCGCGTGGCATCTCCTCCCCCTGGCGGCACCAGGCCGCGGCCGCCGACGCGGCCCACCACGGGCAGCACGTCGTCCTCGCCACCGGCACGGCCTCCGGCAAGTCCCTCGCCTACCAGCTCCCGGCGCTCTCCCGGATCCGCGAGGCGCGCGGCCCGCGCGGGCGCCGCGGCGCCACCGTCCTCTACGTCGCGCCGACCAAGGCGCTGGCCCAGGACCAGCTGACCTCGCTCACCGGGCTGGGGCTCGACGTCCGCACCACGACCCACGACGGTGACAGCGGCCGCGACCAGCGCGACTGGGCGCGCGACCACGCCGAGTACGTCCTGACCAACCCCGACATGCTGCACCGCTCGCTGCTGCCCGGCCACGCGCGGTGGTCGGCGTTCCTCGGGTCGCTGGCCTACGTCGTGGTCGACGAGTGCCACCACTACCGCGGGGTGTTCGGCGCCCACGTCTCCCACGTGCTGCGCCGGCTGCGGCGGATCTGCGCGTCGTACGGCGCGCACCCGACGTTCGTGCTGGCCTCGGCCACCGTGGCCGAGCCGGAGGTCGCCGCCGGGCGGCTCACCGGGCTCGACGTGCTCGCGGTGACCGGCGACGCCTCGCCCCGCGGCCAGGTCTCGCTGGCGCTGTGGGAGCCCCCGTTCACCGCGCACACCGGCGAGAACGGCGCCCCCGTGCGCCGGGCGGCGTCCTCGGAGACCGCCGACCTGCTCACCGACCTGGTGCTCGACGGC
Source organism: Nocardioides dongkuii (assembly GCF_014127485.1). Classification (NCBI taxonomy): domain Bacteria; kingdom Bacillati; phylum Actinomycetota; class Actinomycetes; order Propionibacteriales; family Nocardioidaceae; genus Nocardioides; species Nocardioides dongkuii. The sequence goes on along the minus strand of NZ_CP059903.1, from coordinate 451,783 downwards.
GTGCGCACCCTCGCCTTCGTCCGCTCGCGGCGCGGGGTCGAGCACGTCGCGATGACCGCGGCCGAGCTGCTCGGCGAGGTCGACCCGTCGCTGTCCTCCCGGGTCGCGGCCTACCGCGGCGGCTACCTGCCCGAGGAGCGCCGCGCCATCGAGGACGCACTCCGCCGTGGCGACCTGCTCGGCCTCGCGGCCACCAACGCGCTCGAGCTCGGCATCGACGTGAGCGGGCTGGACGCGGTGCTGATGGCCGGCTTCCCCGGCACCCGCGCGGCGCTGTGGCAGCAGCTGGGCCGCGCCGGCCGCGAGGGCCAGGACGCCCTCGGGGTGCTGATCGCCCGCGACGACCCGCTCGACACCTACCTCGTCCACCATCCCGAGGCGCTGCTCGGCCGCCCGGTCGAGGCGACCGTCTTCGACCCCGGCAACCCCTACGTCCTCGGCCCGCACCTGTGCGCGGCCGCGCAGGAGGCGCCGCTCACCGAGGCCGACCTGCCGATGTTCGGGCCGGGCGCGCGCGACGTCGTCGACGCGCTGACCACGTCGGGGCTGCTGCGCCGCCGTCCCCGCGGCTGGTTCTGGACCGACCGCCGGCGGGCCGCCGACCTCACCGACATCCGCTCGGCCGGCGGGTCGCCGGTGCAGCTGGTCGAGGCCGGCACCGGCCGGGTCGTCGGCACCGTCGACGCCGCCGGGGCGCACTCCTCCGCCCACCCCGGCGCGGTCTACGTGCACCGCGGGGAGACCTGGCTCGTCGAGTCGCTCGACCTCGAGGAGCACGTCGCCGAGATGAGCCGCGCCGACCCCGTCTACTCCACCTCGGCCCGCGAGCTCACCGAGATCTCGATCGTCCGCGAGCGCGACCACCGCGACTGGGGCGGCTGCCGGCTCTCCTTCGGCGAGGTCGACGTCAGCCACCAGGTCGTCTCCTTCCTCAAGCGCCGCCAGCCCAGCGGCGAGGTGATCGCCGAGGAGCCGCTCGACCTGCCGGTGCGCACGCTGCGCACCGCCTCGGTCTGGTGGACCGTCCCGGACCACGTGCTCGCCGAGAGCGGGCTGGCCACCGCCGACCTGCCCGGCGCGGCCCACGCGGCCGAGCACTGCTCGATCGGCCTGCTCCCGTTGTTCGCGACCTGCGACCGGTGGGACATCGGCGGCGTCTCGACCGCGGTCCACCCCGACACCGGTGTGCTGACCGTCTTCGTCTACGACGGCCACCCCGGGGGAGCCGGCTTCGCCGAGCGCGGCTTCGCGGCCGCGCGGGCCTGGCTCTCGGCGACCCGCGACGCGATCGTCGCCTGCGGGTGCCTCGAGGGATGCCCGTCGTGCATCCAGTCGCCCAAGTGCGGCAACCAGAACAACCCGCTCGACAAGGCCGGGGCGGCCGCGCTGCTGGACCTGCTGCTGGCGGGCGCCCCGCCCGAGTAGCCTCCCCGCATGCTGCTCCTCGGACTCCTCCTCATCGGCGCCGGCGCCCTGGTCATCGTCGCCGCGGTCTTCACCGCCGAGGTCGACGGCGGGGCCGTCGAGATCCTCGGCACCGAGGTGGGCGTGCTGACGCTGTTCCTGCTCGGGGTCGGCGCCGGCCTGGCGGTGCTGTGGGGCTTCGGGATCCTGAAGTACGGCACGAAGCGGTCGCTGCGCCAGCGCCGGGAGAGCAAGCGCCTCGAGGAGCTCTCCTCGAAGCTCGAGGTGGCCGACCGCGAGCGGCACCGCGACAACGACGACGCCCGCGACCACCCGCGCGGCTGACGCACACCCGACCCGCACGCCGCACCCGCTCAGGCCGGTCCGGCCCGGGCCTCCGCGGTCGGGTCGACGTCGAGCCCCAGCCACCGCGGGCCGTCGACCGCGACCGTGACGCGCACGTCGCGGCCCTCGACCGCGCACCCGGTCAGCCGGGCGGCGTTGGCGGCGGCGACCGCGCCGGCCGCGGCGCACCCGTCGTCGCCGTCCGCGAGTGCCACAGCGGCCGCCAGCGCCCCCAGGTCGGCCGCGGACTGCGCCGCGCGGTGCGCGACGACGAGGGCGGCCACCGCGCCCAGGGCGGCACCGACGAGGAGCAGCACCGCGAGGCACGCGACGGCCGGCACGCTCGCGGAGCCGCGCTCGGCACGCACCCTCACGGCACCGCCTCGTCGGCAGCGACCGCCTCGGCGCGCACCGTGACGCCCGGCAGCCACCCGAAGAGTCCGCCCGGGCCGCGCACCTCCCCTGACGCCACCGCGCGGACCCGCCCGTCGCCGCGGACTACGGTGACGCTCGCCCCGGCGGGGGCGACCTCCCGGCCCCGCGCCACCGCCTCGCCGTCGGCGTCGCCCCGGGCGGCCGCCCGGGCCGTCTCGCGGGCGGCGTCGACGACCCGGACCTGCGCCGCACCGACGGCGAGCAGCCAGACCAGGCCGACGGTCACCGCCACCAGGAGCGGCAGCGCCATCGCGAGCTCGGCGGTGACCGCGCCGCGCTCGCCGCGGCGATCCCGCCAAGGGCGGCGTCGGGCGAGGCGTCGGGTCACCCGATGCCCAGCAGGCCGAGCACGTGGTCGAACAGCGTCTTCAGCAGCTTGTCGCCGAAGCCGCCGGTGAGCATCTTGTAGAGCAGCCCGGCGAGGCCGGCGCCGGCGGCCGTGCCGACGGCGTACTCGGCGGTGGTGATGCCACGCTCGTCGGCGCGGGGTGCGTGCTGGTGCATCTCGTCTCCTTCCGTGGCCGCGGGGCGCGGCCGACTGGTCCGAGCCTCGACCTGGAGCCGGGACGGCGCCTCCGGCCGCGGGCCGGCTGTGCAGACGCCGGTCGGGGCGGGCCCGGTGGACGACAGGTGGTCCGTCACAGGCCGACGGTGGCGAGCAGCCCGGCCACCAGGGGGACGATGCCGACCAGCACGAACGCCGGGAGCAGGCACAGCCCGAGCGGCAGCGCGGCCTTGACGCCCACCGCGCGGGCGCGGTCCTCGACGTCGGCCCGGGCGGTCGCGGCGAGCTCGTCGGCGAGCCGCTCGACCGAGCGCACCACCGGGACGCCGGTGGTGTGGGCCCGGGCCAGGGCGCGGCCCAGCGGGCCCAGCGAGTCGTCGGCGGCCAGGGACTCCCAGACCCGCACCGGGTCGGCGCCGAGGGCGAGCCGCGCGGCCGCCGGCGACAGCCGTTGCGCCGCGGCACCCGGGAGCGCGGCGCAGACCACGGCAACCGCCTCGCCGGTCGACGCACCGGCCCGCAGCGCGGAGCCGAGCAGGCCGACCACGTGCGGCAGGTCGGCGCGCGCCTGCTCGCGGGCCCGGCGGACGGCCGGCGGCTCGGCCCGGCCGATCACCACCCAGACGGCGACTGCGGCGCCAGCACCGACCAGCGGTCCGACCTGGCCGCCCACGAAGACCGCGCCCGCGAGCCCGGCCAACACGCACCACAGCGGCCGGAAGCGCAGCATCCAACCCACCGCCGGGGCGGCGGCCGGTGACGGGACGGCCACCGGATCGGCGCGGATGCGGGGCCGGGACGGCACCAGCAGCGCGGCCGCTGCCCCCGCCCCGAGGACGGCGACGAGGACCAGCCCGGACACCGCGCTCACCCCGCCCGGTCGACGTCGGCGGCGAGCGCCTCGATCCACCACAGGCCGGCACCCGCGAAGCACAGCCCGCCCGCGAGGCAGGCCAGCCCGACCGGGTGGCCGAGCAGGAACCCCAGCGGGTCTCCCCCGGCCCCGGACCCCATCAGCAGGGCCAGCACCGGGAGGCCGGCCACCAGCCGGGCGGTGGCGCGGGCGGAGGCGAGCTCGCCGCGGACCACCCGCCGGGTCGCCTGCGCGGCCCGCAGCCGCGCCGCGACCCGGTCGACGGCCTCCGCGAGCCCCTGGCCGGTGCGGTGCGAGACCTGCCACGCGGCGGCGAGGTGGCGCAGGTCGGCGGCACCCGGTCGCGCGGCGACCTCGCGCCACGCGGCCGGCACGTCGGCGCCGACGCGGAACGACGCGGCCACGCCGTCGAGCGCCGGCCAGGTCGCGGCCACCCGGGCCAGCGCCGGTCCGGGTGGCTGCCCGACGCCCAGCTCGCCGGCCAGCTGCTCGCAGGTCTCCAGCACGCGCGCGGACGTCGCGTCGGCCTCCGCCTGCGCCCGCCGCCGGCGCCACAACGCGGCGCCGCCCCACCACGCGCCGCCGGCCAGCAGCGCCAGCGCCGCCGCCCGCGGCGTCGTGCCGAGGAGGACGGCCGCGCCGGGCAGCAGGAGGGGCACGGCGAGGAGCGCGCGCCGTCGGTCGCGCGGGTGGGGAACCCTCGGGACCGGCGGCAGCAGCAGCGCCGCGGCCGCGGCGGCGGCCAGCACCGCGACGAGCGCCTCCGGGGACAGCGCCGGCGCCGGGGTCACGCGAGCCCCGCCAGCGCCCGCTCGAGCGTCTCGGTCGCGGGGCCGGTGGTCTCGCCACCACCGCGCTCGAACCGGACGGCGGTCTCCATCCGCACAAGGCCGCGCTCGTCACGCACGGGGACGGCGACCTCCCGCAGCCGGCGTACGCCGTCGCGGTCGCGCACCAGGTGCAGGACCAGGTCGACGCCCGAGGCGAGCTGGCTGTGGGCGGCGTCGCGACCGAGCCCGGCCGCCAGCGCGAGGGCCTCGACGCGGGCGGGCACGTCGGCCGCGGAGTTGGCGTGCAGGGTGCCGCAGCCGCCCTCGTGGCCGGTGTTGAGCGCCCCGAGGAGATCGACCACCTCCGCGCCGCGCACCTCGCCGACGACCAGCCGGTCGGGCCGCATCCGCAGCGCCTGCCGGACCAGGGTGCGCACGTCGATGGCGCCGGCGCCCTCGATGTTGGGCGGCCGGCCCTCGAGCCCCACGACGTGCGGGTGGTCGGGGCGCAGCTCGGAGGCGTCCTCGACGACGACGAGCCGCTCCCCCGGGGGCACGGTCGCGAGGAGCGCCGCCAGCAGGGTGGTCTTGCCGCTGCCCGTGCCGCCGCTGACGAGGAAGGCCAGCCGGGCCGCGACCACGGCGGCGAGCAGCCGGGCCCCGCCGGCCGTGAGCATGCCGGCCGCGACCAGCTCGGGCACGGAGAACTGGCGGGCGCGCGGGACCCGCAGCGAGATCACGGTGCCGGGCCGGGCGACCGGCGCCAGGACCGCGTGGAACCGGCTGCCGTCGGCGAGCCGCAGGTCGGCGTACGGCGTGGCGTCGTCGAGGCGACGCCCGGCGGCCGCCGCCAGCCGTTGAGCCAGCCGGCGCACCGCCTCGTCGTCGGGGAAGCGGACGTCGGTGAGCTCGAGCCCCGCGCCCCGGTCGAGGTGGACCGCGTCGGCGCCGTTGACCAGCACGTCGGTGACGCCGGGCAGGCGCAGCAGCGGCTCGAGCGGCCCGGCGCCGAGGATGTCGCGCCGCAGCGCGTCGTGGACCGCCAGCACCGTGGCGTCGCCCACGGGCCGGCCGGCGCGCCGCAGCGCCTCGGCGACCCGGTGCGGCGTGAGGGCACCCGGGCTGCTCACCAGGTCGTCGCGGACGGCGTCGACCACGCCGGCCGGCAGGTCCACGCTCACGCCGCGGCCCGGCTCAGCGCCACCCGGTCGAGCACGGCGCCTGCCGCGCGGCCGAGCGGGCCGCGCCGGGAGCGCACCGGGCCGAGCCCGAGGTCGATGCCCTCGTCGAGCCCGCGCTGGTCGGTCATCTCGACCAGCACGGGCGCCCCGGTCGCCCGCGCCACCTCGCGGGCCGCGAGCCCCCGCCCGCGCACGACCAGCCGGACGCCGCCCGGGTCGGGGAACCGCGCGCACAGCCGCGCGGCCGAGGCCACCCCGGCGACCGTGGGCGTGACGACGACGAGCAGCAGGTCGCAGCGTGCGGCGACCTCCTCGGTCAGCGGGTCGCCGGTGCGGGGCAGGTCGACGACGACCGTGTCGTGGCCCCGCTGCGCGGCCGAGAGCGCCTCGCGCACGGCGAACGCCGGGAGCGCGGCGCGGGTGCCGGCGTACCAGGTGAGCACCCCGACCCCCGCGCGCCGCGGCAGCGCCTCGCGCAGCGAGCGCGCGCTGAGCCGGCCGGTGGTCTGGCCGAGCGCGTCCCAGCGCACCCCCTCCCGGGTCTCGACGCCGAGCACCCGGTCGATGCCGGGGCCGAGGGGGTCGACGTCGACCACGACCGAGAGGCCCGACCGGGCCGCGACCTGGCCGAGCGCGCACGCGAAGGTCGTGGCGCCGGCTCCCCCGGACCCGCCGGTCACCCCGATGGTCAGCCCCCGCGCGGCACCGTGGTCGCCGAGGTCGGTGAGGGTCTCGATCACCCACGCGTCGGACCGCGGGAGGTCGGTCACCGAGTCGGCGCCGACGTCGACGGCCGTCCGGAAGATCGCGTCGGGCGAGCCGCCCCAGGTGAGGATGTGCAGCCCGTCCCGCGGGGGTGGGGCCAGGCGGGCGGCCTCGGCGGCGACGTCGGCGCCGAGCAGCACCAGCGGGGCGGAGGTCCACGAGCGCAGGGCTGCGCCGGGATCGCGGGCCACCTCCGGCGTCACCCCGGCCGCCGCGGCGAGCCGGAGCAGCTCCTCGAGCAGGGTGTCGTCGCGGGTCACGATGAGGGGCGGGTTCATGACCGCGACGATCCCCGTCGGCACGGACCGGGCACGCCGAAGGACAGGGTGCCTGGGGAGGAGCCGCGCGCCGGGACGGCCTGTGGGTGACTCGTGGGCCGGGCGTGGCCCGCCGGTGCCTACGATGGTGCCCATGACGAGCTCGTCGGCAAGACCGACCGCGGCGTTCTTCGACCTCGACAAGACGATCATCGCCAAGTCGAGCACGCTCGCCTTCAGCCGGCCCTTCCAGGCCGGCGGGCTGATCTCGCGCCGGGCGGTGCTCCGGTCGGCGTACGCGCAGTTCGTCTACCTCGTCGGGGGCGCGGACCACGACCAGATGGAGAAGATGCGGCAGTTCATGTCGCAGCTCAGCGCCGGCTGGGACGTCGCGACGGTCCGCGAGATCGTGGCCGACACGCTCCACAACGTCGTCGACCCGCTCGTGTACGACGAGGCGGTCTCGCTCATCGAGGAGCACCGGCTCGCCGGCCGCGACATCGTGATCGTCTCCACCTCGGGCAGCGAGGTCGTCGAGCCGATCGGCGAGATGCTCGGCGCCGACCTGGTGATCGCGACCCGGCTCGAGATCGCCGACGGCCGCTACACCGGCGAGATCGCCTACTACGCCTACGCCGAGGAGAAGGCGCGGGCGATCCGCGAGCTCGCCGCGCAGCGCGGCTACGACCTGGACGCCAGCTACGCCTACAGCGACTCGGTCACCGACGTGCCGATGCTCGAGACCGTCGGCCACCCGCACGCCGTGAACCCCGACCGCGACCTGCGGCGGATCGCCGCCGCCAAGGAGTGGCCGGTGCTGGTCTTCAACAAGCCCGTCGCGCTCCGCAGCCGGGTGCTGCCGCCCGCGGGTCCGACCCTGGCGGCGCTCGCCGTGGGCAGCGCGGTCGCGGTCGGCGGGGTGCTGTGGGCGAACGCCCGCAAGCGCCGGCTCGGGGCCTGATCCCGTCCGCCGTCACCCCTCGATGTCCCGGAATGTCAAGGGTTGAACCCTGGCCCGGAGAGGCGTACACAGGAGGACACAACTCCACAGACGCACACGTGAGCCGAGGTACCCACGCGGCGACCTACCCTTCCTTCAGGGCGCTGACCGACCGGCTTGTCCGGCGGCAGCAGTTGGCAGTGCACGCTTGGTAGCCGACGGTCTCACGTGTCAGGCGGTGGCACCCGAGTCCTCGAGATGCGGGTGCCACCTGCATGTCCGGACTACGTCTCGTCCTGCTCCGCGCCCCGCCGCAGCGGGCTCGCCTCCGCGGCCGCGGCGAACGCCTCGGCCGCGTAGAGGAACCAGGCGTGCACCCCGGCGCGGCCGCCCTCGGCGTACCCCCGCAGGTTGGACTCGTACGCCGCGCGCAGCGCCAGGTGGGCGGCCTCCGGCACCACGAGCGACTTCTCGTCGACGCCCCGCGCGGCCAGCAGCAGCCGCTCCGCGGCCCGGGCGACAATCCCGTTGTGGGACGCGAACGGCGCGGCGGTGACCAGCTCGGCGTGCACGAGCGCGGCGACCAGCAGCGCCGGCGCCTCGGTCGGGGCGGTGAGCACGGCCGCCAGGCCCCGCAGCCGCTCGGCCGCGGCGGCGTCGCGCGGCCGGCCCAGGCGCTCGGCGTCCACCGCGCCGGAGGCGGCGACCGCGTGCAGCCGCGCGAACGCCTGCAGCGGCGAGGAGCGCACCGTCGGCACCAGCCCGAGCAGCTCGGTGGAGAGGCGCACGGCGTCCCGGGCGACGTCGTCGCCGGCGCCCTCGCGGACCTCGGCCAGCGTGGAGGCGGAGCCCTCGAGGACCGCGCTGGCGTGCGCGCCGCGGAGCAGCGACTCGGCGGTCGTGCCGGGCGAGGTACGGCGCAGCCCGCGGTCGCGGAGCACCACGTCGATGCCGTCGCGGGCGGCGGCGAACGCGCTGGGCACGCCCTCGAGGGACACCAGCCACGCGAGGGGGTCGTCGTTCACAAGCGGAGGCTACCCGCGGGATACCCTGGGCCGGATGAGTGACCTCCCCGCCCGCTCCTTCGGCGCCGTCGCCGAGGCCTACCACCGCGGCCGACCGGCGTACCCCCGCGAGGCGGCCGCCTGGCTGGTCGGCGACCAGCCGACGACCGTGCTCGAGCTCGGCGCCGGCACCGGCAAGCTGACCCGCGACCTGGTCGCGCTCGGCCACGACGTGCACGCCACCGACCCCGACGAGGCGATGCTCGAGGTGCTGCGCCGCGACCTGCCCGACGTGCGGGTCTCGGTCGCCGGGGCGGAGGAGATCCCCGCGCCGGACGCGTCGTACGACGTGGTGGTGAGCGCGCAGGCGTTCCACTGGTTCGACCTCGACCGGGCCCTCCCGGAGATCGCCCGCGTGCTCAAGCCCGGCGGCCGGCTGGCGCTGGTCTGGAACGAGCGCGACGAGCGGATCCCGTGGGTCCGCAGGCTGGGCCGGATCATCGGCACCCAGGACCAGCTGCGCGACCCGACCGAGGCCGTGGCGACCTCCGGCCTCTTCGGCTTCGTCGAGGACACCGCGTTCAAGCACTGGCAGGTCGTCCAGCGCCGCACGATCCTCGACCTGGTCCGCTCCCGCTCGAACGTCGCCACCCTCGACGAGGAGGCCCGCGAGGCCATGCTCGCCCAGGTGCTGGCGCTCTACGACGACTACGGCCGCGGCATGGACGGCATGCAGCTGCCGTACGTCGCGCGCTGCTACCGCTCGGTCGTCGCCCCACGGGTGCGCCCCAGCAGCGCGGCCGGCGAGCCGGACCGGGACCACCACCGGCCCGACGAGCCCACGCCGATGGAGACGACCTCGGACGGCACCAACACCGACATGCTGCTCATCGACTTCCGCTGACCAGCTGACCAGCGGAGCAGCTGAACCGGCCTCAGTCGCCGCGCGTCCGCGCGTAGGCGTGCTGGAGGAAGTCCGATCCGCCGACCACCGAGAACGTCGCGGCCCAGGCCCGGGCGGCGTTCGGCGCCAGGGCGAGCGCGGCGACGTACCCCGACGCGATCCAGGGCGCCAGGCAGAACGGGCAGGTCAGCAGCTCGCCGACGGTGTGCCCGGCGCCGTCCTTGGGCGACTCGGTCAGCTCGGCGGACCCGGCCTCGCCCTCGAACTCGGTGAACGGCGCCCGGATCGGCGTGGTCACGCCCTCCTTGCTGACGATCCGCGCGAGCTTGTGGGTCGCGACCGCGCCGAGCGCCAGGTCGAGCACCGAGTAGCGCTCGGGGACCTTGCCCGTGCGCCGTGCGGCGAGGGCGGCGCCGGCGACGGCGCTGGTGAAGACCGACATGGCGCCGGCGTACCCGGCGATGCGGTGGGGGTCGCGAGGGGATCCGGACATGCCATCCGGTTGCCCGGAGCGCCGCTCGCACTCCCCACCTGAGGGGGTGATCAGTGCCACCATGTCCGCCATGAGCCGGGCCTGGCGCCGCACGCACCTCGGGACCGAGGCCGACCGCGCCACGTTCCGGACCCTGCACACGGCCTCGCTCGCGAGCCCTGCACTGCGGGAGGGGCTGACCACCGCGAGCGCCGAGCGCTCGGTGCGGCACCTGCGGGCGCTGCTCGGCACCCCCGCCCTCGCCGTCACCGACACCGCCCGGCCGCTGGCCTGGGACGGCAGCGGCCAGCACCACGAGGAGCAGGCGGCGGCGCTGACCACCGCCACCCTGGAGGCCGGCGGCACCCGCAGCTTCGACCGCAGCGAGCTGCGGTGCGCGGAGCCGGGCTGCCCGGTCCGCACCGCGATCGCCAGCCCGCTGGTCGTCGAGGAGCGCGTGGTCGGCACCCTGCAGGCGTTCGCGCCGTACCCCACCGCCGGGCTCGCCCGGGCGACCGACGAGGTGGCCCGGTGGGTGTCGGGCCAGCTCGAGCTCGCCGAGCTCGACGCCTCCCGCACCCGGCTGATGGAGGCCGAGGTGCGGGCCCTGCGCGCCCAGATCAGCCCGCACTTCATCTACAACTCCCTCGGCGCCATCGCCTCGTTCGTGCGCACCGACCCCGACCGCGCGCGCGAGCTGCTGCTGGAGTTCGCCGACTTCACCCGCTACTCCTTCCGCCGCCACGGCGAGTACACGACGCTCGCCGAGGAGCTGCGCTCGGTCGAGCGCTACCTGCTGCTGGAGGAGGCCCGGTTCGGCGACCGGCTACGGGTCACCCTCCACGTCGCGCCGGAGGTGCTGCCGGTCGTGGTGCCGTTCCTGTGCGTGCAGCCGCTGGTCGAGAACGCCGTCCGGCACGGGCTGGAGGGCCGCGACGGCGGCGGCCACATCCGGATCAGCGCCCGCGACCAGGGGCAGGAGGCGGTGATCGAGGTGGAGGACGACGGGATCGGCGAGGACCCGGAGAAGGTACGCCGCGCGCTCGCCGGCGACGCCGCCCTCGACTCCGTCGGGCTCGGCAACGTCGACGCCCGGCTGCGCAACGCCTACGGCGACGAGCACGGCCTGGTCGTGGAGACGGCGCCGGGCGCCGGCACCCGGGTCGTCGTCCGGGTCCCGAAGTTCGCCCCCGGGGTGCAGGTGTGAGCGCCCGCCTGAAGGTCCTCGTCGTCGATGACGAGCGACCCGCCCTCGACGAGCTCGCCTACCTGCTCCAGCAGGACCACCGGGTCGGCGAGGTGCTCACCTGCGACACCGCCACCGCGAGCCTGCGGGTCCTCCAGGAGCTCGCGGTCGACGCGCTCTTCCTCGACATCCAGATGCCGGGCCTGACCGGGCTCGAGCTCGCGCAGGTGCTGGCCCGGTTCAAGGAGCCGCCGCCGATCGTCTTCGTCACCGCCCACGAGAGCCACGCGGTCGAGGCCTTCGAGCTGCAGGCGGTCGACTACGTGCTCAAGCCGGTGCGCGCCGACCGCCTCGCCGAGGCGGTACGCCGCGTGGTCGGCGTGGTCGGCCTGGTCGACGGCGTCACCGACCGCGGCCCGGCCGGCGACCTGCAGGTGCCGGTGGAGCTCGGCGGCGTGACCCGGTTCGTGGCCCGGTCGGCGATCACCCACGTCGAGGCCCAGGGCGACTACGCGCGGCTGCACACCCCCGGCGGCTCCCACTTGGTCCGCACCCCCCTCTCCCAGCTCGAGGACGACTGGGGACCCGCGGGGTTCGTGCGCATCCACCGCTCCCTACTGGTCTCGCTCGCCCACGTCGCCGAGGTCCGGATGGACGCCGGCCGGTGCACGGTGGTCGTGGCCGGCGCCGAGCTCGTGGTCAGCCGCCGGCACACCCGCGAGCTGCGCGACCTGCTGCTGAAGCGGGCGCAGGCGTGAGCGAGACGCGACCGCCGCGGGTCCGGGTCAGCGGCCCGCCGCGCCGGCGTACCGCCCCCGTGCGGCCGCGGGCCCGCGACATCGACGCCGACACCCGGCTCGGCGGGATCTACCTCGGCTCGCTCCTGCGCGCGCAGCTCGGCCTCGCGGCGCGGGTGCTGACCGCCCTCGTGGTGACCGTGGGGTCCTGGCCGCTGCTCTTCCACCTCTGGCCGGGGCTCGCCGCGGTGGAGCTCGGGGGCCTCCCGCTCGCCTGGCTGGTCCTGGGCGTGCTGGTCTACCCGCTGCTGGTGGCGCTGGGCTGGTGGTACGTCCGCCGGGCCGAGCGGCACGAGCAGGACTTCGCCGACCTGATGGGCGAGGTCGGCCGGTGAGCCCCGACCTCGACGCCGCGCCGGGCATCGTCGCGGTCGTCGTGGTCACCGTCGCGACCCTGGCGATCGGCACCTGGGGGCTGCGGTTCTCGCGCACCACCAGCGACTTCTTCGTGGCGTCCCGCTCGGTGAACCCGCGGCTCAACGCCAGCGCCATCGGCGGCGAGTACCTCTCCGCCGCGTCCTTCCTCGGGGTCGCCGGTCTGGTGCTGACCTTCGGCGCCGACATGCTCTGGTACCCCATCGGCTGGACCGCGGGCTACCTCGTGCTGCTGGTGCTGGTCGCCGCGCCGCTGCGCCGCTCGGGGGCCTACACGCTCCCCGACTTCGCCGAGGCCCGGCTCGGGTCGCGCGGCGTCCGCGCCGCCTGCTCGGTGCTGGTGGTGGCGATCGGGTGGCTCTACCTGCTGCCGCAGTTCCAGGGCGCCGGGCTCACCCTGCGCTCGGCGGTCGGGGCGCCGGTGTGGACCGGGCCGGTCATCGTCGGGCTGGTCGTCCTCATCAACGTCACCTCGGGCGGGATGCGCAGCATCACCTTCGTGCAGGCCTTCCAGTACTGGCTCAAGCTCACCGCCCTGCTCGTCCCCCTGCTCGTGCTGCTCGCGGTCTGGGCCGGGGACGGCGCCCCCGGGAGCCGGGTCGTCGGCGCCGCCGCCGGGGGCTGGTCGGTGCCGCTCGCCGACGGCGGCGGGCAGGGGCTCTACCTCACCTACTCGCTCATCGTCGCGACGTTCCTCGGCACGATGGGGCTGCCGCACGTGGTCGTGCGGTTCTACACCAACCCCGACGGCCGAGCCGCCCGGCGTACGACGCTCGTGGTGCTGGCGCTGCTCGGCGCGTTCTACCTGCTGCCCCCGGCGTACGGCGCCCTCGGCCGGGCGTACGCCCCCGAGCTCGCCGCCTCCGGCAGGTCCGACGTCCTGGTGCTGGAGCTGCCGCGGCTGATGGTGCCGGGCGCGCTCGGCGACGTGCTGACCGGGCTGGTGACGGCCGGCGCGTTCGCGGCATTCCTCTCGACGTCCTCGGGGCTCGCGATCGCGGTCGCCGGGGTGCTGAGCCAGGACGTCACCGGCCGCTCCTGGGGCGGGCGCCGGCTCGGCGGGGTGGCGGCGTTCCGCGCCGGCGCCGCGGTGGCGGTGCTGGTGCCGGTGCTGGTCGCGCTCGCCACCCCGCACGTCGGGGTGGCCCGCGCCGTCGGGCTCGCGTTCGCCGTCGCGGCCTCGACGTTCTGCCCCCTGCTGCTGCTCGGCATCTGGTGGCCGCGCCTCACCGACGCCGGCGCCGTCGCCGGGCTCGCGGTCGGCGGCCTCGGCTCGGGCGCCGCCGTCGCCTGGACCCTCGCCCCCACGACCGCCACCGGCTGGACCGGCGTCCTCCTCGAGCAGCCGGCCGCCTGGTCGGTCCCGCTCGCCTTCGCGGCGATGGTCGGCGTCAGCCTGCTCACCCCCGGCCGCGTCCCCGTCCACACCCGGCGGCTGATGGTCCGGCTGCACACCCCCGAGGCGGTCGACCTCGACCGCGGGTGACCAGGCGCCCGACCATCCGTACGATGTGCCCCCGCGGCGCCATGGGGGCACGCAGCGACACCTGACAGGAGCGCCGTGGACCGGTTCCGCCTGCAGGGCCGTCCGCCGGACGGCCCCGTCGTCGCCGCGTCGCTGGCGCTGCTCGGCGCGCTGCTCGTGGTCGATCTCGTCAGCGGCGTCCAGCTCGCCGGCGTGTACGGCGGGGCCGCGGTCGTCACCTCGATCACCTCGCGGATCCGGTGGACCGCTGCCGTCGGCGCCGCGAGCATCGCCACGGCGGTGGCCTCCGGCGCCTGGCACGGCACGGTGGACACCTTCGAGTTCTGGGTCCGGGCGGTCGGCTGCGCCGTGATCGTGCTCGCCGCCGTGGGGGCGGCCGCCGTCGGGCAGCGCTACCGCCGCCGGCTGGAGGCGACCGCGCACCTCTCCCAGCGGCTCCTGGACTCGCTGGCCGCCGACCTCACCAGCGCCTCCACCCCGCGGGAGGTGGCCCAGAGCTTCGTCGAGAACGCCGGCGCGACCCTCGCCGCCTCCTCGTCCCGGGTCTTCGTCCTGGAGGGCGAGGTGCTGCGCTCGATCGCCTGGGACGGGGCCGGCCAGGGCATCCAGGGGAAGTACGACGAGGTCCCGCTGGACTCGGCGAGCCCCCTCGCCGTCGCCGTGCGGACGGCGACCCCGCACCACTACGCCGACCGGTCGGAGATCGAGCTCGCCTTCCCGGACCTGCGCGGGTACTACACCGAGGAGCGCAGCCTGCACCTCGTCCCGCTGCTGCACGAGGGCACCGGCACCGGTCTGCTGGCGCTCTCCTTCACCCCCGGGCGCCGCCCGCACGGAGCGACCACCGGCTTCCTCGACGCCCTCGGCAACGCGCTCAGCCGGGCCCTGCAGCGGGCCGCCGGCCTCGAGCAGGAGCGCGCCGCGGCCCAGCGGCTCGCGCTGCTGGCGGAGGCCTCGATGACACTGGCGAGCACCCTGGAGCTCCCGGCGACGCTGGACGAGATCGGCCGGCTGCTCGTCCCCCGGTTCGCGGACTGCTGCGTCGTGCAGCTGCTCGAGAACGGCGTGCTGCAGACCGCGCACCTCGTGCACGCCGATCCGCCCACCTCGGCCCGCACCCGCGCCCTGCACGGCCGCTTCCCCATCCGGATGGACGCGCCGGCGGGTCCCCCGCAGGTGGTCCGCACCGGGGTGAGCGAGGTGCACCCGTCCGTCCCGCCGGAGCTGCTCGCCGCGGCCGCGACGAGCGAGGAGCACCGCGAGGTGCTCGCCGGCCTGGGGATCACCAGCGCCCTGGTGGCGCCGCTGCGCGGCCGGGACAGGGTCCTCGGCGCGATCACGCTCATCCACGCCGCGTCGGGTCGGCGCTACTCCCAGGACGACGTCTCCTTCCTCGAGGACGTCGCGGACCGCGCGGCGCTCGCCCTCGAGAACGCCGCGGCGTTCCGCGAGCAGCGCAGCCGGCTGGCCGATGTCACCCGGGTCGCGGAGGCGGCGCAGCGCGCCATCCTGGCCCCGCCCCCGGCCCGCACCGGCACCGTCGCCCTGGCCGCGCGCTACGTCAGCGCCGCCGCCGATGCGCAGGTCGGCGGCGACCTCTACGAGGTCGTGCCGCGACCCGACGGCGTCCGCCTGCTCGTCGGCGACGTGCGCGGCAAGGGCCTCTCGGCGGTGCGGACCGCCACCATCGTCCTCGGCGAGTTCCGGTCCGCCGCCGCCGACCTCGACGACCTCGCGGACGTCGCCGTGCGCGTCGACCGGCGGCTGCGCTCCTACCTCACCGACGAGGACTTCGTCACCGCCTGCTTCGTGGAGCTGCGCGCCGACGGCACGTACGACGCGCTCACCTGCGGCCACCCGGCCCCGGTCGTCGTGTCGCACGGGCAGCTCTGCGACCTGATCATGGTGCACAGCCCACCGCTCGGCCTCGGGGTCACGCCGGTGGTCTCCCGCGGCACCCTGCACCCCGGCGACCGGATGGTGCTGTTCACCGACGGTCTCGCCGAGGCCCGGCTGCCGAACGGCGAGTTCGTCGACCACCACGCGGTCCTGGCCCCCATCGCCCAGGGCCCGCTGGAGTCCTCGCTCGACGAGGCGCTCGACGTCCTGCGGTCGCTGGTGGGCGGGGTGCTGGGCGACGACCTGGCGCTGCTCGTGGCCGAGCACCGCGGCTGAGCCGTCCCCCGGCGCCGGAGCCCGCGGCACGTCGAGGAGCCCAGGTCAGCGGTCCCTCAACCACCGACCGCGAGCCGGTAGCCGCGCTTGACGACGGTCTGGACCGCCTTGGTGCCGAGGGCGGCGCGGAGCCGGGCGACGGCCATCTCCACGGCGTGCTCCGAGCCCGCGGTGCCGCTCGGCAGCATGGCGAGCAGGGCGCGCCGGGACACGACGTTGCCGGGGTTCGCCACCAGCGCCTGGAGGACGGCCGCCGGCGCCGCCGAGAGCCGCACCTCGACCCCGTCCAGGAGCACGTCGTCGCCGTGCAGGAGGAGCACGGAGCCGCCGGTGAGCGTGAGCGCGAGCCCGCCGCGGCGCGAGGGCAGCTCGGTCTCGAGCTGCTTGACCATCGCGACCAGCCGGGAGCGCTCGGGGACGATCGTGGGCACCCCCCAGAGCTCGAACGCCGCGGCGGTCACCGGGCCGACGCAGGCCGCGACCACGTCGGCCTGGAACGCGGTGACCACGTCGTCGCGGCGGCCGGTGGGTCCGGCCGCGCCCATCAGCGCGGCGACCGCGGGCGCGGAGGTGAAGGTGACGGCGTCGAGCTCGCGGTCGGCGATCAGGTCGATCAGCCGGAACATCGGCTCGGGGTCCTCGGCGCCGACGACGCGGTAGACCGTCACGACCCGGACGTCGGCGCCCCGGCGGCGCAGCGCGTGCGCGACCATCGAGAGCGACTGGCCGTGCTCCTGCACGACGATCCGGATCCCGGTCAGGTCGCGGCCGCGCAGGTGCTCGAGCACGTCCTCGAAGCACTCCGACTCCGGCGCCCACAGCTCGCGCAGGCCGCGGCGGCGCAGCGCGCCGACGGACTTGGGGCCGCGGGCGAGGATCTCGGCGTCGCCGAGCGCCGCGACCAGGCGGTCGGCGAGCCCCCAGCGGTCCGCGGCGGCGAACCACGCCTTCATGCCGATGCCCGTGGTCGCGAGGAACATGTCGACCGGCCGCGCGAGCACGTCCTCGGTCGCCGCCCGCAGCTCGACGTCGTCGACCTGGTTGGGGTCCTGGGAGAGCGCGGGTGCCCATTCGACGGCCGCCCCGCGGCGCTCGAGGAGCGCCACCTGCTCCTCGACCTTGCGGGCGGCGGTCACCCCGACCCGGAAGCCGGCCAGCGGCAGCTCGGTCACGGACCCTCCCTCCTGCGGCCGACGAGCACCGTGCCGTCGGGACCCACCTGGACGTCGTACGTCGGGACCCGGACCGCCGCGTCGTCGAGGCACTGTCCGGTGCGCAGGTCGAAGGCCTGCTTGTGCATCGGGGAGGCCACGAACACGGTGTCTCCCCGGGTCCCCACGATGCCACGGGCCAGGACCGAGGCCCGTGAGCAGGGATCGTAGTTGCCGATCGCCAGCACCTCGTCGTCGTGGGTGCGGAACACGGCGACCGCCTCGCCGTCGACCAGCGCGCACACCGCGCCCTCGACCTCGATCTGCGCGAGCCGGCAGACGGCGGTGTACGTCGTCATCGGGGCGCCCCGACCGGGATCGTCGCCCCGAGCGGCACCGGGTCGCCGGGCACCGCCTGCCCCCGCTCCTCGCGGAAGGAGATCGTGGGGTCCGGGACGCCGGGGGCGTTGACGAAGGAGACGAACCGCTCCAGCTTCGCCGGGTCCTCGATGGTCGCCTTCCACTCGTCGAAGTAGGAGTCCACGTGGGCGGCCATCGCCGCCTCCAGCTCCGAGCCCAGCCCCAGCTCGTCGTCGACCACCACCGCCCGCACCCGCTCCAGGCCGCCGTCGAGCGAGTCCACCCAGGGAGCCGTGCGCTGCAGCCGGTCGGCGGTGCGGATGTAGTACATGAGGAACCGGTCGAGGTAGCGCACCAGCGTCTCGGTGTCGAGGTCGCCGGCGAGCAGGCGGGCGTGCACCGGGGTGGCGCCGCCGTTGCCCCCGACGTAGAGGTTCCAGCCCTTCTCGGTCGCGATCACGCCGAAGTCCTTGCCGCGGGCCTCCGCGCACTCGCGCGCGCAGCCGCTGACCCCGCCCTTGAGCTTGTGCGGCGAGCGGAGCCCGCGGTAGCGCAGCTCCAGGTCGACGGCCAGCTGCACCGAGTCCTGCACGCCGTACCGGCACCAGGTCGAGCCGACGCAGGACTTCACCGTGCGCAGCGACTTGCCGTAGGCGTGCCCGGACTCGAAGCCGGCGTCGACGAGCCGGCGCCAGATCTCCGGCAGCTGCTCCATCCGGGCGCCGAAGAGGTCGATCCGCTGACCGCCGGTGATCTTGGTGTAGAGCCCGTAGTCCTGGGCGACCTGGCCGATCACGATCAGCTTCTCGGGGGTGATCTCGCCGCCGGGGATGCGGGGCACCACCGAGTAGGTGCCGTTGCGCTGGATGTTGGCGAGGTAGGCGTCGTTGGTGTCCTGGAGGGTCCGCCGGTCCGCCTCGAGCACGTGCCCGTTCAGCTGGCTGGCCAGGATCGAGGCGACCACCGGCTTGCAGACGTCGCACCCGCGACCGCGGCCGTGCGCGGCGACGATGTCGTCGAAGCGCGTGTGGCCGTGCACGGCCACCACGTCGAAGAGCTCCTGGCGGGTGAGCGGGAAGTGCTCGCACAGGCTGCGGTCGACGGTCCGCCCGACGGCCGCGAAGTGGTCCTCGACGATCTTCTTGACCAGCGGCTTGCAGGACCCGCAGGTGCTGCCGGCGCGGGTGCAGCGGGTCACGCAGGACGGGCTGTCGCACGTGCCGCCCTCGTCGACGGCGTCGAGGATGGCGCGCTTGGTGACGTCGTTGCAGGAGCACACCTGCGCCTCGTCGGGCAGGCCGACGTCGACCGCGCCGCCGCGGCCCGCGGGCAGGATCAGCTCCTCGGGGTTGGCGGGCAGCTCGATGCCGCTGGCGACCATCGGCCGCAGCACGCCGTACGCCGAGGCGTCGCCGACCAGGATGCCGCCCAGCAGCTGCCGGCCGTCCTCGGAGACGACCAGCTTCTTGTAGACCCCGGCGACCGCGTCGGCGAAGACCAGCTCCAGCGCGTCGGGGGTGGTCGCGAACGCGTCGCCGAAGCTGGCCACGTCCACGCCCATCAGCTTGAGCTTGGTCGACAGGTCCGCGCCGGTGAAGCTGCCGGACCCGCCGAGCAGCGCGTCGACGACGACCTCGGCCATCGCGTAGCCGGGCGCGACCAGGCCGTACATGCGGCCGGCCGGCGCCGCGCACTCGCCGATCGCCCACACGTGCGGGTCGGAGGTGCGACACCGCTCGTCGACGAGGACGCCGCCGCGCTCGGCGAGGTCGAGGCCCGCGGCGCGGGCCAGCGCGTCCCGCGGCCGGATGCCGGCGGAGAAGACCACCACCTCGGCCTCGACCGTGCCCGCCTCCCCCAGGTCCAGGCCCGCCGCCCGGCCGTCCTGCTCGAGCACCGCGGAGGTCCGGGCGCCGGTGTGCACGCTGAGGCCGAGCTTCTCGATGTGCCGGGTCAGCACCGCCCCGCCGGCGTCGTCGACCTGGACCGCCATCAGGCGCGGCGCCATCTCGACCACGTGCGTCTCGAGGCCCAGCTGGGCGAGCGCGTTCGCGGCCTCGAGCCCGAGCAGGCCGCCGCCGACGACCGCGCCCACGGTCGCGGCGCCGGCCGCCTCGCGGATCGCCTCGAGGTCCTCGACGGTGCGGTAGACGAAGCAGCCGGGCAGGTCGTGCCCGGGCACCGGCGGCACGAACGGGGCCGCCCCGGTCGCCAGCACCAGCTCGTCGTAGACCAGCACCTCGCCGCCCGCGAGCAGCACGGTGCGGGTCTCGGGGTCGACGCCCTCGACCGCGGTGCCGAGGACCAGCCGCACCCGCGGGTCGTCGTACGCCCCCGACGGCAGGAGGGAGAGCGCGTCCGCGCCGACCTCGAAGAACGAGGTGAGCGCGACGCGGTCGTACGCCGGCCGCGGCTCCTCGCCCACCACCACGATGTCGTGGGTCTCGGTGAGGCCGCGCTCGATCGCCGCCTGCACGAAGCGGTGGCCGACCATGCCGTGGCCGACGACGACCAGCGTCCTGCGCTGGTGGGGGCGGTGCTGGGGGCTCATCGGGGGGTTCCTTCCAAGGGGGCGGTGCGGGCGGCGAGCAGCAGGCGGACGGCGGCGGAGCAGCCGCCGCAGCCGGTGGTGGCACGGGTGGTCTGCCGGGCCTCCTCGAGCGAGGCGCAGGCCCGCACGGCCCCGGCGCTGACGCCGGCGCACGCGCAGACCTCCGCGTCGTCGGGCAGCACGGGGACGGCGGCCGCGGTGGCGCGGTCGGGCATCAGCAGCAGGCCGGGCTCGGTCGGGCCGAGGACCGTGCCGCGGTCGTAGTGCTGGGTGATCAGACCGATGCGGGACAGGTCGCCGACCAGCGTGCCGGCGACGATCCGGCCGTCGCGGACGACGAGGCGGCGGTGCGACCCGACGACGGGGTTGGTGACCTCGACGACCTCGCCGCCGGTGGCCTGCGGGTCCCCGAGCACGGCGACCTCGAGCCCGGTGGCCCGCAGCCGCGCCACGCTGCGGGTGCCGGCGTAGGTGACGTCCTCGCCGGCGAGGTGGGCGGCGACCAGCGCGGCCTGCTCCCAGGCGGGCGGCACGAAGCCGGTGGTCCGGCCGCCGTGCTCGGCGCAGTCGCCGACGGCGTGGACGCGCTCGTCGGCCACCGAGCGGAGCCGGTCGTCGACGACGATCCCGCGGCGCACGGTGAGCCCCGCGCGCCGGGCCAGGGCGGTGCTCGGGCGGCCTCCGGCGGTGAGCACGACCAGGTCGGTCTCGAGCGTGTAGCCGTTGTCCAGGACCAGCCCGGCGTCGTCGAGGCGCACCGCCCGGGCGCCGGTGTAGACGGTCACGCCCAGCCGGCGCAGGTCGCGGGCGATGATCGCGCCCGCCTTCGCGTCGACCTGGCTGCGCAGCAGGTGCTCGCCGCCCTCGACCACCTCGACGGCGAGGCCGCGGACGCCGAGCGCCCGGGCGACCTGCAGGCCGAGCAGCCCGCCGCCCACGACGACCGCGCGCCGGACAGCACCGTGGGTCGAGCCCGTCGAGCCCGATGTCACCGCGGCGTCCAGCCGGTCGCAGTCGTCGAGGCTGCGGAACGCGTGCACCGCGTCGTGCAGCCGGCCGTCGACCCGGACGAGCCCGCGGATCGGCGGGAGGGTCGGGACGGACCCGGTGGCCAGCACCAGCCGGTCGTAGCCGAGCCGGGTGCCGTCGACCAGCATCACCTCGCGGGCGTCGCGGTCGACGTCCAGGACCCGGGCGCCGAGCCGCAGGTCGACGCCCTGCTCGGCGTACCACCCCGCCGTCCGCAGGGTCAGCGCCGCGCGGCTGTGGGTGCCCTCCAGGACCGCCGACAGCAGGATCCGGTTGTACGGCGCGTGCGGCTCGTCGCCGAGCACCGTCACGTGGTGCCCGGTCCGCCGGGCGACCAGCTCCTCGACCAGCCGGGTCGCGGCCATGCCGGACCCGACCACGACGACCCGCTCGCCGCTCATGACGCCCTCTCGGTGGTCGAGTAGCCGTCGCGAGGGACGAGCGACGGCGTATCGAGACCCACCGCCGCGGCGCAGACCTTGAACTCCGGCATCCCGCTCATGGGGTCGAGCGCGTCGTGCGTGAGCCGGTTGGCGCCGACCCAGTGGAACGGCACGAAGACGGTGTCCGGGCGGATCGTGGCGACCACCCGGGCCGGCGCCGTCAGCTGCCCGCGGCGGGTGCTGACCACCACCGGCTCGCCGTCGTGGGCGCCGATCCGGTCGGCGAGCATCGGGTGCAGCTCGACGAACGGCCCGTCGTCGGGCAGCTCCCGCACCCGCCGGGTCTGGGCGCCGGACTGGTACTGCGCGAGCACCCGACCGGTCGTCAGGTGCACGGGGTACGCCACGTCGAGCGGCTCCGCGGGGCCCGCGTGGTCGACGTCCACGCACCGTGCCCGCCCGTCGGGAGTGGCGAAGGAGGCAGCGAAGAGCCGGGACGTGCCGGGGTGCTCGGGGGTGGGGCAGGGCCAGAACACCCCGTGCTCGGCGCGGATCCGGTCGTAGCTGATCCCGGCGTAGTCGGCGCGGCCGCCCGCGGAGGCGCGACCGAGCTCGGCGAAGACCTCCTCGGGGTCGGTGGCGAAGACCCCGGGCGAGCCCAGCCGCGCGGCGAGGCCGGCGATCACGTCGAGGTCGCTGCGCACCCCGTCGGGCGGGGCGACCGCGCGCTCGCGGAGCACGACCCGGCCCTCGAGGTTGGTCATCGTGCCGGTCTCCTCGGCCCACTGCGTGACCGGCAGGACGACGTCGGCCATCGCGGCGGTCTCGCTCAGCACGAGGTCGGCGACCACGAGCAGGTCGAGCGCCGCGAGCCGCTCGGCGACGTGCGTGGCGTTCGGCGCGGAGACCACGATGTTGGAGCCGAAGACCAGCAGCGCCCGCGAGCCGGTGCCGAGCGACTCGAGCAGCTCGTACGCCGAGAGCCCCTTCCCCGGCAGCGACGCGGGCTCGACGCCCCAGACCCGCGCCACGTGCTCCCGGGCGGCCGGGTCGTCGATCATCCGGTAGCCGGGCAGCTGGTCGGACTTCTGCCCGTGCTCGCGCCCGCCCTGGCCGTTGCCCTGGCCGGTCAGGCACCCGTAGCCGGCGTGCGGCCTCCCGGGCATTCCGAGCGCGAGCGCCACGTTGATCCAGCCCAGCACGGTGGCGGTGCCCTGGGCGTGCTGCTCGGCGCCGCGCGCGGTGAGCACCGTGACCCGCCCGGCGGCGGCGAGCCGCTCCGCGAGCACCCGCAGCTCGGCGACGGGGACGCCCGTGACCCGCTCGACCCGCTCGGGCCACCAGGCGGCCGCCGTACGACGGGCCGCGTCCAGGCCGGTGGTGCGCGCCGCGACGTACTCCTCGTCGACGGCGCCGGCCGCGTCGAGCAGGTGCAGCAGGCCCAGGCTCAGCGCCAGGTCGGTGCCGGGCACGGGCTGGAGGAAGGTGTCGGCGCGGTCGGCGGTCGGCGTACGCCGCGGGTCGACGACCACGACGTGGCCGCCGTTCGCGCGGAGCCGGTCGAGGTGCCGGGCCGCGGGCGGCATCGTCTCGGCGAGGTTCGAGCCGACCAGCACGAGCACGTCGGTGTCCTCGACGTCGGCCAGCGGGAAGGGCAGCCCCCGGTCGATCCCGAACGCCTGGTTGGCCGCCGAGGCCGCGGAGCTCATGCACCAGCGGCCGTTGTAGTCGATCCGGCTGGTGCGCAGCGCGACCCGGGCGAGCTTGCCCAGCTGGTAGGCCTTCTCGTTGGTCAGCCCCCCGCCCCCGAAGACCGCGACCGTGTCCGGGCCGTGCGCGGCCTGCAGCGCCCGGAGCCGGTCGGCGACCAGGTCGAGGGCCTCGTCCCAGGACGCGGCCCGCAGCTCGCCGGTCGCCCGGTCGCGCAGCAGCGGCGTGGTGAGCCGCTCGCGGTGGCCGCGGAGCCCGGTCGCCGTCCAGCCCTTGCGGCACAGGGCGCCCTCGTTCACGGGGAACTCCGGCCAGGCCCGCACCTCCAGGCGGCGGCCCTCCCGCGCGAGGGTCATGCCGCACTGCAGGCTGCAGTAGGGGCAGTGCGTCCGGGTCTCGGTCACGCCGCTCAGATCCCGGCGCCGGCGAGGCTGGTGTGCGCCCTCGCCGGGGTCGGCCGGCGCAGGAAGACGAACCAGGTCACGGCGGCGCAGAGCAGGTAGAAGCCGGTGAAGACGACGAACGCGCCCTTGGTGGCCTCCATCGGCTGCTCGACCCACGGCGAGCTGAACGCGATCGGGATGAGGAAGCCCCCGACGGCGCCGACCGCGCCGATGACGCCGATCGCGGCCGAGGCCTGCTTGGTGGCGACGCCGAGCGCGGTGGCGCGCTCGGCGGTGCCGGGGGTGCTGGCCCGCTCGGCGCGGGTGCGGAAGATCGCCGGGATCATCTTGTACGTCGAGCCGTTGCCGATGCCGGTGCTGGCGAAGACGCAGAGGAAGAACGCGAGGAACCAGGGGAACCAGGACTGGTTGTCCTCGGCGACCGCCGGGCTGGCGCCCGGGTTCGGTGTCAGCTGCGTGAGCGTCCACAGCACGGCGAGCGTGAAGACGATCATCCCGCCGAACGCCGCCAGGGTGACCCGCGCGCCGCCGTACCGGTCGGCCAGCCAGCCACCGAGCGGGCGGGTCGCGGAGCCGACGAGCGCCCCCAGGAAGGCGAAGTAGGCGAAGTAGATGCCGGTGCCGAGCGGGGCCGGGTCCGGCACCCAGAAGTTGAGCTTGATGAGCAGCGGCATCGCGGCGGAGTAGCCGATGAAGGAGCCGAACGTCCCGAGGTAGAGGAACGCCATCACCCACGTCTGCGGCTCCCTGACCACCTGGAGCTGCTCGCGCGGCCTCGACCGCGCCGAGCTCAGGTTGTCCATGAACAGGTACGCCGCGAGCGTCGCCACCACCGCGAGGCCGGCGTACACGTAGGCGGCCCGCTCGAGGTGGATCCCGCCGTCGCTCGCCTTGACCATCCCGAAGATCCCGGCGCCGCCGACGATCACCGGCAGGAAGAGTTGGATCAGCGAGACGCCGAAGTTGCCGCCGGCGGCGTTGAGACCGAGCGCGGCCCCCTTCTTGTCGCTGGGGTAGAAGAAGTTGATGTTCGCCATCGAGCTGGCGAAGTTCCCGCCGCCGAGGCCGGCGGTCGCCGCGATCAGGCAGAACACCCAGTACGGCGTGCCGGGGTCCTGCACCGCGACCGCGAAGCCGAGCGTCGGGACCAGCAGCAGCGCCGCGCTGACCATCGTCCAGGTGCGACCGCCGAACCGCGGGACCGCGAACGTGTAGGGCAGCCGGAGCAGGGACCCGACCAGGTTGGGCAGCGCCACGAGCAGGAACAGCTGCTGCGGGCCGAAGTCGAAGCCCATCGACACCAGGAAGACCGAGCTGACGCTCCAGATCAGCCAGACCGAGAACCCGAGGTGCTCGGCGAAGATCGACCAGATCAGGTTGCGGCGGGCGACCCGGCGTCCGGTCGACTCCCAGAACTCCGGGTCCTCCGGGCGCCAGTCGTCGATCCAGCGGCCGCGGCGCGGCGCCGGGTCGGTGGGTGCAGCCGCCGCGCGGGGGTCGGTGATCGTCATGACCCCGATCCTCGGGAGCCGTCGTAACACCGGTGACCTGCCGCCGTACCGGTGCCGTCAACTTCTGCTCACGACCTCACGGGCCTCACGACCTCACCGGACCTCACGACCGTTCGTCGCCCCGGAGCGACCGCTCACCGACACCGCCGATCCGCTCGGCGACAACGGCCCGGTCACCGCTGATCGGCGCGGCCCGCCGCTTCTACCGTGACGGCGATCACATCCACGTCACGCCCGAGAGGGGACCACCCGTGAGCAGCACCTCCGAGCACCACGACCCGGGGCAGGCCGAGCGCCACGACCCCGTGTACGACGAGCTGCACGACCGGCCGGAGTTCACCGAGCTGCGCCGGCTCTACCGGGGCTTCGTGTTCCCCGCGACGGTGGCCTTCCTGGCCTGGTACCTGCTCTACGTCGTCATGTCGAACTGGGCGGGTGGCTTCATGGACACCAAGCTCATCGGCAACATCAACGTGGCCCTGGTCTTCGGGCTGCTGCAGTTCGTGACGACGTTCCTGCTCGCCTGGCTCTACAGCCGGTTCTCCACCGCGAAGCTCGACCCGCTGGCGCGGGTCCTCGACGACGAGTACCGCGCCCACATGGGACAGGGGCGCTGACATGGACGACCAGGTGCTCACCTCGGGCCTCTTCCTCGTCGTCGTCGCGCTGACGGTCGGCATCACCTTCTGGGCGAGCCGGCAGACGTCCGGCACCAACGACTTCTACGCCGGCGGCCGCTCGTTCTCCGGCGTCCAGAACGGCCTCGCGATCGGCGGCGACTACATGTCGGCGGCGTCGTTCCTCGGCATCTCCGGCGCGATCGCGCTCTCCGGGTACGACGGGTTCCTCTACTCGATCGGGTTCCTCGTGGCCTGGCTGGTGGCGCTGCTGCTGGTCGCGGAGATGCTGCGCAACTCCGGCCGCTACACGATGGCCGACCAGCTGGCGTTCCGGATGCGCCGCCGCCCGGTCCGGATGGCGGCGGCGACCTCGACGGTCGTCGTCTCGATCTTCTACCTGCTCGCGCAGATGGTCGGCGCGGGCGCGCTGGTCACCCTGCTGCTCGGCGTCGACGACCAGGCGGTCAAGAACCTCACCATCGTCGCCGTCGGCGCGCTGATGATCTTCTACGTCACCGTCGGCGGCATGAAGGGCACCACCTGGGTGCAGATCGTCAAGGCCGTCCTGCTGATGACCGGCTCCGCGCTGATCGTCGTGCTGGTGCTGATCAAGTTCGACTTCAACCTCTCCGACCTGCTCGGCACCGCGGCGTCGAACTCCGGCCAGGGGTCGGCGTTCCTCGAGCCGGGCCTGCGGTACGGCGTGAGCCTGACCAGCAAGATCGACTTCCTCAGCCTCGGGCTGGCGCTGGTGCTGGGCACGGCGGGGCTGCCGCACATCCTGATCCGCTTCTACACGGTCCCGACCTCGCGCGACGCGCGGAAGTCGGTGCTGTGGGCGATCGGCCTGATCGGGGTGTTCTACCTGTTCACGCTGGTCCTGGGCTTCGGCGCCGCGGCGCTGCTGGACACCGGCACCCTGGACGCCGCGGGCAACCTCGCCTCGCCGCGGCTCGCCGAGGAGGTCGGCGGTGGCGCCGGGACCACGGGCGGGGCGGTCCTGCTGGCCCTGATCGCGGCGGTCGCCTTCGCGACCATCCTCGCCGTGGTCGCCGGCCTGACGCTGACGTCGTCGGCGTCGGTGGCCCACGACATCTACAACAACGTGATCAAGAAGGGCACCGCCACCGAGCAGGAGGAGATCCGGATGACCCGGATCGCCGCTGCGGCCATCGGCGCGATCGCGATCGCGCTGGCGATCCCGGCGCAGAACCTCAACATCGCGTTCCTGGTCGCGCTGGCGTTCGCGGTGGCGGCCTCGGCCAACCTGCCGGCGATCGTCTACAACATGTTCTGGCGCCGGTTCAACACCCGCGGTGCGGTGTGGAGCATCTACGGCGGCCTGATCTCCTCGGTCGGCCTGGTGCTCTTCTCGCCGGTGGTGTCCGGCAAGGGCGAGGACCCGACCGGCAAGAGCCTGTCGCTGCTGCCGAGCAGCATCGACATCTCCTGGTTCCCGCTGGAGAACCCCGGCATCGTCTCCATCCCGCTGGGCTTCTTCCTCGGCTGGCTCGGCAGCGTCACCTCCCAGGAGCCGACCGCCGAGGACCGCCACACCGAGCTCGAGGTCCGCGCGCTCACCGGCGCGGGCGCCGAGCAGGCGATCCAGCACTGACCCGAGCCGGACGTCGTACGGGTGGGTGGTGATCGCCGCCCACCCGTACGACGTCCCGCAACTCCCGCCTAGTGTGGCGTGAGCCACCTCCGACCCGACCCCCAGGAGCACGACGTGAGCGACCAGACCCTCTCGAACCTGCTGAAGGAAGACCGTCGGTTCGAGCCCCCGGCCGAGCTGGCGGCCGAGGCGAACCTCAAGGAGGAGGCGTACGCCCGGGCGGCCGCCGACCGGGAGGGCTTCTGGGCCGAGCAGGCCGACCGGCTCGACTGGGACCGGCGCTGGGACCAGGTGCTCGACTGGAGCAACCCGCCGTTCGCGAAGTGGTTCGTCGGCGGGCGCCTGAACGCGGCGTACAACTGCGTGGACCGGCACGTCGAGGCCGGCCGCGGCGACAAGGTGGCGTTCCACTGGGTCGGCGAGCCGGCCGACGACACCCGCACGATCACCTACGCCGAGCTCCAGGACGAGGTCTGCAAGGCCGCCAACGCACTGACCGACCTCGGCGTCGCGACCGGCGACCGGGTGGCGATCTACATGCCGATGATCCCCGAGGCGGTCGTCACGATGCTGGCCTGCGCCCGCATCGGGGCGCCGCACACGGTGGTCTTCGGCGGGTTCTCCTCCGACGCGCTCGCCTCGCGGCTCACCGACTGCCAGGCCAAGGTCGTGGTCACCGCCGACGGCGGCTACCGCCGCGGCGCGCCGTCCGCGCTCAAGCCGGCGGTCGACGAGGCGCGGACGAAGACCGACGTCGTGGAGAAGGTGCTCGTGGTGCGGCGCACGGGGCAGGACGTCGAGTGGGACGACGGGGTCGACGTGTGGTGGCACGACGCCGTCGACGGCGCCTCGACCGAGCACGCGCTGGAGTTCTTCGACGCCGAGCACCCGCTCTACGTCATGTACACCTCGGGCACGACCGGCAAGCCGAAGGGGATCCTGCACACCACCGGCGGCTACCTCACCGGCTGCGCCTACACCCACTGGGCGGTCTTCGACCTCAAGCCCGAGACCGACGTCTACTGGTGCACCGCCGACATCGGCTGGGTCACCGGCCACTCCTACATCGTCTACGGGCCGCTCGCGAACGGCGCCACGCAGGTGCTCTACGAGGGCACCCCCGACTCCCCCGAGCGCGGCCGCTGGTGGCAGATCATCGAGGAGTACGGCGTCACGATCTTCTACACCGCGCCCACCGCGATCCGCTCGTTCATGAAGCAGGGCCGCGAGATCCCCGACCGGCGCGACATGTCCTCGCTGCGGATCCTCGGCTCGGTCGGTGAGCCGATCAACCCGGAGGCCTACGTCTGGTACCGCCACGTCATCGGCGGCGACCGCACCCCCGTCGTCGACACCTGGTGGCAGACCGAGACCGGCTCGATCATGATCAGCCCGCTGCCGGGCGTCACGCACGGCAAGCCGGGCTCGGCGATGATCCCGATCCCCGGCGTCGCGGCCGACGTGGTGACCGAGGAGGGCGAGTCGGTGCCGAACGGGTCCGGGGGCTACCTCGTGCTCACCGAGCCGTGGCCGGCGATGCTGCGCACCATCTGGGGCGACGACCAGCGCTACCGCGACACCTACTGGTCCCGGTACGCCGGGTTCGGCGAGGACGGCAAGGGCTGGTACTTCGCCGGCGACGGCGCGAAGAAGGACAGCGACGGCGACCTGTGGGTCCTCGGCCGGGTCGACGACGTCATGAACGTCTCCGGCCACCGGCTCTCCACCACCGAGATCGAGTCGGCGCTCGTGTCCCACCCCAAGGTCGCCGAGGCGGCGGTCGTGGGCGCCAAGGACGAGGACACCGGTCAGGCGGTCTGCGCCTTCGTCATCCTGCGCGACGAGGCCGGGGACGGCGGCGAGGACATCGTCGAGGAGCTCCGCAACCACGTGCGGAAGCAGATCGGCGCGATCGCCAAGCCGCGCCAGGTGATGATCGTCCCCGAGCTCCCCAAGACCCGCTCGGGCAAGATCATGCGCCGGCTGCTGCGCGACGTCGCCGAGCACCGCGAGGTCGGCGACGTGACGACGCTGGCCGACTCCTCGGTGATGGACCTGATCTCCTCGGGTCTCTCCGACAAGCCCGAGGACTGACGCGCACCACCGACCAGCCTGGCGACCCCGGTCGCTAGGCTGGTTCGTGGTGCGCCGGGAAGTCTGGTCGGCAGTCGTCCCGCCGACCCCGGAGGTCCCATGACCCAGCCCGAGCCCACCCCCCGCACCCCGCAGCGCCTCTTCTCCCGCGGCTCCTTCCTGGAGAGCTCCCGCATCGCCGAGGTGCTGCGCGCCGAGACGACCGGCGGGATGCTGCTGATCGCCGGCGCGCTGGTCGCGATCGTCTGGGCGAACACCGCCTGGTCGGGCTCGTACGCCGACCTCCGCGACCTCCGGGTGGGTCCGGAGTCCCTCCACCTCGACCTCACCCTCGGCACCTGGGCGGCCGACGGGCTGCTCGCGATCTTCTTCTTCGTCGTCGGCCTCGAGCTCAAGCGGGAGTTCGTCGCCGGCGACCTGCGCGACCCGCGCCGGGCCGCGCTGCCGGTGGTCGCGGCGGTCGGCGGCATGGCCGTCCCCGCCCTGCTGTACGTCGCGTGGAACGCCGGCTTCGACGGGGACCTCGCCGGCTGGGCGATCCCGACCGCGACCGACATCGCCTTCGCGGTCGCGATCCTGGCCGTGATCAGCACCCACCTGCCGACCGGCCTGCGTACGTTCCTGCTGACCCTCGCCGTGGTCGACGACCTGCTCGCCATCACGGTGATCGCGATCTTCTACACCGACGAGCTGCGCCCGACGTACCTCCTGCTGGCGCTGCTGCCGATCGCCGCCTTCGCCGTGCTCGTGCAGAAGCGGATCCGGTCCGGGTGGCTGCTGGTGCCGCTGGCCGTGGTCGCCTGGGCCCTGGTGCACGAGTCGGGGGTGCACGCCACGGTGGCGGGCGTGCTGCTCGGCTTCACGGTGCCGGTCGTGCGCCAGGCCGCCGGCGACGGACCCGGCCTCGCCGAGCACCTCGAGCACCTGGTGCGGCCGATCTCGGCGGGCATCGCGGTGCCGGTGTTCGCGTTCTTCGCCGCGGGGGTCGACGTGGGCGGGCTCCAGGGGCTGCGCGACGCGCTCACCGACCCGGTGGCGGTCGGCATCATGCTGGGGCTGGTGGTCGGCAAGACCATCGGCATCAGCGGCTCCACCTGGCTGCTCGCGACCTTCACCCGCGCCGACCTCGACGACGAGCTGTCCTGGGTCGACGTCGTCGGGATGGCGATGCTCGCCGGCATCGGGTTCACGGTCTCGCTGCTCATCGGCGAGCTCGCGTACGGCGCCGGGACGCCGCAGGACGAGCACGTGAAGGTCGGCGTCCTCGTCGGCTCGCTGGTCGCGACGGTGCTCGCGACGATCGTCCTGCGCAGCCGCAACAAGGTCTACCGGCGCATCCAGGAGAAGGAGCAGCGCGACGCCGATCGCGACGGGGTACCGGACGTCTACCAGCAGCGGGACGCCCGGGAGGACCCGTCCGGCTTGTAGGGTCTGCACGACCACCCGCAGCATCCGCAGCACCAGCAGAGCACCCAGCACCGCATCCGCACCGAGCAGAGGGACGAACACGCATGGCCACCGCCACCGAGCCGGTCCACGGCCCCCGCGACAGCGACCCCACCATCGGTCGCCTGGTCGCCGACGCCAGCCGCGACATCTCGACGCTGGTCTCCAAGGAGATCGAGCTCGCCAAGAGCGAGCTGAAGGTCAGCGTCAAGGCCGGCGGGATCGGGATCGGGCTGTTCGCCGCCGCCGCCTTCGTCGCCGTCCTGGCGATCATCATGCTGTCGGTCTCGCTGGCCTACTTCATCCACTGGAACGGCAGCGGGCTGAGCCTGCACTGGGCGTTCCTCATCGTCTTCGGCCTCTACGTGGCCGTCGCCGGGCTGCTGGCGTTCGTCGGGGTCAAGAAGGTCAAGCAGGTCAAGGCGCCGGAGAAGGCGATCGAGCAGGGCCGCGAGATCCCCCGCGCGCTGCAGGGCAAGCACTGACCCGTCGGGCTCAGCCCGTGCAGTCGCCCGTCGACACCTCGCCCTGGCGGGTGACCCCGTCGGCGGCGGTCGCGCCGACCTGGCTCGCGGTCAGGGCGTAGCCGGTCTCCTGGTCGGTGACCGAGGCGGCGAACACCACGCCGACCACGTCGCCGTCGCGCTCCACGATCGGCCCGCCGGAGTTGCCGGGGCGCACCAGCCCGCGCAGCGAGTACACCTCGCGGATCACCGACCCGTCGCCGTAGATGTCCGGCGAGCGCAGCCGCTGCTCGGCCCGGATCCGGCCGGCCTGCGCGTCGTACGGGCCGTCCTGGGGGTAGCCGAGGATGACGACCGGGTCCTTGGCCCCGGCGCCCTCGTCGAGGTCGAGGACCGGCCGGTCACCGGAGTCGAGCGCGAGCACGGCGAGGTCGAGCTGGGAGTCGTAGAGGACGACCGTGGCGGGCACGGCGACGTCGCCGAGGATCACCTCGGGGTCGTCGACGCCGGCGACGACGTGGGCGTTGGTCATCAGCCGGTCCTGGGCGTAGAGGAAGCCGGTGCCCTCGACGCCGCGGCCGCAGCGGTTGGCGGCGCGCACCTTGAGCACGCTCTCCTGCGCCGCCACCACCGGCGCCCGGCCGAGGAGCCGCTGGTCCCCCGGCGCCACCTCGACGATCCGCTCGGGGGCGAACGGCTCGAGGTAGCGCGGGAAGAAGCCGGTGCCGACGACGTCGTTGAACGCGCCGAGGACGCTCGGCGCGGCGGCGGGGAGGACGCCGTTGACCTTGGCTAGCACCTGCGACTCCCGCACGAGCGGGGTCACCTGCCCGATCCGGCTGCCGGAGACCGCGACGCCGAGCGCCCAGGCGACCAGGAGCACGGCGACCGCGCTCAGGGCGGCGCCGCCGACCGCGTCGAGCGCGCGGATCGGCTGCCAGGTGATCCGGCTGCGCAGCCGCGCCCCGACGTACTGGAAGAGCGCCTGGCCGAGCGAGGCCGCCAGGATCACGATGAACAGCGCCCCGAGCGAGACCCAGAGCGACGGCGCGGCCTCGCCGAGCGCGGTCGGCGCGAGCCAGACGCCGAAGAGGCCGCCGAGCAGCAGCCCCGCCGTGGCGAAGGCGCCGGTGATGAAGCCCTGCCAGTAGCCGGAGAGGGCGTAGGCGAGCACGAGCGCGACGAGGAGCCAGTCCAGCAGGTTCACCCGGGCTCCTCGTCCTCGTGCTCGATGTCCAGCATCCCGGCTCGGGCGTTGCGCTGGGTGCGGGACTCGCCGACGAGCATGTACGCCGGCAGGTCGCGCACGCGGGTGGCGTCCCACGGACGGGTCCAGCCGAGGTAGTCGAAGAGCCGGGCGAGGATGCCGCCGGTGAAGCCCCAGAGGATGACGTCCTTGTCGGTGCCGATGAGGAAGCCCGGGCTGGTGTAGCCGGTGGGGTGGCGCACGGTGATGCGGTGGTCGGGGTCGAGCAGCTCGTCGATCGGCGCGTGGTGGATCGCGTGCACCTCGGCGCGGCTCACCACGCCGACGTCGCCGGGGTCGTGCCACCAGCCGAGCACGGGGGTGACCGCGAAGTTGCTCGGCGGCAGCCACAGCTCGGGCAGCGAGCCGAACACCTCGACCGAGGCGGGGACGACGCCCACCTCCTCCTCGGCCTCGCGGAGCGCGGCCTCGACGAGGGTCTCGCCGGGGTCGACCGCCCCACCGGGGAAGGAGACCTGGCCGGGGTGGGACCGCATGTCGTGGGCGCGCTCGGTGAGCAGCACCTCACCGCCGGAGGGGCCCTCGCTGAAGAGGATCAGCACCGCGCCGGTGCGGGTGGCGGACCCGGCGGGCGGCACGAAGCGGGTCAGGTGCTCGGCCTCGATCGTGGCGGCTGCGTCCCGGACCGGGAGCAGCCACTCCGGCAGCGTCACAGGTCGACCCCGAGGTGCTCGCGCACCAGGTCGACCAGCTCGTCGGAGGACTCCACGCCGCCGGCGGTCATCGTGACCTCGCCGTCGGCGGCGAGGAAGACGAACGTCGGCAGGCCGCGTGGCCGCAGCTCCGTGGCCTGGAGCTCGCCGCCCGGGTCGGCCAGCAGCGGGTAGGTCGCCCCGGTCTCCTCGACGAGCTCCATGGCGGCGTCCGGTGCGACGTCGAGGAAGTCGATGCCGATCACCGGCACCTCGTGGCCGTGCTGCTCGTGGAACTCCTGCAGCGCGGGCATCTCCTCGCGGCACGGCCCGCAGGCGGCCTGCCAGAAGTTCAGCACCAGCGGGCCCTCGAGGGTGGACAGGTCGACCGGGGGCCCGCCGCCGAAGCAGGCCAGCGTGACCGCCGGCAGGGCGCCGTCCTCGCCCCGGCCGGGGGCGCACTCCTCGACGCCGATCACGGCCTTGGCCTCGCGCAGCTCCGGGGTGTCGACGTCGACCCGCGACACGCCGGTCCCGGAGGAGTCCGCAGGTCGCGCGCCGCTGTCGGTCTCGGTGCACGCGGTGAGCACGACCAGCAGGCCGGCGGCGGCCGCCGCGAGCCGGCGCCTCATGCGCGCCCCTCGGTCTTCACGAGCTTGGCGGCCTCGTCGGGGTCGGTCGGGCCCGCGCCGTACGCCGGGCACCAGCGCGCGACCGGGCAGGCGCCGCAGGCGGGCTTCTGGCTGTGGCAGACGCGCCGGCCGTGCCAGATCAGGTGGTGGCTGAGCATCGTCCAGTCGCGCTTCGGGAACAGCGCGCCGACCGCGTGCTCGACCTTGACCGGGTCGGTCTCCTCGGTCCACCCGAACCGGCGGGCGAGCCGACCGAAGTGGGTGTCGACGGTGATGCCGGGGATGCCGAACGCGTTGCCCAGGACCACGTTGGCGGTCTTGCGGCCCACGCCGGGCAGCTTGACCAGGTCGGCGAGCCGGGGCGGCACCTCACCACCGTGGTCCTCGACGAGCGCGGCGCTAAGCTTGAGCAGGGACTCCGTCTTGGCCCGGAAGAACCCGAGCGGGCCGACGATGCCCTCGAGGGTCGCGCGGTCGGCGGCGGCCATCGCCTGGGCGTCGGGATAGGCCGCGAACAGCCTCGGCCGCACGGCGTTGACCCGCTTGTCGGTGGTCTGCGCCGAGAGCACCGTGACCACCAGCAGCTGGAAGGGGTCGTCGAAGTCGAGCTCGCAGCGAGCGTCGGGGTAGGTCTGGGCGAGCACCCGGTCGATCTTGCGGGCGCG
This sequence comes from Nocardioides dongkuii, assembly GCF_014127485.1. Lineage (NCBI taxonomy): Bacteria > Bacillati > Actinomycetota > Actinomycetes > Propionibacteriales > Nocardioidaceae > Nocardioides > Nocardioides dongkuii. The sequence goes on along the minus strand of NZ_CP059903.1, from coordinate 417,374 downwards.
GCGTACCAGACTCGTCGGCGTCTCGTCGGCGGGCACCCCCCCAGCGTACGGCCGGGCACGGACAGGTCGAGCCTCGGCCGGGGCGACTCGCTGGGGTCGGTGTCGCCTGTGAGATGGACCACTGGCTAGGATTCAACGAGGACGCCCCTGCGCAGGTGAGGGCCCGAGGAGGAGGACCCGTGGACAACGACGTACTGCGTCAGGCGCCGCTGTTCAGCGCCCTCGACGACGAGGCGGCCACCGCGCTGCGCGCCTCGATGACCGAGAGCCGCCTCCGCCGGGGCGATGTGCTCTTCCACGAAGGCGACTCGGGCGACAAGCTCTACATCGTCCTCGACGGCAAGGTGAAGCTCGGCCGCACCTCCTCCGACGGCCGCGAGAACCTCCTCGCGATCCTCGGCCCCGGCCAGATGTTCGGCGAGCTGTCGCTCTTCGACCCCGGCCCGCGCTCGGCGACCGTCACCGCCGTCACCGACGCGGCGTTCGCCTCGCTCTCCCACGAGGACCTGCTGCGCTGGCTCGAGGGCCGCCCGGTCGTCGCCCGCGGCCTGCTCACCCAGCTCGCCGGCCGGCTCCGCAAGGCCAACGACGTCGTCGCCGACCTGGTGTTCTCCGACGTCCCCGGCCGCGTCGCCAAGGCGCTCCTCGACCTCGCCGACCGCTTCGGCCGCACCGCCGACGACGGCGTGCACGTGCACCACGACCTCACCCAGGAGGAGCTCGCCCAGCTGGTCGGCGCCTCCCGCGAGACGGTCAACAAGGCGCTCGCCGACTTCGCCTCCCGCGGCTGGCTGCGCCTCGAGCCCCGCTCGGTCGTGATCATGGACGTCGAGCGGATGTCCCGCCGCGCCCGCTGACCCCCACCGTTGAGTTGGGCCTGCCTCACCGTTGAGTTGGGCCTCCCTCACCGTTGAGTTGGGCGAATCTTCCGCGGACTGACCCCCGGATCCGCCCGTTCCTGCGTCCTCAGGGATGAGAGGGGGTCGGGATGCCGGCTGGCACGACCGCGGAGAACGACTTCCGTGCGTACGTCGTCGCGCGCACCCCCGCCCTCTCGCGGACGGCGTACCTCCTCACCGGGGACGCTCACCTGGCGGAGGACCTCGTGCAGACAGCGCTCTTCAAGGCCGCCAAGGCCTGGCACCGGATCGAGGGTGACCCGGACCCTTACGTCCGACGCATCCTGTACACCCAGAACGTCTCCTGGTGGCGGCAACGGAAGCTCCGCGAGACGGCGCTGGGGTCGTACGACGCGGCGGCGAGCGCGCCCGACACGGATCTGCGCCTGACCCTGGAGCAGGCCCTCGCCCGGCTCACCACCCGGCAGCGCACCGTGCTGGTGCTGCGCTACTTCGAGGACCTGACCGAGGTCCAGACCGCCGCTGAGCTGGGGATCGGTGCGGGCACCGTGAAGTCGATCGGCCGCCAGGCGCTGGCGCGGCTGCGCACGCTCGCTCCGGATCTCGCCGAGCTCGTGCAGGACCGGGCATGAGCCGGCTGCGCGAGGAACTGGGCCGGGTCGCCGAGGCGGCCCCGGTGGCAGACGTGCCCGCCGACACGTGGGCGCGGGCGACCCGGTCGCGGCGCCGCGTCCGGGCGGCCGCAGTGGTGGCGTGGGTCGCAGGGGTCGCGCTCCTCGGCGGTCTGGTGGTCTGGCTCCCGGAGGGAGGGAGTCCCCCGGTGGCGGAGCGTACGGCGGGGCCCGGCGTCCCGGACCGGATCCACGCGGTGCCGGCCCGGCTCGCCGAGCGCGGGGGGGACGACGAGTCGTGGACCAGTGACCGGGTGGAGTCCGACGTGGCCGTCGGCCGGGCGGCCGCGGCGTACGTCATGGAGGAGGGCCTCCCGGTGGTCGTCGGCGCCGAGGATGGCGCCTACCACCTGCTCGACCTGCCCGGATTCGTCGGGAACGACTTCTGGACCACCGTCGCGGCCACCGCGCCGGGCCTCGCGCTCTCCCCCGACGGCCGACAGCTCGCCTACGCGTGGGCGACGATCGGGCCGGAGGCCGCGCGGCGACGCGTCCCGAGCGGCATCCGGGTGCTGGACCTCGAGACCGGCGACGTCCGCGAGGTCCCTGTCCCGGGCGGCGAAGGCGTCCTGGTGACCTGGATCGACTGGTCGCCCGCGGGAGAGTGGCTGGTGTGGCGCGGCGACCAGATGGCGTCCTGGACCCAGTTCGAGATGGGGGGCAAGACGGAGGTCGGCGGCCGGATCGCGCCGGGGGCGACCACGTCCGAGCCGCTCCCGGTGCCGCGCGGCAACGCGCTGCTGTCCTGGGCGGTCGGCGACGACGGCCGGGTGGTGGTGGTCGGCGACAGCCGGATGCTGGACCTGCCGCCGGGCGCGACGGAGCCGTCCCGCGTGCCGCTCCGGGTAGGAGGGTCGTTCTCGAAGGATGCCGAGCTGCGTGGGGAGGACGTGCTGGACGTGCGGGTGGGCCTCGAGAATGGTCGGTACACCGTGTTTCGTCACGGTGGGGACACCACCCGGACGCCTCTGCACCCTGAGGTCGCCGGCGGTGACCTCGTGCCCCTCGGCTGGGTCGACGAGGAGCACCTGCTGGCACGTGCCTCCAGCGGAGGCGACCTGACCGGTGGACGCGCGGGGCCGAGCGACCTGGTGCTCCTCGGGGTCGGCGACCGGCCGTCGTACGCCGTGGTCGGGGCGGTCGACGCCGGCGTCCCCGCCCTCAGCGTGGCCACCGACCTGGTGACGCGCGAGCGGCCGACGGTCGAGCGCCCCGAGCCGGACTGGCCCTGGAGCATCACTCGGTGGGGCCTGGTCGTCGGGGGGTCGGTGCTCGGCCTGGTGCTGCTCGGCGCCGTCGTGCTCCGGCGCCGGCGCCCCCGCCGTTGAGTTGGGCCTCCCTCACGGTCGAGTTGGGCCTCGCTCACACCAGCCGCAGCGCCTGCCGGACCTCGTGGATCCATGCGTCCACCGCCCCCGGTCGGAAGCTCTCCTTGGTGAGCACGATGACCGTCCAGCCGTGGTCGCGCAGCCACTGCCGGCGCACGCGGTCGCGCTCGCGTGCCTCCGGACCGGTGTGCCACTCCTCGCCGTCGTACTCCACCGCGACCCGCGCGTGCGGCCACGCCAGGTCGAGGCGGTACGTCGGCACGCCGCCGACCAGCACCCAGTACTGCGGCGTCGGGTCGGGCAGCCCCGCGCGGACGATCTCGAGGCGCATCCACGACTCGGGCTGCGACTCCGCCGACGGGTCGGTCAGCGGGACGAGCCGGCGCAGCTGGACGACGCCCCGACGCCGGCGGTAGCGCGGCAGCAGCCGGACCATCTTCGCGAGGGTGACGCCGTGCTCGCGCATCAGCGCATCCATCGCCGCCAGGGCGGTGCGGGGAGGGAGCTTGCAGCCGAGGTCCATCGCCGTGCGCAGCGGTGTCGTGACCCGGAGGCCAGCGATCTCGCACCAGTCGGCCGGGACCAGGTCGCGGGTGCCGCCGGCACACTCGGGCCGGTCGGTCGGGTCGCGACCGCGCAGGACGTAGCTCTCGACCGGCGGTGGTACGTCGAGCTCGCGGTAGTCGAAGACCTCGCACCCGTGGATCCACGCCGCCGTGCGATCGCAGACGACGGCCCGCGGGGCCACGACCTGGCCCACCGCCTGCACCCGCAGCCCGACACCGTCCTCGACGGACGCGTGCACGAAGACCCCGCGCAGCAGGCGGCGCACCTCGCGGTTGCGGACGGCGTCGTCGAGCTGGCGACGGGTCGCTCCCGACGCCAGGATCGTCGCGGTCGTGACCGGGGTCGTGAAGGTGGAGAAGTCGAAGCCCATGGGCCCACCGTGGGTGCCCCGACCCCCCGCCGCGCGGGACGTCGTACTCCCCTGTGGACGGTGGCTCCCCGGCCGGCCCCTGTGGGCGCCCCGTGGCCCGCGGGCACGCAAGGAAGGCCCAACTCAACAGTGAGAAGCGCCCAACTCAACGGGCAGGAAGGCCCAACTCAACCGGTAGGCAGGCCCAACTCAACGGTCGGCGAGGTAGGCGAGCTGGGCGCGGACGGAGAGCTCGGCGGCGTCCCAGAGGACCGGGTCGACGTCGGCGTACACGACCTCGACGACGCGGCGGGGCAGCTCGTCGGCGGCGATGCCCTCGGGGTGCGGGGCGGCGCCGATCTCCAGGAGCGCCGCCTCGACCTGCGCGAGCCGGTCGCGGCGGTGCACGAGGTAGTGGTCGAGGACCGCGCCGGCGTCGGCGAGCACCGGGCCGTGCGCGGGCCAGATGGTCTCGACCTCGCCGGCCGCGACCAGCGCGCGCATCTTCTGGATCGAGTCGAAGTACGGTCCCAGGCGCCCGTCGGGGTGCGCGACGACGGTGGTGCCGCGGCCGAGGACCATGTCCCCGCTGAGCAGCGCCTTCTGGGCGGGCAGCACCATCGAGATCGAGTCGGCGGTGTGCCCCGGGGTGGTGAGGATGCGCAGCGCGAGCCCGTCGACGGAGAGGTCCTCGCCGTCGACGACCGGCTCGCCGCGGAAGCAGTACGCCGGGTCCGCGGCGCGCACCGCGCAGCCCTTGGCCCGGGCGAACGTCTCGGCGACCTCGGCGTGGTCGTAGTGGTGGTGGGTGAGCAGCACCAGGCCCACCTCGCCGGTGACGTCGACGAGCAGGTCGAGGTGCCCGTCCTCGATCGGCCCCGGGTCGACCACGACGGCGCGGTCGGCGCCCGGCTCGCGCAGCACCCAGGTGTTGGTGCCGTCGAGCGTCATGATCCCCGGGTTGGGCGCGAGCAGGCACTCCGCCCGGTCGCCGAAGCGACCGCCGCTCCAGCTCACGCGCGCCGCTCCGCCACCAGCGGCCGCAGCCGGTCGGGCATCGACAGCGTCCAGCCCTCGTCGAGCGGCTCGACGGTGGGGCAGAACATCTCGACGCTCCGGCCCGCCGCCGTGGCGAGCACGTCGGCGGGGTCGCGGTGGGTGCCGATCTCCAGGCTGGTGAGGTACGTCGGGGGCATCAGCGCGAGCTCGCCCCCGTCGGCCTGCGCCGCGGCGACCCGCGCCGGCAGCCAGGTCACCGACGACGACTCGGTCGAGACGTCGCGGGTGCGCTGGCCCTCGGGCAGCATCGCGACGAAGAACCAGGTGCGGTAGCGCTTCGGCTCGAACGCCGGGGTCAGCCAGGCGTCCCAGACCCCGAGCAGGTCGGTGCGCAGCACCAGCCCGCGACGGTTGAGGAAGTCGGTCATCGCGAGCTCGCGCGACTCCAGGGCGACCCGGTCGGCCTCCCAGTCGGCGCCGGTGGTGTCGGCGACGACGGAGGAGGCCGCGTCGCCGGCCAGCAGCACGCCGGACTCCTCGAACGTCTCGCGCACCGCGGCCGCCACGAGCGCCCGCGCGGTGTCCTCGTCGCACCCGAGCCGCTCGGCCCACTCCGCCGGCGAGGGGCCGGCCCAGCCGACCGTGGCGTCGAAGTCGCGGGGGTCGACGCCGCCGCCGGGGTAGACGCACATGCCCCCGGCGAAGTCCATCGAGACCTGGCGCCGCATGTAGTAGACCTCGGGGCCCTCGTCCGAGGCCCGCAGCAGGATCACCGTCGCGGCGTCGCGCGGCTCGACCGGCGTGCGCGACCCCGCGTCGTACTCGCGGGCGACCGCGACGATCCGCTCCGGCAGCGGCACCGGGGGAAGCGGGATCCTCACACCTCCACCACGAGCTCGACCTCGACCGGCGCGTCGAGCGGCAGCACCGCGACGCCGACCGCCGAGCGAGCGTGCACCCCGGCGTCGCCGAAGACCTCGCCGAGCAGCTCGGACACGCCGTTCGCGACCTGCGGCTGGCCGCTGAAGTCGGGGGTCGAGGCCACGAACACGACCACCTTCACGACCCGCTTCACCGCGGAGAGGTCGCCGATCACGCTGCGCACCGCGGCGAGGGCGTTGAGCGCGCACTGCTGCGCGCAGGCGTACGCCTCCTCCGCGGTGACCGCGCCGCCGACCTTGCCGACCGTGATCAGCTCGCCCGAGCGCATCGGCAGCTGGCCGGAGGTGAACACGTGGCTGCCCGAGCGGACCGCCGGGACGTACGCGGCGACCGGCGCCGGCACCTCCGGCACGGCCAGGCCCATCGCGGCCAGGCGCTCCTCCGGCGTGGCCACCTCAGCCCTCCAGGGGGCGCTTGAAGTAGCCCACGAGGTTCTCGGGGTTCATGCCCGGCGCGACCTGCACGAGCTCCCACCCGTCGGCTCCGAAGTTGTCGAGGATCTGCTTGGCCGCGTGCGTCAGGATCGGCGCGGTGAGGTACTCCCACTTGGTCATGGCGCCGACCCTACTCCCGGCGGACCGGCGCCGACGCCGCGCTCGTCAGGGCCGGGCCTTCTGGGGGTACGGCGTCTCCTGACGCGCCAGCATCGCGACGAACTCCGCGATCTTGCGCTCCCGCGTCTCGGCCCGCTTGACCGCGTCGAGCCGGTGGATGAGCGCGTACCGGTTGGTCTTGGTGAGCACCTCGAACATCGCCTGGGCCGCGGGGTCCGCCGCGATCGCGGCGGCCAGGTCCTCGGGGAGCTGAGCCGTCGACGGCGGGGCGTACGCCGCGTCCCAGCGTCCGTCGGCCCGGGCCGCGTCGACCGCGGCCCGGCCGGCCGGCGCCATCCGGCCCTCGGCCTCCAGCCGGGCGACCAGGCCGACGTTGACCTGCGACCAGCGGCTGCGGGCGGTGCGCGGCGTCATCCGCTGCAGGCTGCTGCCGCTGTCGCGGCTGCGGGCCTGCCCGTCGATCCAGCCGAAGCAGAGCGCCTCGTCGAGGGCGTCGGTGCGGGTCAGCGCGGTGACCTCGCCGCCCTTCTTGGTCAGCACCAGCCAGACGCCGGGTGAGTCCGCGTGGTGCTGCTCCAGCCAGGAGCGCCACGCGGCGGCGTCGGGCACCAGCAGCTCGTCGAGGTCGGCCACGGGCATCAGTGCACCACGGAGAGAGCCGCCACGTCACTCACACGTACGGCGCCAGCGTCTCGCGGATCTCGTTGACGGCCAGCGCGACGAAGAGCACCGCGCACAGCAGCATGAAGCCGTTCGAGAGCCAGCCGTTGCGCCACTCGTCGGGCACCGTGGAGTGCGGCAGCGCGCCTGGTCGGCGCTTGTTGAGCAGCACCAGCAGGGTGATCGCGAGGAACGGCATGAACAGCGCGCCGAGGGTGCCGTACGCCAGGATCAGCCCGACCGGCTCGTCGAGCAGGAGCAGCAGCATCGGCGGGAACGTCAGCCACAGCAGGTAGGCGCGGAAGTAGCGGCCGCCGGTGCGGGTGTCGGGGTGCCCGGACGGCAGGTCGCGCAGGTTGCCGACGTAGTCGGCGAACATCAGGCTGACCCCGCTCCACACGCCGATCAGCGAGGAGAACGACGAGGCGAAGAACCCGACCAGGAAGACCGTGCCGAACACGTCGCCGTACCGGTCGTCGAGGACGTCGGAGAGCTGCACGAGCGCCTGGTCGCCGGTCTCGGCCGCGATGCCGGCGGAGTAGTAGAGCTCGGCGCCGACGATCAGCATCGCGACCACGAAGATCCCGGTGACGGCGTACGCGACGCCGTTGTCGAGGCGCATCACCCGCATGAAGACCGGCGTCGACCAGCCCTTCTCCCGCAGCCAGTAGCCGTACGCCGCGAGGGTGATCGTGCCGCCGACGCCGCCGGCGATGGCCAGCACGTTGACGACCGAGTCGTCGGGGAAGATCGGCCGCAGGCCCAGCAGGATCTCGCCGAGGTTCGGCGTCGCGAGGGCGGCCGCGCCGACGACGCACACGAACATGACGCCGACGAGGAGGGCCATCACCTTCTCGAACGCCGCGTAGCTGCCGAGCCAGACCAGCGCCAGGCCGATCACGCCGATCACGACCGCGGTCCAGCGCAGCGACAGGTCCGGGAAGATCGCGACGATCGGCAGCGCGGACGACGACATCGCGGTGGCGCCGTACACCAGGCCCCAGATGACGATGTACGGCGCGAAGTACCAGGTGGTCCACCGGCCCAGGCTGCGCCAGCCCTCGAAGATCGTGCGGCCGGTGGCCAGCGAGTAGCGCCCGGCCCCCTCGACCAGCACCACCTTGATCACGGCGCCGAGCACGGCCACCCACAGCAGGGTGTAGCCGAACTTGGCCCCGGCGACGAGGGTGGCGACCAGGTCGGCGGCGCCGACGCCGGTGGCGGCGACGACGAGCCCGGGCCCGATGACCCGCCAACGCGGCTGGGTGGTGCCGGTCGTCGCGGTCGGGGCCCCGGGGTCGCTCATCGCCAGATCATGCCCCGTCGTCGTCCCCGACGAACGCGCAGAACTCGTTGCCCTCGGGATCGGCGAGCACGGTCCACCCGATCTCGTCGTCCTGGCGCCGCACCACCCGCGCGCCGCGGGCGACCAGCGCCTCCAGGCTGGCGGGGTCGTCGACGTCGACGTCGACGTGGACGCGGTTCTTGACCGTCTTCGGCTCCGGGACCGGGACGAAGACGAAGCACTCGAACGGCAGGCCCGGGACGTCCTGGAGGTACCAGCTGCCGTCGTCGGCCGCGTGCGGGGGCACGCCGAGGACATCGGCCCACCAGGCCGCCACGCCGTGCGGGTCGGCGGCGTCGACGACCACCTCGTAGAGGCGCTCGTCGGGCACCTGCTCCCGCTCGAAGACGCACAGCTCGCCCCCCTCGGGGTCGCGCAGCACCGCCCAGGGGAACGAGTCGAGGTCGGCGGGCTCCGCGCCCAGCGCGAGGACCTCCCCGACCGAGCGGGCGTGCACGTCGAGGTGGACGCGCTGCTTGACGGTCACCGGCTCGGGGACCGGGTTGACCCAGACGGTGTGCCGCGGGGTCGGTCCGGTGAGCACCCGCAGCCCGCCACCGCGGTCCTCGAGCCGCCGCCCCAGCGCGCCGGCCCAGAACCGGCCGAGCGCGAGGGTGTCGACGGCGTCGAGGCAGAGGTCCTTGTACCGCGCGATCGGCATGCTCGCGACCCTAGGACACCGGACCGACAGGCAGCTTGTCCGGCGCGAGCACGATGTCGACCCGGCGCACCACCCCGCCGCCGACGCTCAGCGACACCACGCCGGTCACCCGGCCCTCCTCGAGGAAGGCCAGCCCGGTCGCGCCGTTGACCTCGACCGGCACCGCCTCCCGCCCCGCGGCGCGACCCCGGCGCACGATGCCGAGCAGGAACCGCGCCACCTTGTCCGGGCCCAGCACCGGCCGCCGGGCCGCGCTGATCACGCCGCCGCCGTCGCTGGTCAGCACCACGTCGGGGTCCAGGGTGCGCACCAGCGCCTCCAGGTCGCCCCCCGCGGCGGCGGCGACGAACGCGGCCAGCACCCGGTCGTGCTCGGTGCGGTCGACCTCGAGGCGGGGCGTCCCGGCGGCGACGTGCCGGCGGGCCCGGCTGGCCAGCTGGCGCACCGCGTCCGGTGTGCGGCCCACGGCCCGGGCGACCTCCGGGAACGGGACGCCGAACAGGTCGTGCAGCACCCAGGCGGTGCGCTCCGCGGGGCTCAGCTGCTCCAGCACCACCAGCAGCGCGTAGCGCACGGACTCGTCCATGGTCACCCGGTCGGCGGGGTCGGCGCGGTCGGCCGCGATCCGGTCGAGCACCGGCTCCGGCAGCCACGGGCCGACGTACCGCTCCCGGCGCACGCGCGCCGAGCGCAGCGTGTCCAACGCGGCCCGCGACACCGCCACGGTCGCCCAGCCCAGGACGTCGCGGACGGGGTCCTCGCGGTGCGCCCGGACCAGCTTCAGCCAGCAGTCCGCGACCACGTCCTCGGCCTCCGCGTGGCTGCCCAGGATCGCGTAGGCGACCCGCACCAGGCGCGGGCGCGCGGCGTCGTACGCCGTGGCGAGGTCGTCCTCGTCGCTCACGCCGCCGCCAGCCACGCGTCGAAGGTCACCGTCCCGCGGGGGCCCGCGCCGGTCGGGCAGAGCGTGCCGTCGCGCATCCGCCGTCCTGCCGCACCGGGCAGCGGGACGGCGACGACGCGCCGGCCGAGCCCCCGGGAGCGGGAGACCCGGCGGGCCAGGTCGTGCATCGGGAGCCGCTCCGGCCCGGCGAGGTCCGGCGCCTGCCCGCACGGTGCGCCCTCGGCGAGGTCGACCAGCGCCTGCGCGACCTCGACGGCGGCGACCGGCTGGCTGGTCATCCTCGGGACGACCGACACCGGCCCGACCCGGACGAAGCCCAGCACCTGCTCGGCGAACTCGTGGAACTGCGTGGCGCGCAGCACGCTCCAGCCGACGCCGCCCGCGGCCACCTGCCGCTCCTGCGCGACCTTGGCGCGGTAGTAGCCGGTCGGCACGTCCTCGACCCCGACGATCGAGAGCAGCACGTGGTGCCCTACCCCGGCCGCGGCCTCGGCGGCCAGAAGGTTCCGGGTGATCGCGCCGAAGTGCGCCTCGGCCACCCGCTGGCTCTGGGTCTGCACGTTGGTGGTGTCGACGACCGCGTCGACGCCCCTCAGCAGCTCGGTCAGCCCGGGCCGCCCGGCCTCGCCGAGCAGGTCGACACCGAGGGAGCGGGCGAGCGGCACCACCCGGTGGCCGCGCTCGCGCGCGACCTCCGCGACGTGGTGGCCGACGACGCCGGTGGCGCCGGCGACGGCGAGGGTGAGCACGGGGCGCGGGTTCCTGTTCATGCCCGGAGGACGAGACCGACCCCGCGACTGTGACACGGCGCGACGCCGGGCGCCACGGAGGCGGCCCGGCGTCGCGACGGTGACCTCAGCCCTGCTGGCGCTCCTGCTTCTTGGCCTCGGTGAGCTCGCTGAGCAGCTCGGCGTCGGCGCGCGCGTCGGCGGCGGCCTGCTTGGTCTCCCGGGCCTCGGCGAGCTCCGCCTTGGGCGCCCGCTGGGCCGCCTGCTTCTTGGTACGCGCGGCGGTCTCGACCCGCTTCTTGCGCTGCTCGGCGGTCTCGATGCGGCTCGCGGCCCGCTTGTCCGCGGCCGCCTTCTTCTGCGCGGCGGTCTGCGCCGCGGACGCCTTGGCCCGCTGCTTGCCGCGCGCCTCGGTGGCGTCGGCCTCGACCAGGCCCGCGGCCGCGCGCTCCTTGGCGGCCCGGCGCTTCTCCGCGGCCTCCCGGCGCGCGGCGGCCTGCTTCTGCTTGGCCTGCTCGCGGCGCTCGTCGGCCTCCTGCTCGAGCCGGGCCGCGGCGAGCAGCGTGTCGGAGCGCTCGATGCGGGCGGCGCCGCGCCGGGCGATGTCGGGGTTCCGCAGCAGGCCACCGGCGATCCGGTCGGCCGAGCCGAGGGCCCGGTCGAGCGTCACCCGCGTCGGCGAGGTCTCCGGCAGCCGGTCGGACAGCGTGCTGTCGACGAGCGCGAGCGGGAGTCGTGCGATCTCGTAGGGCAGGGCGATGAGCGTGCTGATCATGGTGGTCCTCACTTCTCGGTCGTGGCGCGCAGCTGGGCCGCGCGCTGGTCGGCCAGGGCGGCCTCGCGATCGAGCCGGGCGCGCTCCTCGGCGGCCTCCTGCTCGGTGGCGGTCGCGTCGGCCGCGAGCGCCTCCGCGTCCCGCAGCCGGGCCTCGGCGACCTGGTCGGCGTGCTCCTCGGCGGCCTCGAGGCCGGCGGCCTCCTGCCGGGCGGCCTCGCGGGCTGCGGCGTCGTGCTCGCCGGCGCGCTGCGCCTCGACCACCTGCTCCTCGCGGGCCGCACGGGCGCGGGCGGCGGCCTCCTGCTCCGCGGCCTCGCGGCTGGTCTCGGCGAGCTTCTCGGCGGCCTCCTCGCGCTTGGCGTCGGCCACCGCCTCGTCGGCGACCGCCTGCTTGCGGTGGCGGGCCTCGGCCTGCTGGAGCTGTCCCTCCTCGACCAGCTCGTCCTTGCCGGTCACGGCGCCCGCCACTTCCTTGGCCTTGCCCGCGACGCTGTCGAACAGTCCCTCGCGGGCTTCTGCAGCTCTGTCGTTGGTCATACCCACCTATGCCCCGACCCCCGCGAGACACCCCTCCGAGCGGTGTGATATGTCCCGCAATCGCGGCTCAGGCGCCGAGCAGCGGGGGCTCGGTCTTGGCCCGCACCTCGTCCTCGGTGACGCCCGGGGCGAGCTCGACCAGACGCAGGCCACCCTCGGGACCGGGGTCCACGTCGATCACGGCGAGGTCGGTGATGATCCGCTGCACCACCCCGCGACCGGTGTACGGCAGCGAGCACTCCTCGACGATCTTGTACGACCCGTCCTTGGCGACGTGCTCCATCAGCACGATCACCCGCTTCGCGCCGTGGACCAGGTCCATCGCGCCGCCCATGCCCTTGACCATCTTCCCGGGGATCATCCAGTTGGCGATGTCACCGGCGCGCGAGACCTGCATCGCCCCCAGGATCGCGGCGTCGACCTTGCCGCCGCGGATCATCCCGAACGAGGTCGCGGAGTCGAAGAACGACGCCCCGGGCCGCACCGTGACGGTCTCCTTGCCGGCGTTGACCAGGTCGGGGTCCTCCTCGCCCTCGAGCGGGTAGGCCCCGACGCCGAGGATGCCGTTCTCGCTCTGCAGCACCAGCTCGACGTCGTCGGCGACGTAGTTCGGCACCAGCGTGGGCAGCCCGATGCCGAGGTTGACGTAGGACCCGTCGGTCAGCTCGCTCGCCGCCCGCGCGGCCATCTCCTCGCGCGACCAGCTCATCGGCTCTGCACCGTCCTCTTCTCGATCCGCTTGTCGGCCGCCTGCTCGGGGGTCAACTCGACGACCCGGTGCACGAACACCCCGGGCGTGTGCACCTGGTTGGGGTCGATCTCGCCGGGCTCCACGAGCTCCTCGACCTCCGCGATCGTCACCCGGCCGCACATCGCGGCGAGCGGGTTGAAGTTGCGCGCGGAGTCGCGGAACACCAGGTTGCCGTGGCGGTCGCCGCGCCAGGCGCGCACCAGCCCGTAGTCGGCCACGATCGCGTGCTCGAGCAGGAACTCCTGCGGCCCCTCGGCGGTCTCGAAGACCTGGGTCTGCTTCGGGGGGCTGGACACGACCACCTCGCCGGCTGCGTCGTACCGCCACGGCAGCCCGCCCTCGGCCACCTGGGTGCCGACCCCGGTCGCAGTGAAGAACGCCGGGATCCCCGACCCGCCGGCCCGCATCCGCTCCGCGAGCGTGCCCTGCGGGGTCAGCTCCACCTCGAGCTCGCCGGCGAGGTACTGCCGGGCGAACTCCCGGTTCTCCCCGACGTAGGAGGCCACCACGCGCCGCAGCCGGCCGGCGGCCAGCAGCAGCCCCAGGCCCCACCCGTCGACGCCGGCGTTGTTGGAGACCACCTCGAGGTCGCGCGTCCCGGCGTCGAGCAGCGCCCCGACCAGCACCGACGGGATGCCGCACAGGCCGAACCCGCCCACCGAGAGCGTCGACCCGTCCGGGATGTCCGCGACCGCCTCGGCGGCTGAGCCCACGACCTTGTCCATGCCCTGATCCAAACGACGAGCACCTGTGGCGTCAAACACGGCGCCGTGTCCACCCACCCCCTACTCTTCCTGGCATGAACGACGCGACCTGGGAGCAGGTGCGCCTGCACGTCGTCACCGGCAAGGGCGGCACCGGCAAGTCGACGGTGGCGGCGGCGCTCGCCCTGGCGCTCGCCTCCCACGGCCGCAACGTGCTGCTCTGCGAGGTCGAGGGCCGCCAGGGCATCGCCCGGATGTTCGACGTCGACCCGCTGCCGTACGCCGAGCGCCGGATCGCCACCGGCCTGCCGGGCGAGGACGAGCGCACCCCCGGCGTGGTGCACGCGCTGCACATCGACCCGGAGTCGGCGCTCCTCGAGTACCTCGCGATGTACTACAAGCTCGGTCGCGCCGGGAAGGCGCTGGACCGGTTCGGCGTCGTGGAGTTCGCGACCACGATCGCCCCGGGCGTCCGCGACGTGCTGCTCACCGGGAAGGTGTTCGAGGCCGTGCAGCGCAACAGCCGCAACAAGGGCGCCGTGCAGTACGACGCGGTCGTGCTCGACGCGCCGCCGACCGGACGGATCGCGCAGTTCCTCAACGTGAGCGGGGAGCTCGCCGGGCTCGCGAAGGTCGGGCCGATCAAGAACCAGTCCGACACGATGATGACCCTGTTCCGCTCCCCGCGGACCGCGGTCCACCTGGTCACGGTCCTGGAGGAGATGCCGGTGCAGGAGACCGCCGACGGGATCGAGGAGCTCCGCCGCAACCGGCTCCCGGTGGGCGCGGTCGTGGTCAACCAGGTCCGCCCGCGCGAGATCGGCGACGCCGACCTCGCCGCGGCCAGCAAGGGCCGGATCGACAAGGACGCGGTCCGGGCCGACCTCGAGGCGGTCGGGGTGTCGGCGCCGCGCACCCTGGTCGACGGGCTCGCCGCCGAGGCCCGCGACCACGCCGAGCGGCGCGCCCTCGAGGACGCCCAGCGCGCGCTGGTCGCCGACCTCGACGTCCCGTCGTACGAGCTGCCGCGGCTGACGGGCGGCGTCGACCTCGGCGGGCTCTACGAGCTGGCCGCCCTGCTGCGCGAGCAGGGGCTCGCCTGATGGCCGCGCGCGCCTCCCGGCCCCGCGTCGGCCCGCTCGCCGCCCACGGCGGCACCGCCCCGACCCTCGACGTCGACGCGCTGCTCGACGACCGCGGCACCGGGATCATCGTGTGCTGCGGCTCGGGCGGCGTCGGCAAGACGACCACGAGCGCCGCGCTCGCGCTGCGTGCGGCCGAGCGCGGCCGCAAGGTCGTGGTGCTGACCATCGACCCGGCCCGGCGGCTGGCCCAGGCGATGGGCATCGAGAGGCTCGACAACACCCCGCGCCCCGTCACCGGCCTCGCGCCCGGGGCGACGGGGAGCCTGGACGCGATGATGCTCGACATGAAGCGCACCTTCGACGAGGTGGTCGAGAGCCAGGCCAGCCCCGAGAAGGCCCGCCAGATCCTGGAGAACCCCTTCTACATCGCGCTGTCGAGCTCGTTCGCGGGCACGCAGGAGTACATGGCGATGGAGAAGCTCGGCCAGCTCCACGCCGACGCCCAGCGGGACGGCACCTACGACCTGATCGTCGTCGACACCCCGCCGTCCCGGTCGGCGCTGGACTTCCTCGACGCCCCGGAGCGGCTCTCCAGCTTCCTCGACGGCCGGTTCATCCGGCTGATGCTCGCGCCCGCCCGCGGCCCGGCGAAGCTGATGAGCGCCGGGTTCGGGATGATCACCGGCGCGCTGAACAAGATCCTGGGCGGCCAGGTGCTGAGCGACATGCAGACCTTCGTCGCGGCCCTCGACACCGTCTTCGGCGGCTTCCGGGCGCGGGCGCAGAAGACCTACGCGCTGCTCCAGGCCGACGGGACGGCGTTCCTCGTCGTCGCCGCGCCCGAGCCGGACGCGCTGCGCGAGGCGGCGTACTTCGTGGAGCGGCTCGGCGAGGACCGGATGCCGCTCGCGGGGCTGGTCGTCAACCGGGCGGCGCCGCCCCCGCGGGGCACGCTGTCGGCCGAGGAGGCGACCACCGCGGCCGCCCGGCTGCGCAAGCGCGACCCGGGCTCGCTCACGGCCGGCCTGCTCCGGCTGCACGCCGACCGCGTGCGCATGGTGGAGCGCGAGGCCGTGCTGCGCGACCGGTTCGCGGCGGCGCACCCGCACGTCGCGACGACGGTGGTGCCGGCGCTCTCCACCGACGTCCACGACCTCACCGGGCTGCGGCGGATCGGGACGCTGCTGGCGAAGGGCTAGCTCAGCTGGCGGTCTGCGAGACCGGGGAGACGACCTGCTGCTCCCGGGCGGTCTCGAGCACCGAGCGCCAGGAGGAGGTCGGCCGCCGGCGGAGCAGGGCCCGGCGCTCGCGCTCGGTCATGCCTCCCCAGACGCCCCACTCGATCTGGTTGTCCAGTGCCTCGGCCAGGCACTCGGTGCGCACAGGGCACCCGGAGCACAGCTGCTTGGCCTTGTTCTGCTCCGCGCCGCGCACGAACAGCTGATCCGGCGTTGCCGACTTGCAAGCAGCGCGAGGCGTCCAGTCTTCAACCCACATGATGATGTCCCCACATCGTTCCGGGATGAGTAGGCGTCCCCATGACGCCCTCCCGGTGACTCTCGAGTCCCCAAGGTAAAGACAATTGGGCCAGAGGGACAGACCCCATCGGCCTACGTGGGATAGTCCGAAATGACTAGTCCGTCCTAGTCATCTCCCCCTCGGGTCGGCTCCCGGGCGACCTCTCGGAGATGCCGGGCCACGGCGCGCTCCGCGTACCCTGGGAGCATGCCGACGACGCCCCCGCCCGCCGCGCCGCGCCTGACCCCTCGCCGGGTCGCCAGCCACATCGCCGTCATGCTCGCGGTCTCGGCCGTGCTCGGCGTCATCGTGGCCGGGCTGGCGATCCCGTTCGCGGGCGTGCTCGGCGTCGGGGCACGCAACGCCTCGGAGGCGCTCAGCGACCTCCCGGAGGAGCTCGACACCCAGGCGCTGCCGCAGCGCACCCAGATCCTGGACCGCCAGGGCGAGGTGATGGCGACCATCTACGACCAGAACCGCGTCGAGGTGCCGCTGCGCCAGATGTCGCGGACGATGGTCAAGGCGATCGTCGCGATCGAGGACTACCGGTTCTACGAGCACGGCGCGCTCGACCTCAAGGGCACCCTGCGTGCCTTCGTCACCAACGCCGCCAACGACGGCGCGTCGGTCCAGGGCGGCTCCTCGATCACCCAGCAGCTGGTCAAGCAGACGCTGGTGACGCAGGCGAGCTCCAAGCGGGAGCGCCGCGAGGCCACCGACAACAGCTACGCGCGCAAGCTGCGCGAGCTGCGCTACGCCATCGCGATGGAGGAGGAGCACTCCAAGGACTGGATCCTGGAGCGCTACCTCAACATCGCCTACTTCGGCGACGGCGCCTACGGCATCCAGGCGGCCGCCAAGCACTACTTCGACGTCAACGCCCGCGCGCTCAACCTGCGCCAGTCCGCGCTGCTCGCCGGGCTGGTGAAGAACCCCACCGGCTACGACCCGACCAACTACCCCGACCGGGCCATGGAGCGCCGCAACGTCGTGCTCGACCGGATGGCCGAGCTGAACGTCGTCCCCGCGGCCAAGGCCGAGAAGATCAAGGACAGCCCCCTGGGGCTCGACCCGCAGCCCGCCGACAACGGGTGCGTCTCCTCCGCCGCGCCGTTCTTCTGCGACTACGTCATGGAGTACCTGCTGCGCGACAAGTCGCTCGGCAAGAACCGCGACGAGCGCAGCCAGCTGCTCAAGAACGGCGGCCTCACGATCCGCACCACGCTCGACCAGCGCTTCCAGCGCTCCGCGGATGAGGCGGTCAGCACCCACGTCTACGCCAAGGTCAACGCGATCGGCGCGCTCGCGATGGTCGAGCCGGGCACGGGCGAGGTCCGGGCGGTGGCCCAGTCGCGGCCGATGGGCCGCAACAAGGAGAAGGGCCAGACCTACCTCAACTACGCGATCAACGAGAAGTACGGCACCGCCAAGGGGTTCCAGGGCGGCTCGACGTTCAAGGTCTTCATCCTGGCCCAGGCCATCGAGGACGGCACCCCGCTCTCCGAGGCCATCTACGCGCCCGACCCGGCGGTCCTCCGGCTGGAGGACTACGAGGACTGCGACGGCGAGCCCTACGGCTACGGCGAGTTCCCGATGACCAACTCCACCACCGACAGCATCACCGCCAACCTCTACAACGGCACCCGGCTCTCGGTGAACACGTTCTTCATGAAGCTCGAGCAGATCACCGGCCTGTGCGAGCCGTTCAGCCTCGCCCAGGAGATGGGCATCGACCTGGAGAACCCCACGGGCAAGGAGCAGCCCGACCGGCTGCCCGAGCGGGTCCCGACCTTCACCCTCGGTGTCGCCGACGTGAGCCCGCTGGAGATGGCCGAGGCCTACGCGACCTTCGGCGCCCGCGGGCTGCACTGCGACGCCCGCCCGGTCACCGCGATCGAGGACAGCAAGGGCAACCTGCTCAAGGAGTACCCCGCCCGCTGCACCCAGGTGATGGAGGAGTCCACGGCCGACGCGGTCAACGACATCCTCCGGGGGGTCATCGAGGGCGGGTTCGCCAGCGCCCAGAGCCTCGGCCGCGACGCCGCCGGCAAGACCGGCACGACCGACAGCGGCAACTCGGTCTGGTTCGCCGGCTACACCCCGACGATGGCCACCGCCGCGATGATCGCGGGCGCCAACGAGTTCGGGACCCCGTCCAGCCTCGAGGGCGTCAACATCGGGCCGATCACCATCTACGGCGCCTCCGGCTCCGGGTACGCCGCGCCCATCTGGGGCCAGGCCATGCGCGGCGTGCTGCCCTACATCGACGCCGAGTCGTTCGTCTACCCGTCCGGCGTCCCCGGCGCCGGGGTCACAGCCCCGGCCCCGCCGCCCGCGCCGCCGTCCAGCGGCGGCGGTGGTGACGACGGTGGCGGCGGTGGCGGCGGCGGCGGTCCTCGTGGCGGCGGCGGGCCGCGCGGCGGCGGAGGCGGCGGACGCGGCTGACCGCGCCGGTCAGCCGAGCTGGCGGCGTACCTCCGCGGCCACGGCGGCGCCGTCGGCCCGGCCCTTCACCTGGGGCTGGACCACGCCCATCACCTTGCCCATCGCCCGCATCCCCTCGCCCGCGGCGCCCACCTGCGCGACCGCCGCGGTGACGATCTCGGCGATCTCCTCGACGCTCAGCTGCTGGGGCAGGTAGTCGGCGAGCACCTCGGCCTCGGCCCGCTCCTTGGCGGCCATCTCCGGGCGGTTGCCGTCCTCGAACGCGACCGCGGCCTCGCGGCGCTTCTTCGCCTCGGAGGACAGCACGCCGACGATGTCGTCGTCGGTGAGCTCCTTGGCCTCCTTGCCGGCGACCTCGGCGTTGGTGACGGCCGTGAGGACCATCCGCAGGGTCGAGGAGCGCACCTCGTCGCGGCCCTTGATGGCAGCGGTCAGGTCGGCGCGGAGACGGTCCTTGAGGGAGCTCATGGGGCCCATTGTGGCAGCCTGTGCCGATGCCCCTCCCCCACGTCCTGCCGCGTCTCCTGACCCGCCTGGCGGCCGCCGGCGCGCTCGCCGGCGCCGGGCTGACGGCGTACGCCGCGACGGAGGCCCGGCGCTACACGCTGCGCCAGGTCGAGGTGCCGGTCCTGCCCGCCGGGCACCGACCGCTGCGGGTCCTGCACCTCTCCGACCTGCACGTCACCCCGGGACAGACCCGCAAGCTGGACTGGATCGCCGGCCTGGCGTCGCTACAACCGGACCTGGTCGTCGACACCGGCGACAACCTCGCGCACCGGGCGGCGGTGCCGGCCGTGCTGGACGCGCTCGGCGG
This sequence comes from Nocardioides dongkuii, assembly GCF_014127485.1. Taxonomy (NCBI): domain Bacteria; kingdom Bacillati; phylum Actinomycetota; class Actinomycetes; order Propionibacteriales; family Nocardioidaceae; genus Nocardioides; species Nocardioides dongkuii. The sequence goes on along the minus strand of NZ_CP059903.1, from coordinate 398,175 downwards.
GCTGCTGGACGTGCCGGGGGTCTTCGTCCTGGGCAGCAACGACTACTTCGAGCCGAGCTTCCGCAACCCGCTGCGCTACCTGCTCCCCGACGACGGCACGCGGCACACCGACGTCCCCGAGCTGCCGTGGCGCGAGCTCCGCGGCACCTTCACCTCCCGCGGCTGGGTCGACCTCACCAACACCCGGGCGACGCTGACGGTCGCCGGGACCCGGATCGCGTTCGCCGGCGTCGACGACCCGCACCTGGGCTACGACCGGCTCGAGGACGTCGCGGGCCCGGCCGACCCGACCGCAGACCTGCGCCTCGGCGTCGCGCACGCGCCGTACCTCCGGGTGCTCGACCAGCTCGCCGCCGACGGGTACGACGCGCTGCTGGCCGGCCACACCCACGGCGGCCAGGTCTGCCTGCCGGGCGGTCGCGCCCTGACCACCAACTGCGACCTCGAGCCCGCCCGGGCCCGCGGGCTGCACCGGCACCCGGCGGGGTCGCGGCCCGGTGACCCGGGCTCGGCGTGGCTGCACGTCTCGGCCGGGCTCGGCACCAGCCCGTACGCCCGGGTCCGGGTCGCCTGCCGGCCCGAGGCGACGCTGCTCACGCTCCGCCCGCGCCCCTGACCGCACCCCCGGGCCGATTGGGGAGTCACTCTCCGCCTCCGGTATGCTCCGGTGCTTGTGAGCCCGGCCCCGGCCGACGTTCACGATCGGGCTGTGGCGCAGCTTGGTAGCGCGCCTCGTTCGGGACGAGGAGGCCGCAGGTTCAAATCCTGTCAGCCCGACCGATCGACGTCCTCGACGTCAGGAGGAGCCCGGATCCGTCACCACGGATCCGGGCTCCTGCACGTCCCGGGTCTGACAGACTCAGCGCATGGCAGACGACGATCGCGACCCGGGGCCGCCGCCGTCCCTCGAGCCGCCCTCGCTCTTCCGGCGCAAGCGCCGGCCCCGTCCGGCTCCCGTCGACGAGCAGCCGACCGAGGTGATCGAGCCGGTCGCACCCGAGCCTGCTCCGGAGCCCGTCCCCGAGGCGCCCACCCAGGTCATCGCGACGACGCCCGAGCCCGAGCCGACGCCCGAGCCGGTGCCCGAGCCCGTCCCCACGCCGGAGCCGGTGCCCGAGCCGGAGCCGGTGCCCGCCCCCGCACCCGTGTCGGAGGCCGCGCCGCCGCTGTTCGCCGACGAGGTCGAGCCGGCGCCGGTGTCCGCGCCCCCCGCACGGCGCACCGGGGCCACCGCCGCCCCCGCCGCCCCCGCCGTCGCGACGGCGGCCGCACCCGAGAAGACCTCGCGCGTCCCGCGCATCCCCCGGGAGCCCGTGCTCACCGGTCTGGCGGCCGCGGCGGCGACCGGCGCCGTGGTCGGCCTGCTGGCCGTCGTCCTCACCTCGGGCAGCCTGCAGGTCTGCGACGCGGCCCGGGGCACGGCGTCGTGCGGCGACGCCGGGTTCTTCCTGCTCCTCGCGATCGTCGCCGTCTGCGTCGTCGCCGGCTCCGCGCTGCTGCGCTGGTCGAGGGTCCCCGACCCGGGCAGCACCAGCTTCCTCGCGGTCGGCCTGCTGGCCGTGGTGGCACTGCTGTTCCTCGTCGAGCACCTGCTCGACTGGTGGATGCTGATCGTGATCCCGGTCGTCAGCCTGGCGACCTACGCCGCCAGCTACTGGGTGACGACCTCGGTCATCGAGCCCGCCCGCGAGTAGCGGGCGGAGGGCCAGGCATCGCCGCTAGGGCAGGTGGGCGGTGAGCCGGCGGGTGCCGTACGTGCCGTCGCCCTTCGGGGCCCGGACCTTGGCCTTGACCGTGGACAGCCCCCACGGCAGCACCCGGTGGGTGGAGACCTTCTTGTAGAGCGTCACCGCCCCCCGCTGCTCTGCCGAGACCGCGGGGCCCAGGCGGCGCGGGATCGGCTTCCCGACGCCGCGGTAGGCGACGCGCGTCCGGACCGGCACCCCCGCTCGGTTCACCACCTTGAGGACCGAGGTGACCTTCGTCCTCCCGGTCCTGGGGCGGTACACCGTGGCGACGCACAGCTCGGCGCGCACGGACGTGCCCGCGACCCGCTCGAGACCGGTGCAGGTCCGCGAGGTGGCGGCGCCGATGCCGCTGTCGTCAGCGGCGGCCGGTGGTGCGAGCAGGGCCACCGACGCGGAGCAGGCGGCGGCAGCGGTCATGAGCGCCAGGTAACGGCGCAGAGCCTCAGGCATAGATGTCCCCCCATCTACGCGTGAGTGTAGGGGTCGACCCACCCGGAGGTGTGCGAACCCGCACATCGTCCACCGCGGCTCGCCTCAGAGCGCGGCGGCCACCAGCTCGGCGATCTGCACGGTGTTGAGGGCCGCGCCCTTGCGCAGGTTGTCGTTGGAGATGAACATCGCCAGCCCGCGGTCGCCGTCGACGCCCTCGTCCTGCCGCAGCCGCCCGACGTACGACGGGTCCTTGCCGGCCGCCTGCAGCGGCGTGGGCACCTCGGAGAGCTCGACGCCGGGGGCGCCCGCCAGCAGCTCGCGCGCCCGGTCGACCGTCATCGCCGAGGCGAACTCGGCGTTGACCGCGAGCGAGTGCCCGGTGAAGACCGGGACCCGCACGCAGATCCCGGAGACCCGGAGGTCGGGGATGCCGAGGATCTTGCGGGACTCGTGGCGGAGCTTCTGCTCCTCGTCGGTCTCGCCGAGCCCGTCGTCGACGATCGAGCCCGCCATCGGGAGCACGTTGTAGGCGATGGGGCGCACGTAGGTCTGCGGGTCGGGGAAGGCCACGGCCTCGCCGTCGTACGCCAGCTCGCGGGCCTTGTCGCCGGCAGCCGCGACCTGGCCGGCGAGCTCCTCGACGCCGGCGACGCCGGAGCCGGAGACCGCCTGGTAGGTGGAGACGACCAGGCGCACCAGCCCGGCCTCCTCGTGCAGCGGCTTGAGCACCGGCATCGCGGCCATCGTCGTGCAGTTGGGGTTGGCGATGATCCGGCCGTGGGCGAGCGCGATCGCCTCGGGATTCACCTCCGAGCAGACCAGCGGGATCTCGGGGTCCCGGCGGAACGCCGAGGAGTTGTCGATGACCATCACGCCGGCCTCGGCGAACCGCGGCGCGAGCGCGCGCGACGTGCTCGCCCCGGCGGAGAACAGGGCGATGTCGAGACCGGTGGGGTCGGCGGTGGCGGCGTCCTCGACGACGACCTCGCGGCCGGCGTACGCCAGCACGGTGCCGGCGGAGCGGGCGGAGGCGAAGAACCGGAGGTCGCCGACCGGGAAGTCGCGCTCCTCGAGGATCTGGCGCATCGCGACGCCCACCTGGCCGGTGGCACCGACGATGCCGACGTTCACGGTGGCCCTGGTCATCTGCCGGTCCCGCCGTAGACGACCGCCTCGACCTCGTCGGAGTCGAGGTCGAAGGCGGTGTGGGTGGCGCGCACGGCCTCGTCGACCCGGGCCTCCTCGACGATCACCGAGATCCGGATCTCCGAGGTCGAGATCATCTCGATGTTCACGCCGGCCGAGGCCAGCGCGGCGAAGAAGCGCGCGGTGATGCCCGGGTGGGACCGCATGCCGGCGCCGATCAGCGACACCTTGCCGACCTGGTCGTTGTAGAGCAGCTGGTCGTAGCCGACCTCGTCCTGGATCCGCGCCAGTGCGCTCATCGCGGCCTGGCCGTCGGTGCGCGGGAGCGTGAAGGAGATGTCGGTGAGCCCGGTCGAGGCCGCGGACACGTTCTGCACCACCATGTCGAGGTTGACCTCGGTCGCGCCCAGCGCCTCGAAGATGCGGGCCGCCTCGCCCACCTTGTCGGGGACGCCGACGACGGTGATCTTGGCCTCGCTGCGGTCGTGGGCGACGCCGGCGATGATCGCCTGCTCCATCTCTGCTCCCTGCTGTGCGTCGGGGATGATCCAGGTGCCCTCCTTCTGGGAGAAGGAGGAGCGCACGTGGATGGGCATGTCGTAGCGGCGGGCGTACTCGACGCACCGCAGGTGCAGGATCTTGGCGCCGCAGGCCGCCATCTCGAGCATCTCCTCGGTGGAGATGCGGTCGAGCTTGCGGGCGGCGGGCACGATCCGCGGGTCGGCGGTGAAGACGCCGTCGACGTCGCTGTAGATCTCGCACACGTCGGCCTTGAGCGCGGCCGCCAGCGCCACCGCGGTGGTGTCGGAGGCGCCCCGGCCGAGCGTGGTGACGTCCTTGGTGTCCTGGGAGACGCCCTGGAAGCCGGCGACGATCGCGATCGCGCCGTCCTTGATGGCGTTCTCGATCCGGCCCGGCGTGATGTCGATGATCTTGGCCTTGCCGTGCGCGGAGTCGGTGATCACGCCGGCCTGGGAGCCCGTGAACGACTGCGCCTTGTGGCCGAGCTGGGCGATCGCCATCGCGACCAGCGCCATCGACATCCGCTCCCCCGCGGTGAGCAGCATGTCGAGCTCGCGCGGCGGCGGCAGCGGGGTCACCTGCTCGGCGAGGTCGCGGAGCTCGTCGGTGGTGTCGCCCATGGCCGAGACCACGACGACGACGTCGTGACCGGCCTTGCGCGTGTTGACGATCCGCTGTGCGACTCGCTTGATCCCGGTCGCGTCAGCGACGGACGAGCCGCCGTACTTCTGCACGACAATGCCCACGGCGTTCCCTCAGGTTGGTGTGTGACGACGGGGCCGCCGGTCCGGACCCGCCGCTCCTGAGGCTGCACGGGCGGTGTGGCGACCGCGTCCGAGCCTACCGGCCCGCTGTCTCGACCCCGCCGAGCATCTCATCGGCGGCGGCGACCTGCTCGGCGTCGAGGTCGTCGTCGGCGTCGAGGCGGGAGTGGGTCACGATCGAGTGCAGCGCGCTCAGCGCGGCGGTCGCGCTGGTGCCCCACGAGGAGACGTAGGAGAACTGCCACCACCACAGCGCCTCGTTGACGTGGCCGTGGCGGAAGTGCCGCAGCCCGTTGGCGACGTCGCTGGCGATCGCGGTGAGCTCGTCGGAGAGGTTGGCGGTGACCACCTCGGGGACGTAGGGGTCGAAGACGTAGGAGTAGGTGTCGACCGGGTCCAGGAGGGTCGCGAGCCGCATCCGCATCGCGTCCAGGTCGGGGTCGGGCCCGACGTCGGGCTGGTACTCCTGGTCGGGCGTGAAGTCGGCCTGCGCGCCGAGCCGGGCCCCGGCCAGCAGCAGCTGGCTGACCTCGAGGAGCAGCAGCGAGATCGTCGCGCCGCCGTCCTCCTCACGGGAGATCGCCTGGAGCGCGACCAGGAAGCTCTCGACCTGGTCGGCGATCTGCTGGGCGAACTCCTCCATCGCGGAGTCCGGCAGCAGCTGCTCGGCCAGCTGTGCGGCCGTCGGCTGCCCGGTGTCCTGCTCAGTCATCTGCGGACCGCCTTCCCACGAACGCTCGTCCCAGGGTGACCTCGTCGGCGTACTCCAGGTCACCGCCCACCGGCAGTCCACTCGCCAACCGGGTCACGCGCAACCCGAGCGGCCTCAGCATCCGGGTGAGGTACGTCGCCGTCGCCTCGCCCTCGAGGTTGGGGTCGGTGGCCAGGATCGTCTCGGTGATCGCCCCGTCGGCCAGCCGCGTCATCAGCTCGCGGATGCGCAGCTGCTCGGGGCCGATGCCGTCGATCGGCGAGATCGCCCCGCCGAGGACGTGGTAGCGGCCGCGGTACTCGCGGGTGCGCTCGATCGCCACGACGTCCTTGTACTCCTCGACCACGCACAGCACCGACGGGTCACGCCGCGGGTCGCGGCAGATCCGGCACTGGTCGTCCTCGGAGACGTTGAAGCAGATGCTGCAGAACTTGACCTTGGCCTTGACCTCGACAAGCACGTCGGCGAGCCGGCGTACGTCGGCCGGCTCGGCCTGGAGCAGGTGGAACGCGATCCGCTGCGCGCTCTTGGGACCCACCCCGGGAAGCCGGCCGAGCTCGTCGATCAGGTCCTGGACGACGCCTTCGTACAAAGGAGGTCCCTAGAACCCGAGCCGACCGGGGCCCGCGAGGCCACCGTCGCCCGGGTCGCCGCCGAGAGCGCCGCCCAGACCGCCGGCCAGCGGGCCGAGGGCCTCGCCGGCGAGCGCGTCGGCCTGGGCCTTGGCGTCGCGGTAGGCGGCGACGATCATGTCGCCGAGGTCGGAGAGGTCGTCGGCGTCGGTGCCGTCGAACTGCCCGGCCTTGACCACCACGCCGACCAGCTCGCCGGTGCCGTTGACGGTGACGGTGACCGCGCCACCGGCGACGGTGCCGTCGACCGTCGCCTCGGCGAGCCGTTCCTGGGCCGACACCAGCTGCTCCTGCATCTGCTGGGCCTGCTGGAGCAGGGCGTTCATGTCGAGACCACCGGCACCGCCGAGGGCGTCGAAGGGGTTCTGGGTCATGGGGTCCTCACCTCGGGAGAGAGCGGTTCACTGATGGCGGATCTCCTCGATCACCTGGGCACCGAGCTCGCGGGCGAGCAGCTCGGCGCCGCCGAGCCCGTCGGTGTCGGCATCGAGGTCGTCGGGGTGGGCGTCGGCGTCGGCCTCGGCCAGGTCGGGCCCGCGCGGCGCCTCGGCACCGGCCGGCCGGGTCTGCTGGACCGCCTCGCGCGCCCGGGCGATCGCCTCGGGGCCCGCGGCCTCGGCGGAGCGGGCCGGCGGTGTCTCCCGCGGGGCCGGGGAGTCGGACGGCGCCGCGTCGTCCGCGGGACCGGACCCCGGCGCCGCGGCGGGGTCGGCGGTCTGGGACGGCGGGGCGGCGGGCCGTCCGGTGCCGGGCTGGGCACCGGGATCGACGATCGTCTCGATCTTCCAGTCGGCGCCCACGACGTCGATGGCCGCCTGGCGCAGCACCTCGTCGCAGCCGCCGGCGACGAACGAGTCGCGCGCACCGGAGTTGGAGAACCCGAGGGTGACGACCCTGCCCTCGACCGCGACGACCTGGCAGTTCTGGGTGAGGATCATCCAGGCGACCCGTCGGCGCATCTTGGTGGCCTCGACGATGTCGGGCCACAGTCGGCGCACGTCGACGAGCGTGAGGGCGCCGGCCGCCGGGGCGGGCTCCCCCGGCTGCTCGGCGCGCGGGGCAGGCGTGGGCTCAGGCGTGGGCTCAGGCGTGGGCTCGGGCGTGGGCTCGGGCGCCGGCCCCGTCTCGGCCGGAGCCGGAGCCTCCGGGGCGGCGGCCGGCGGGGCCGCGGGGGGCGTGTCCACCGGACGGGGCCCCGCGACGGGCGGGGTGGGCGGCGCCGCGGCCTCGGTGGGCCGGTCGCTGGCCAGGTGGACGTCGGCGGGGCGGTCCTGGGCCGGCAGGGACGGCGCCGCGGGGGCGGCCGGCGCGGAGGGGACGCCGGTGATGGTGAGCCGCTTCTCGAGGCGGTCGACCCGGGCCATCAGCCCGGCCGTCGAGTGGTCGGCGCCGGGCAGCAGCACCCGGGCACAGATGAGCTCGAGCAGCAGCCGCGGGGCGGTGGCCCCGCGCATCTCGGTGAGACCGGTGGCGACCAGGTCGGCGGCCCGGCTCAGCTCGGCGGCGCCGAAGCGCGCGGCCTGGGCCACGAGCCGCTCCCCCTGGTCCTGGGAGACGTCGATCAGGCCGGTCGCCGTCGCCTCGGGGACCGCCGCCACGATCACCAGGTCGCGCAGCCGGCGCAGCAGGTCCTCGGTGAACCGGCGGGGGTCCTGACCGGTCTCGATGACCTTGTCGACCACCCCGAAGACCGCCGCGCCGTCGCCGGCGGCGAACGCGTCGACGACCTCGTCGAGCAGCGTGTCGGGGGTGTAGCCGAGCAGCCCGGTCGCGAGCTCGTGGGTGACGCCCTCGGGGCCGGCGCCGCCGAGCAGCTGGTCGAGCACCGAGAGGGTGTCGCGGGCCGAGCCGCCACCCGCGCGCACGACCAGCGGCAGCGCGGCCGGGGCGATGGTGACCTGCTCGCGCTCGCAGAGGTCGGTGAGGTACGCCGAGAGCAGGCGCGGCGGGATCAGCCGGAAGGGGTAGTGGTGGGTGCGCGACCGGATCGTCGGCAGCACCTTGTCGGGCTCGGTGGTGGCGAAGATGAACCGGAGGTGCGGCGGGGGCTCCTCGACCAGCTTCAGCAGGGCGTTGAAGCCCTGCGTGGTCACCATGTGCGCCTCGTCGATGATGTAGACCTTGTAGCGGCTGCGGACCGGGGAGAAGAACGCCTTCTCGCGCAGGTCGCGGGCGTCGTCGACGCCGCCGTGGGACGCCGCGTCGATCTCGATGACGTCGATGGAGCCGGGGCCGCCGCGGGCGAGGTCGCGGCAGCTGTCGCACTCACCGCACGGGTCGGCCACGGGGGCCTGCTCGCAGTTGAGCGCCCGGGCGAGGATCCGCGCCGAGGTGGTCTTGCCGCACCCGCGGGGGCCAGAGAACAGGTAGGCGTGGTTGACCCGGTTGTTGGCCAGGGCGGCCCGGAGCGGCGCGGTCACGTGGTCCTGGCCGATGACCTCGGCGAACGTCTCCGGCCGGTAGCGGCGGTACAGCGCGAGGGGGGACTCCACTCCAGCACCCTAACGACCGGGTCCGACAGCCCGGTACCGGCCGGGCCCCGGAGACGAGAAGGCCCCCCGCGCACCCGACAGAGCTCACTGACCCTTGCTGCCTTCCGGCCCTGGGGGAGTTGGGTGAGATGCCGCCACACGGGGGGTTGGGCATGAGTGTAGGCGAGCCCCTCCCGGGCCGCCAAAGCCACCCCGCACCCCGCACGGAGCGGGCGCACCGGGGACACGGGGAGGGGATTTCACGACCGTCCGGACCGACCGGTACGCTCCTCGGCGGAGGATTCGCCTAGTGGCCTATGGCGCTCGCTTGGAAAGCGGGTTGGGTTAACAGCCCTCAGGGGTTCGAATCCCCTATCCTCCGCCACTCGACGGCGCCGGCCCCCGCACAGGGGGCCGGCGCCGTCCTGCGTTCCGGGTCCCGCGCGGGTCACCGCACGGTCGCGCTCCACCGTTACCTGCGGAAAACCTCGCGGAAACGCCGCCTCCCTACGGTGACGCCCTCGATCAGTTCTCGCCCGCGGGTCCTCGGTGATGGCCGTGGGCTGTGGGTGACCCGACCTCGGAGCGCCCCTTGCCAAGCACCCTCACGCGGAGCCTGGGGGGCGGCCTCGCCGCCGTCCTCCTCTCCGCCACCCTGACCAGCGTGTCGCTGGCACCGGCCCACGCCGCACCGGCCGACCCGGAGGTCGCCGCGGGCGACGGCTGGACCGTCACCCCCGCCGCCGGCGGCTACCAGGTCACCGTCGACCTCGACGCGCCGCTGCCGATCCGCTCGGACGCGCCGACGATCCTGGTCGACGGCGAGAGCATCGGACTGGCCACCGAGTCCGCCGACGGCCTGTCGCTGTCGGTCTTCACCGCGGACCCGGCGGTCGCGGACGCCGCGCAGGTGACCCCCGGGTGGGCCAGCCAGTCCGACACCGCGGGCGCCCGGACCACCGACGCCGTCGAGGTCCCCCCGGCGACCGCGGCGAAGGCGCTGGACGCCGACCCGTCCTCGATCGGCTCCTACGACTGGACCGAGTCGATCTACAAGTTCGGCGAGCAGAGCATCCCGCTGGCCGCCATCGGCGGGATCGACGGCGAGCTGGAGGGCAAGCTGTACCTGCCCACGACCGGCGGCGCCCGCCCGACCGTGGTCCTGCTGCACGGCCGGCACGGCTCCTGCTACGGCACCGGCACGGCCAACCCGCTGCGCTGGCCCTGCACCACCACTCCCGAGGACACCAGCAGGAAGTCGATCCCCAGCTACCTCGGGTACGACGGCACCGCGCGGGCCCTGGCGAGCAACGGGTACGCCGTGGTCTCGATCTCCGCGAACGCGATCAACGCCAACGACAACCAGCTGGCGGCCGACCAGGGCGCCCAGGCACGCGGCCAGCTGCTCCTCGACACGCTCACCCTCCTGCGGGACGCCGGCAAGGGCGACCCGGTCTCGTACCACGACGCGTGGGAGGACCGGGACGTCAGCCTGGACCAGGCGTTCGTCGAGGGCGCGGAGGCGCTCGCCGAGCGCGCCGAGGGCTTCCCGAACGGCGTCGAGCCGCTCGACCCGGTGCGGGCCGCCGACCTGGTCGGCCGCTTCGACCTGAGCACGATCGGCATGATGGGTCACTCGCGCGGCGGCGAGGGCGTCACCTCGGCCGCCGTCCTCAACCAGGCGCTCGACTCCCCGTGGGCGATCGAGTCGATCCTGCCGCTCGCGCCGGTCGACTTCGGGCGGATGACCGTGCCGGACGTGCCGATGAACGTGATGCTCCCCTACTGCGACGGCGACGTCTCCAACCAGCAGGGCCAGCACATGCTCGACGACTCGCGCTACGCCTTCGACGACGACGTCCTGCGCAGCGGGGTCTGGGCGATGGGCGCCAACCACAACTTCTACAACACCGTGTGGACGCCGGGGCAGTACGCCTACAGCGTCAGCGATGACTGGAGCGGCAGCGCCGCCCGGCGGACGGAGCCGATCTGCGGCACCGACCCGACCGTCGCGGAGACCTCGATCCGGATGACGCCCCAGGAGCAGTACGACCAGGGCACGGCGTACATGGCCGGCTGGTTCCGCGCCACCCTCGGTGGCGAGCGCCAGTTCCTGCCGATGTTCGACGGCACCGGCGCGGTGCCGGCGGTCCTCGGCGACGAGGACGTCCGCAGCATGGCGACCGCCCCGGCCTCGGCCCGGAGCACCGTCACCAGCTTCGAGAGCACCACGTCGCTGGTCCGGACCTTCGGCACCGCCACCGCGACGGTGTGCGCCAGCATGAACGCGCGCACCACCGCCCAGACGCTGCCCGCCTGCACGGCGAACCAGGCCAGCGCCACCGTGCCGCACTGGACCCCGGCCACCAACGGCGGCAACGTGCCGGCCACGCCGGTGACCCGGATGACCTGGACCTCGGGCACCGGGGAGCTGCGGGTCGGCGTCCCCGCCGGCCGGCGCGACGCCCGCGGCTTCGAGCGGCTCTCGGTCAAGATGGCGGCCGACGAGACCGTCGCCTCGGGCACCGACCTCACCCTGACCGTCGTGGACGGCAAGGGCGCCACCTGGCGCTCCCCGGTCTCGGCGCTCAACCCGCTCGCCCTGGTACGGCTGCCGACGTCGACGAACCCGAACGCGACGTCCACGCTGAGGAAGATCGTGCTCCAGCAGGTCAACGTGCCCACCGCCGCCCTCACCGAGGCCGGCCTCACGGTCGGCGACCTGCGGGAGGTGCGGTTCACCGCGGCCCAGGGCCTGGACGCCACCGCCGCCGGCGGGGCGTACCTCTCGGACCTGGCGTTCGAGAGCTCCGCCGTCGGCACCCCGCGGCAGCGGACCTGGCCGACGATCGACGTCTACGCACCCAACACCGTCGAGGGCGACGCTCCCGGCACCGTGGACCTGGCGGTCTACCTCGACGAGCCGGCGACCTCGACGGTCGTGGGGTACGCCTCCCTGCTGGGCTCCAGCTCCAGCCGGGCCGGCGCCACGATGGAGCGGGTGACCTTCGCCCCCGGCCAGACCTGCCAGGTGGTGACCGCCGCCGTGCAGGGTGACGACGCGGCGAGCACCACCAACGGCACGACGGTCAAGGCCAGCGTCATCAACACCTCGGGCGCGGTGATGGGCAAGCGGGCGATCGTGAACATGACCGTCAGCGAGGACGACGGGCTGCTCCCGAGCGGCACGCCTCCCACGACGCCGGCCGCGCTGCCGGCGTACGGCACTCCCGGGCCGGCCTGCGCCGAGCTCGAGGGCGTGCTCGCGGGTGGCACCGTCGAGGGGCCGACGCACGCCGCCCCCGGCAGCGCGTTCACGCTGACGGCCGCCGGGTTCCGCTCCGGGGAGTCGGTGACCTTCACGGCCACCGGGATGGAGCCGGTGACCGTGGTCGCCGACGGGACCGGCCTCGCGACCGCGACGCTGACGGTGCCCGCGGACGTCGCGCGCGGCGACGTCGCCGTGACCGCCGTCGGGGCCGGCACCGGCCGCACGGCCACGGGGGCGTTCTCCACGAAGGCCCCGACCTCGGTCACCCTCGCGATGAGCGAGCCGTCGGGCGTGTTCGGCACCCCGGGCACGGTCGACGTCGAGGTCAGCGGGGCCACCGGGGGCGAGGTGGAGCTCACCGTCGGCTCGACCACCGCCACCGTGCCGGTCGACGAGACCGGGTCGGCGACCTACCAGCTCCCGGCGCTGCTGCCGGCGGGCCGGCACACCGTGCGGGCGACGTACCTCGGCACGGCCGACGCGGACCGGTCCACGTCGACCATGACGTACCGGGTCACGAAGAAGGCCACCCGCACCAAGGTCAAGGCCGCCCGGTCGGTGGCCGGGGGCGGCAAGCTGGCCGTCACGGTGCGGATCCGCGACCTGGTCCCGGGCGCCGCCCCGCTCGGCGAGGTGAAGCTGCGGATCGTGGGCGGCGGCGGGACCTACGACGTGCAGAAGCTGCGCCGGCTCACCGCCGGCCGGACCGGGACGGTGACCTTCACCCTCACGGCGCCGCGCCGGCTCGAGAAGCTGCGGCTCACGGCGAGGTACATCGCGACCGGCAGCTACGCCGGGAGCACGTCGCCGGTGCGGACGGTCCGGGTGCGCTGACCACCCGCTGCACGGCAACGACGGAGGCCGTCCCCGCGCTGCGGGGGCGGCCTCCGGTCGTTCAGCGGCCGGGGGCGCGGCGGGCGAGGAGCGGGCGCAGCACCAGCGCGAGCAGCACGGCGCCGCCGCCGAGCAGTCCCCACCAGACCGCCTCCCGGCGCGGCCCGGCCATCGTGTCCGGCTCCGGCTCGGGAGGTACGGCGCGCACGTCGCGGCGCTCGGTGGTGCGGTCCAGGCTGCCGTCGCGCGCCGGCGAGACGGGCCGCCGGAGGGCGTCGAGCGGCTGGACGACGCCCGCCCCGGTGAGCGGGCTGGGCACGTCGGGGCGGCCGTCGGCGGTGGAGAGCAGCCGGCTGACCAGCTGGCCGGGGGTCGCGTCGGGGTGGAGGGACCGCAGCAGCGCGAGCACCCCGCTGACCTCGGCCGCCGCCCAGGAGGTGGCGACCGCGTCGAGGGTGCAGGTGCCGCCGTTGAGCGCCACCGACACCGCGCCCACGACGGGGGCCGCGACGTCGGTCTGGGTGTTGGGCAGCACGAACGCGGAGGCGTCGGACTCGTCGGCGTCCGGGAGCCCCTCGGCGGTCGCGCTCACCGCGACCACGCGTTCGTAGCCGGCCGGGAAGACGTGGTTCGCGGCGTCCTGACCCGGCTCGGGCGAGGCGAAGAGCGGCCCGAGGGGGACCTCGTCCTCGTCGGGCCGGTTGCCGGCGGCCGCGACCACGATGGTGCCGGCGTCCCACAGGTCCTCGACGAGCTGCTCCACGTCGTCGTCGCGCTCCACCCGCAGCGAGATGTTGACGACATCGACGCCGCCGCGGCGCAGCACGTGGCGCAGGCCGGCCGCGAGCCCGGCGGCGCTGACCCCGCCGTCCTCGGTGGAGTCGTAGACGCGGACGTCGAGGATCTCGGCCGCCGGCGCGATGCCGACCGGCTTCTCCGGGGACCGGGGCGCCCCCGCGATCAGCCCGGCGACCGCCGTGCCGTGGTAGTCGGCGAGGTCGCTCCGCCCCGTGGCGGTGACCGCTTCGGTGACCCGCACCCCGCCGCGCTGGCTGACGCCGGAGTCGAGCACCGCCACGGTCGCGCCCTCACCCGGGTCCACGTCCCGCTCGCGGAGGTACTCGTGCGCCTCGCGGATCCGCATCAGCTCCAGCGGGCGGCTCTCCCTCGTGGCGACCGTAGACTCCGCCGGCGCCTCCTCCTGGATCGCACTGCAGTCCTCCTCGGCGGCCACCGCGGGACCGGCGACCACGACCCCGCCCACCACCGGCACGACCAGGGCCGTGGGGAGGACGAGCGCCGCGGTCGCGACCCTCAGGCGCACGTGCGGACCCGCTCGCGCGCCGGCGGGCAGAGCGCGTCGTCGCGCGAGAGCACCACGCCCTGGCCGAACAGCTCCAGCCAGGTGTCGGGCACCAGCGGCGCGTCGTGGGAGCCGTACCCGAGCTGGTCGGGGGTCTCGGCGCCGACGACGGGGTAGGCGAGGCCCTTGGCGTCGACGACGTACGGCGTGCTGCTGCTCGTGTCGTCCCAGTCGCCGGAGAGGACGTAGGCCCCGTGGCCCGGGTCGACCGTGGTGCGCCCGCCAGCCTCCCCCAGGTCCTCCGCGGAGGCGACCTCGACCGGGTCGGTGGCCAGCGCGACGACCGGCTTCTCGTCGGGCTCGGTGGTGAGCAGCGCGCAGTGCTCGCCGAGCTCCTCGTCGAGCAGCCGGTCGGGCCAGTGCGCGTCGGCGAACGGCGGCAGCGAGCCCTCGACCCGCGGCACCTCGTCGAGCACCCGCGGGGACACGTCGAGCGGCGGCTTCACCTGGGGCCGCTTGACCGCGGCGTACACGGCCTGGGCGAAGGGGTCGAGCTCGGCCGGCCCGTCGGCGGTGAGCACCTGGAAGCGCTCCTGGTCGACCGTGACCACCTCGCCGATGCGCGCGTCGTCGGGCAGCCCGCCGGGGCCCCGGCCGGGCGCCGGGTCTCCGTACCCGGTCAGGCCGAGGCTGGCGAAGTCGAGCGGGGCGCCCTCCGGGAAGAGCCGCAGCCACTTCTCGGGGACCACCCGGGCGTCGTCGGTGATCGGCAGGTTCAGCTCGTCCAGCAGCGGGTCGAGCGGCACCTTCTTGGGCAGCGCGTAGCTGTAGGCGCGGACCGGCTCGCCGGACTCCTCGCGGCCGGTCGCCACGACGTAGAAGCGGCCCTCGCTCTCGACCGTGAACCCCTGCTCGGTCAGCGGCGTGACCGGCCGCTCACGCGACATGGTCACCGCGAGGCCGCCGTCGCCGGCCGTGCACGCGGCCCAGCCGCTGTCGATCAGCCGGCCGGTGTCGGGCACCGTCTGCGGGGCGCCCAGGATGCCGAGGTCGGGGCCGAGGTCCTGGTCGGCGATGGTGTCCTCGGCGAGGATCGTCGGCTCCAGGTCGGAGCCGAGGATCAGCTGGGCCGAGGTGATGTTGAGGACCGAGTGCAGCTCGGGGTCGTCGCTCTCCTCGAGGATGACGTAGAGCCCGCCCTTGTCCTCGGAGATCAGCAGGCCGGGCTTGTTCCAGTCCTCGGGGTCGCGGCCGGTGAGCACGCCCGCGACGGCGGCGCCGGCGACCAGCAGGACCGAGAGCGCGATCCCGCCGACGATGGTGCGCCCGGGTCGGGACGGCTCGACCTCGCGGCCGCCCGGGGCGCCCGAGACGAAGGCGGTGACCAGGCGCCGGCGGCTGAAGGCGTACGCCTCCACGAGGTCGCGCTTGGTGGCCACGCCTCAGCCGCCGATCGAGGAGACGACGCCCGTGGCGACCACCAGGAGCGGCAGCAGGGTGAGCAGGCCGATCGTCTCGACGACGTCGCCGAGGCGGCCGCGCCGCACCGACGGGGTGGCCGGCAGCAGCGTCACGGCCAGCAGCACCGCGCCCGCGGCGGCCAGCACCACGGCGGCGGTGGGCCGCCAGTCCGGCCAGCTCCACAGCACCGAGGCCGCGACGACGCCGAGGCCGAGGACGCCGGAGACGAGGCCGACCATCACCTCCGCACCGGTGCGGTACTGGCGGGTGCGGAGCATGACGACCCCGCAGGCCACCACGGCCAGCACGGTGCCGGCGATGCCGAGCTGGACCGCGAGCGGGACGATCACGACGAGCAGCAGGCCCACCGTGGCGGAGATCGCGACCAGGATGTCGTGGGCGACGCGCGCATCGGCGCGGACCCGGACCGGGTCGATGTCGTCGGGGTCGGCGACGATGTCGGCCGGGGTGTAGAGCTGGTCGACGGCGGTGCCGGTGACGCCGAGCGCGAGCCAGGGGAACGCGCTTCCGGCGAGCACGACCAGGACCAGCGCGGTGGTGAGCACGACCGCCGGGTCGAAGTCGGTGGCGCGCATCAGCAGGCCGGTGGCGAGGAAGACCGCGCCGACCACGACCGGCGGGATGACCAGAGTGCGGCCCTCGCCGATCCCGACCAGGGCGAGCAGGCCCGCGATCATCGCCCCGGCGCCGGCGCACGCCACCCGCAGCCCGAAGAACGGGCCGTCGGTGACGAGCAGCAGGCCGCCGACCGCGGCGTACGCGGTGCCCATCCAGGCGACGGCGACCGCGGCCTCCGCCTCGTGCTGGACCCGGGAGAGCACGACCGCTCCGGCGACCAGGACGACGGCGACCAGGACCGCCGCGACGGCGGCGAGCATCGAGCCCCGCTGGACGAGCAGGGCCACGGCGCCGAGGCCGAGCAGCAGCGCCGCCGCCCACAGCGCCGTACGCCGTCCCGCGGCCGGCTGCCAGGGCCGCAGGTCGCGCTCCACGACGTCGGTCATCGCCTCGACCACGTCGTCGTAGACGCGGGGCGGCTCCTCGTCGATGCCGGCGGCGACCGTCAGCAGCCCGCCGTCCTCGACGCCCTGCATGATCAGCCCGCCGTCGGAGGCGAGCACCCGGCCCTCGGCGGTGACCAGGCGGTAGCCGCCGTGCACGGTCAGCGCGTCGAGGAGGCCGACGCTGCGGGCCAGCTCGGGCAGCAGCTCGGCGACGGGCACCGAGCCGGGGAGCACCAGGTCGACCCGGCGGGTGCCGGAGGCGACCGTGACGCGCACCAGCCCGGACGTGGCAGCGGTGGTGGCGACGGCGGGCGCCTGGGTCATCGGTGCTCCTGGTCTGGTCCGGACGGGGCTGAGCGGACGCCGCCCGGACCGGCAGCTGCCGGTCCGGGCGGTGAGTCCGGTGCGGGGAGGACGCGGGGCGTCCCGGTCACCTGATCTGGAAGGCCTCCGCGCCGCGCTGGTCGGCGGCGGCGTAGTCGGCGTTCGACTGGGTGACCGTGCGGCTGGTCTCGTCGAGGAGGCCCTTCATCTCCTCGATCGCCATGTCCCACTTGGCCTTGGCCTGGTCGTAGGACGCGCGGGCGTTACCGGCCCACTGGTTCCGCAGGTCCGAGAGCTCGCTCTCGAGCTGGTTCATGCGGTTGTCGATGTCCTTGACCTTCTTGTACATGTCCTGCGCCGCCTGGTCGAGGCCGGCGTGGTTGACGCGGATGCCGTCGAGATCCATCTGTTGCTCCTCAGTGAGTGGGGCCGACGCTCAGATGCCGTCGAGACGGCCAGCGGTGCGGACGTAGTTGGAGGACTGGGTGTCGTCGGTCGAGACGTTGTCGCGCTCGGTGGACGTCAGCGACGCCTCGAACTCGTTGAGCGCCTGGACGATGATCGTCTGCTTCTCGGTCCAGGCCTGGTGCAGCGTGAAGAACGCCGCGCCGCCCTGGCCGACCCAGCGGCCCTTGAGGGCGCTGATCTGGTCGTCCAGCTCACGGGCGTAGCCGTCGAAGTCGCGCTTGGCGTCGGCCACCAGCGTGGCTGCCTTGGTGAGCGCCTTCTCTCCCTGGCCGAACTCGTTGGATCCTTGCGTCATCTCGTCTGCTCCTTCCCCGTGGCGGTCGGACACCGCGCTCCGAGATCTGTGGGTGATGTGGTGGTCCCGGTGCCCGACGAGGCCGGTCGGACATCGGCGATCTACCCGAGGCCCTCGGGGGTAAACATCAAGAAGTGAGTTCCCACAGGCCGCGGAACAGGCCGATCGCGACCAGCACGGACGCGATCGCCCCGGAGCCCGCGAGCCCCTCGGCAACCTCCGCACGGCGCGACCACCACGCCGAGCGCCACCCCCGGCCCGTGGCGACGGCGGCCACCACCATCACCGCCCCGAGCCCGGCCGCCACCAGGGCGACGGTGGTCAGCTCCCCGGTGCTGAGGTCGTCGTGCAGGGCGAAGGCGAGCGCCGCCCAGGCCCCGAGACCGGCGGTGCGCAGCAGCACCCGGGCCGGCACGTTGCGGTGGCTGCGCCCGGCGAGCAGCAGCGCCGCGCCGCTGAGCCCGACCAGCACCCGCGCCCCGATCCGGTCGATCGGCAGCGTGGCCGTGGCCAGCACCATCGGGGCGGAGACGGCCACGGTCGCCAGCACGGCCGCGCAGGACGCGACCACCAGGCGGGTGCCCCGGCGCGCGACCTCGGCCACCGCGTCCGGCGGCACCAGCGTCCGCCCGCGGCGTCCGGTCGGCCGCTCGCGGGCCGACCACGCGGTGACCGCCAGCCGCTCGAGGTCGAGGAGGTACTGGTCGGGCACCTCGACCGCGAGCCCCGGGACGAACCGGGCGAGCAGCACGGCCACGATGAGCAGCACCGCCCACGCCGTACGCGGCTCGACGCCGGCGAGCGTGCACAGCCCGGTCAGCGCGAAGACCGCCGTGCCGGCCAGCATCCAGATCCGCAGCGCCTCGTCGGCGCGCTCGTCGAGGGCGCGGCCGACCGCGGCGACGACCGCGGCCGCCAGGGCCGAGGTCCCCACGATCAGGGGCAGCCGCTCCGGGGCGGGGTCGTAGGAGAGCGCGAACGCCGCCGCTCCCCCGAAGACGGGGGCGACGCAGAGGCGGGCGGCGACCGAGGACCCGACCGGGAGCACCGCGAGCAGCGCGGCGACGGCGAGCAGCGCGACGGTGAGGTCCTGGGTCGTGCGGTCGGCGTGCGCCGCGCACCAGCCGGCGAGCAGCGCGGCGGCGGCCGCGGCACCGCACCACCAGGCGTCGGCGCTCCCGCGGCGGCGGCCCCGGGGGCGTACGCCGGCGCCCGCCGCGGTCGGGGGGCCCGACGGCACCGCCCCGGACGGCACCGCCACGAGCAGGTCGCCGGGCCCGACCCCGGCGTCGAAGAGCGGGCGGTCGCGGTGGAGCGGCCGCCCGATCCGGTCCAGCAGCACGGGGCGGGCGGTGCCCGCACGCGCGGCGTACTCCTCGGCGACGTCGTCGGCCGTCGCCCCGGGCGGGACGACCAGGTCGAGCACGCCGGCGTCGCCGTGCACGCTGATCGCGAGGTTCTCGGCGAGCCGTCGGGCTCCTGCCATGGGGACGCCCTCTCGTCTGTCGTCGGTCCGTCGTGCGCTCCCTGCAGGTTGTCCCCGTCGTCGGTCCGGGAAACGCCCACGTTTGCGCGGGTGCCCAGGGGAGCATCGTCCCTGGCGACCCCGTCCGCCGGGACGGTCGTCGTCGCGAGCAGGAGGGGCCTGAGTGAGCACGACGCTGCGGCGGACGCGTCTGGACGAGCCGGAGATGCCGACCGGACGGCTGGTGCTCCAGGCACCGCCCGAGATCGAGCCGCACGAGGGCGCGACCGGCGTGCTGATGAATGCCATCCCGATGCTCGGCAGCCTCGGGTCCATCGTGCTGGTCGCGACCATGGGCAGCAGCACCGGCGGACGCAGCTACATCGCCGCCGGCATGTTCCTCTTCGCGACCCTCGGCTTCATCGTCGTGCAGATCGACCGGCAGCGGAAGCAGCGCGCGCAGGCCGTCACCGGCTCGCGCACCGAGTACCTCCGCTACCTCGCGAACGTGCGCAAGCTCGCCCGCGAGGCCGCCGACCAGCAGCGGCAGGCGCTGACCTGGCACCACCCCGAGCCCGCGTCGCTGCCCGCGCTCGCCGAGGAGCGCTCGCGGCTGTGGGAGCACGGCAGCGGCGACCCCCGCTTCCTCCAGGTCCGCTACGGCCTGTGCCACCAGCCGCTCTCGCTGGAGCTGGTGCCGCCCGAGAGCGCGCCCATCGACCAGGTCGACCCGGCCGCCGCCTCGGCGTTGCACCGGCTGCTCGTCGTGCACCGCCTCCAGCCGGACCTGCCCGCGTCCATCGACCTGCGGGCCTTCGACCGGGTGGAGGTGGTCGGCCCCGAGGAGCCCGCCCGCTCGCTGGCCCGGGCGCTGATCTGCTCCGCGACGGCGTTCCACGCCCCCGAGCACCTGGTGGTCGCCGTCCTGGCGTCCGAGCAGACCCTGCGCCACTGGGACTGGGTCAAGTGGCTCCCGCACGCCGCCAGCGCGCAGGAGAACGACGCCGTCGGCGCCCGCCGGATGGTCTCCACCTCGCTCGCCGAGCTCGCCACCCTGCTGCCGCCCGACCTGGGCGACCGGCCCCGCTTCGGCGCCGACGAGCGGCCCCCGAGCCCGCACATCCTGCTGATCACCGACGGCGCCGAGCTGCCGCCCGGCAACCACGTGGTCCCCCCGGACGGCCTGCACGGCGTCACCGTCCTCGACCTCCCCACCCGCTGGGACGTCGTCGAGGACGCCACCCGGCTGCGGCTGCAGGTCGAGGACGACGACGTCCGCGACGGGCGCCCCGCGCTGGCCGCACTGCGGCTGCGCGAGGAGCCGGTGCGCGCCCGCGCCGACCAGTGCGACCTCGCCACGGCCGAGGCGTTCGCCCGCCGGCTGGCGCCGCTGCACACCGCCACCGCGAACGCCGCGCCCGAGGGCGGCGGCGAGTTCGCCGGTCCCTCCGACTTCACTGACCTGCTCGCGCTGGGCGACGTACGCCGCCTCGACCCGGTCGCCGCCTGGCGCCCGCGACCGGCGCGCGACCGGCTGCGGGTGCCGATCGGCGTCGGCGAGAACGGCGCCGTCGTCCACCTCGACATCAAGGAGTCCGCCCAGCAGGGCATGGGCCCGCACGGGCTGGCGATCGGCGCGACCGGCTCCGGCAAGTCGGAGTTCCTCCGCACCCTCGTCCTCGGCCTGACCCTCACCCACTCCCCCGAGCAGCTCAACCTGGTGCTCGTCGACTTCAAGGGCGGCGCGACCTTCGCCGGCATGTCCTCGATGCCGCACGTCTCGGCGGTGATCACCAACCTCGCCGAGGAGCTGACGCTGGTCGACCGCATGCAGGACGCCCTCTCGGGCGAGATGGTGCGCCGCCAGGAGCTGCTGCGCGACGCGGGCAACTTCGCCTCGGTCCGCGACTACGAGAAGGCCCGGGCCAACGGCGAGGACCTCGCGCCGCTCCCCTCGCTGTTCATCGTCGTCGACGAGTTCTCCGAGATGCTGTCGGCCAAGCCGGAGTTCATCGACCTCTTCGTCGCGATCGGCCGGCTGGGCCGCTCGCTGGGCCTGCACCTGCTGCTCGCCTCCCAGCGCCTCGAGGAGGGCCGGCTGCGCGGCCTGGAGTCGCACCTGTCCTACCGGATCGGCCTGCGCACCTTCAGCGCGCAGGAGTCGCGCGCGGTCCTCGGCGTCCCCGACGCCTACGAGCTGCCGCCGGTGCCGGGCCTGGGCTACCTCAAGCCCGACCCGACCTCGATGGTCCGCTTCAAGGCGGCGTACGTCTCGGGGCCGCCGTCGGGGCACCGCCGGGTGCGCCGCGACGACGGCGGGCACGTCGAGGGGATCTTGCCGTTCACGGTCGCGGAGGTGCAGAAGCTCGAGCTGAACGAGCCGGAGCCCGAGCCGGAGCCGACCACCCCCGAGCCCGGCGAGCAGGCCTCGCTGCTCGACCTCGCCGTGGAGCGGATGGCCGGCCACGGCCCGGCCGCGCACCAGGTGTGGCTGCCGCCGCTCGACGTCCCCGACACCCTCGACGGGCTGCTCGGCGACCTCCCCCGCGACGGCGAGGTCGACCCGGCCCTCGGCCTGGTCTCCGCCCGGTGGCGCGGGCTCGGCGGGCTCGTCGTGCCGCTCGGCACCGTCGACCGGCCCCGCGAGCAGCGCCGCGACACCCTGCGCGTCGACCTCAGCGGCGCGGCGGGCCACGTGGCCGTCGTCGGCGGCCCGCGCAGCGGCAAGAGCACGCTGCTGCGCACGCTGGTGACCAGCACCGCGCTGACCACCACGCCGCTGGAGTCCCAGTTCTTCGTGCTCGACTTCGGCGGCGGCACCTTCACCCCGCTCGCCGGGCTGCCGCACGTCGCCGGGGTCGCGACCCGCTCCGAGCCCGACGTCGTACGCCGGGTGATCGCGGAGGTCGAGGGCGTCGTCGACCGCCGCGAGGCCTACTTCCGCGCGCACGGCATCGACTCGATCGAGACCTACCGGTCCCGGCGCGCCCAGGGCCGCGCCGACGACGGGTACGGCGACGTCTTCCTCGTCGTCGACGGCTGGTCGACGCTGCGCGCCGACTTCGACGACATCGAGATCGCCGTCCAGCAGCTGGCCTCGCGCGGCCTCACCTTCGGCCTGCAC
Organism: Nocardioides dongkuii; assembly: GCF_014127485.1. Classification (NCBI taxonomy): domain Bacteria; kingdom Bacillati; phylum Actinomycetota; class Actinomycetes; order Propionibacteriales; family Nocardioidaceae; genus Nocardioides; species Nocardioides dongkuii. Next base: position 376,178 of record NZ_CP059903.1, on the reverse strand, counting down.
ATCGTGGCCGGGGCGTCGCGCTGGGCCGACTTCCGGGCCTCGATGCGCGACGTGTTCGGGACCCGCCTCGAGCTGCGGCTCGGCGACGCGATGGACTCCGAGATCGACCGACGGGCGGCCGCGCTGGTGCCGGCCGGCCGGCCGGGCCGCGGCCTGATCGCCGGCAACCTGCACTTCCTGGCGGCGCTGCCCCGCCTCGACGGCACCCCGGAGGGCGACACCCTCGGCGACGGCGTCGACGACCTGGTCTCCCGGGTCAGCGCCGCGTGGACCGGGCCGAGCGGGCCGAAGCTGCGGCTGCTCCCCGAGCGGATCGACCTGGACCGGCTGCGCGAGCAGGCCGGGGTCGGCGCCACCGACGGCGCCGACGAGACCGAGGCCGACCGCCGGCTGCTCCTCGGCGTCGACGAGAAGGAGCTCGCGCCGGTCCGGCTCGACCCGGACGCCGAGCCGCACCTGCTCGTCTTCGGCGACGGCCAGTCCGGCAAGAGCACGCTGCTGCGCACCTACCTCCAGGAGGTGATGCGCACGCGGACGCCGAAGCAGGCGCAGATCGTGGTCGTCGACTACCGGCGCTCGCTGCTCGGCGAGGTGCCCGAGGAGTACCTCCTCAACTACCTGACGTCCTCCACGCAGGCGGCACCGGCGCTGCAGGACCTCGCGACGTACCTCCAGAACCGGCTGCCGGGCCCGGACGTCACCCCCGACCAGCTCCGCAACCGGTCCTGGTGGACCGGCGCCGAGGTGTTCGTGGTCGTCGACGACTACGACCTGGTGGTCACCCAGCAGACCTCACCGGTCCAGGCGCTCCAGCCGCTGATGGCGCAGGCGCGCGACACCGGCCTGCACGTGGCGGTCGCGCGGCGCTCCGGCGGCGCGTCGCGGGCGCTCTACGAGCCGGTGATCCAGTCGCTGCGCGACCTCGCGATGCCGGGCCTGCTGCTCTCCGGTGCGCCCGACGAGGGTCCGCTGCTCGGCAACCTGCGCCCGGTGCCGGCGCCCCCGGGCCGCGGTCGGCTGGTCACCCGCGACCGCGGCGTCGAGGTCGTGCAGACCGCGTGGACCGAGCCGAGCCTCTGACCCGGGCGCCGGCCGCCTCGGCTCAGGCGTGGACGTGCAGCCCGGGGCCGTGGATCTTGAGGCCGGGCAGGTCGTTGAGGTCGTACGTCGCCTCGTAGGTGCGGCGGTAGCCGGTGTGCTCGATCCGCCAGCCCTCGGGCGTCCGGACGTAGCGGTCCTCGTAGAAGGCGGCACCCTCGAGCATGAACTTGAACGCCTCGACGATCACCTTGTCCTGGAGGTACCACCGGCCGGTGGCGGTGTCGCCGTCCACGTCGATCTCCGGGTGGTGGGCCTGGTGGAGGGTGATCATCCCCTCGACCATGTGCTTGCGCATGTACCCGACCAGCGCGGTGCGGTCGTCGAAGACCAGGCCGTTGTAGTCCCCGGTGGCCCCGGCGACGAAGCACTCCTCGAACTCCTCCCACTGCTTGGTGTCGAGGGCCCGCAGGTAGCGGTACTTCAGCTGGCTGATCTGGGTGATGTCGTCCACAGCTGGCAATCTAGAACATGTTCTCGTTCTTGGGGGGACGTGCGCCCGATCCCGCCACACGTTCGTAACTCGCGGTCAACGTCCCGGCCATGTCCGTCCTGCACGCTGGGGGTTCGCTTGGAACGATCCAGAGGAGACCCGGATGGACCACGTCATCGACGAGACCCGCATCGAGCGCCGCGACCGGCTGCGGTTGCAGCACTCCCAGGCCGTGGCCCGGCTGCTGGAGGAGCGCGAGGACCTGTACGGCGTGACCGGGCTCGCGGACCTGGTCGCCGACTCGCTGCGCTGGAGCGCGTGACCCGCGTGACCCCCGGGCGGCGGTGTCGGCGACACCGCTGACCGCGCCGCATCCTCTCGTTACACTCACGCAGTGATCTTCAAGCGCGTCGGTGACGGCCGCCCGTACCCCGACCACGGGCTGTCCTCCCGCGCCTGGGCCGCCGTGCCCCCGCGGCAGGTGCGCCTCGACGAGCTCGTCACCACCAAGGACACCCTCCAGCTGGCCGCGCTGCTCGACGAGGACTCCACCTTCTACGGCGACCTGTTCGCGCACGTCGTGGAGTGGCGCGGCGAGTACTACCTCGAGGACGGGCTGCACCGGGCGCTCCGCGCGGCCCTCCAGCAGCGCAACGTCCTGCACGCGCGGGTCCACCCCGTGGGGGCCTGAGCGATGACCGAGGGAGCACGCACCACGACCACGATCCTGGTGCTCTGCGGGCTGCTGGCCGCCGGCCTCGTCTGGGGCTGGTCCGCGACGACGGCACCGCTGCCCAAGTCGGCCGAGGTCGCCGCCTGCGAGCCGACCACCGTCGCAGCCGGCGAGAAGGTCTACCCCGACCAGGTCGTCGTGAGCGTCCTCAACGCCGGCAGCCGTGAGGGTCTCGCCGGGCGCACCATGCAGCTCCTGGTCGACGAGGGGTTCGTCGAGGGGCGGAGCACCAACGCGCCCAAGCGCACCGACGTGCCGTTCGCCGAGGTCTGGGCCGAGGACCCCCGCAGCCCGGCGGCGCGGCTCGTGGCCTCGCGGCTGGGCAAGAACGTCGAGGTGGTGCGACCCCGCGTCGTCGAGCCGGGCGTGGTGGTGGTCGTCGGCGACGAGTTCAAGAAGCTCGCCAAGGGGCGCAAGGCGGTCGCCGCCGACACCGAGACCACGGTCTGCATGCCTCCGGGCGCCTGAGCGGCCGGGCTGCTCAGCCCTTGCCGGGGTCCTGGGGCAGCCACTGGGCCAGCCGGCCGCTCCGGCTGACCTGGCGCAGCCGCTCCTCGGTGCGCCAGCGCAGCCGGCGCGGGGTGACCACCAGCAGCTCGTCGCCGTGCCGCAGGACGGCGCGGCGCTCGGGCACGATCGTCTCGCCGTCGCGGATCACCATGGAGACCGACGCCCCGGTGGGGAGCCGCAGCTCCCCGACCTCCACGCCGTGCAGGCGCGAGGTCGGGCTGATCGTCACCTGGAGCAGGTCGGCCGCGACCCGCTCGAGCGGCGCCGCCTCGAGGTCGAGGTCGCGCGGCTCGGAGCGCCGCGCCACCCGGAGCACGCGCGCGACGAGCGGGAGGGTCGGGCCGGTGAGCAGCGTGTAGATCACCACCAGGACGAAGACGATGTCGAAGAGCTTCTCCGCGCCCTCGATGCCGTCGGCCAGCGGGATCGTCGTGAAGACGATGGGGACGGCGCCGCGCAGGCCCGCCCACGAGATGAAGGCCAGCTCGCGCGGGGGCATCCGCTGCACGAGCGCGCAGGCCAGGACGGAGAGCGGCCGGGCGACCAGGGTGAGGATCAGCCCCGCGGCGAAGGCCAGCCCGACGATCTCCCAGGTCAGCCGGGAGGGCGAGAGCAGCAGGCCGAGCATCACGAACAGCCCGATCTGGGCCAGCCAGGCGATGCCCTCGGAGAAGGACCGGGTGGCGGCGCGGTGCGGGAGGTCGAGGTTGCCGAGGACCAGCGCGGCGACGTACACCGCGGCGAAGCCGGACGCGTGCAGGGCGGCGCCGGTGCCGTACGCCAGGACGGTCAGGCACAGCACCGCGATCGGGTAGAGGCCCGACGACGGCAGCGCCGCCCGGCGCATCACCCAGCCGCCGCCGAAGCCGACCGCCAGGCCGATCGCGACGCCGGCCACGAGCTCGAAGACGATCAGGGCGATCATCGCCAGCACGCCGTCCTCGGCCGCGGCGCCGGAGGAGACCAGGATGACCAGCACCACGACGGGCGCGTCGTTGAGGCCGGACTCCGCCTCGAGCGCCCCGGTCAGGCGGCGCGGCAGCGGCACCGAGCGCAGCACCGAGAAGACCGCGGCCGCGTCGGTCGCCGAGGTCACCGCACCGAGCAGCACCGCCAGCTGCCAGTCCAGGCCGAGCAGGAAGTGCGCCCCGCAGGCGACCACCCCGACCGAGACGGTCACGCCGATCGTGGAGAGCGCCACGCCCAGCCGCATGGCCGGGCGGATCTCGCGCCAGTTCGTGGTCAGGCCGCCCTCGGCCAGGATCACCACGAGCGCGCCGAACCCGAGCGCGTGCGCCAGCTCGGCGTCCTCGAACGGGATGCCGAGACCGGACTCCCCGAGCAGCACGCCCATCAGCAGGTAGATCAGCAGGCTCGGCAGCCCCGCCCGGCTGGACGCGCGGACGGCGAGGATCGCCAGGAGGGTGACGCCCGAGCCGATCAGCAGGAACGAGTCCAGCTGGTGGGCGTCGAAGGTCATGTCACCTCTGCGAGGGGGGCGGCGGGCCCGCAGTCTATCGGCCGCCCACGCTCAGCCGGTCGGCGTGTACCCGGGCCGCCCCGAGGCGTCCCACTCCTCCCAGAACGAGGTGAACTCCTCGCCGAGGAACGGGTCGCCGCCGGTCATCATGATCCCGCCGCGGCGCACCGTCCAGTCCCAGGGCGAGAGCTCCTGGGCCGTGGCGAGGTGGGTCCGGGCGGCCCCGGTCCGGCCCCGCGCCTGGAGGTGGGCGGCGACCCGCCGCTCGGCCAGGGCGCGCTGCTCGTCGTCGGTGCGCTCGGGCCCCGGGTCGCTCGCGCCCTCCGGCAGCACGCCGTCGCGCACCCAGGCCCGCAGCAGGTCGTGGTGGCGCTCGGCCTCGATCCGGGTGAACGCCACGAACTGGTCGTCGCCGGGCGCGATCGTCGGCGGCTTGACGACCCGGTCCTGCTCGTCGACCCACACCACGGAGGGCACGTTGGTGATGCCGTAGCGCTCGGCCGTGACGTGGGCGGTGTCGACGGCGACGGGGTACGTCGGCGCGGCCGCCTCGATCCAGGGCCGGCTGTCCTCGGGGTCGGCGTCCAGCGCGACGGAGAAGATCCGCAGCCCGGTGTCGGCGAGCTCGTCCTGCAGCCGCTGCCAGCCGCCGAGCTCGTGGCGGCAGCCGCACCAGCTCGCCCAGGTCACCAGCACCCGCTTGTGGCCGCTGAGGTCGTCGAAGGAGACCGGCTCGCCGTCGACGTCGGGCAGCACCAGGCTCGGCGCCCGGCCGTCGCCGAGCTCCTGGCGGCGGACCGCCGCCGAGGGCGCGAGCGCCGCGACCCGCTCCGCCGCGTCGTGGGCGAGCAGCAGCCCGAGCGTCTCGGCCCAGGCGGCGAGGTCGATCCGGCCCTCGCCGTCCGTGACGGTGCGCCCGAGCAGCGGGACGCACACGTCGCCGCGGCACAGGCCGACCGGCTTCAGGACCCACCCGGTCGCCGCGGCGAGGTCGTCCGCGTCGACGTACCGCCCGCCGGCGTCGCAGCCGACCGCGTGCTCGCGACCGTCGACGGCGACCAGCGTCAGGGTGGGCACGAGACGAGGATCGCACGAAACCTAGAACATGTTCTAGGTTGATGCCATGAGCAAGGGCACCGCCGTCCCCGACGTCCTCCCCGCCTCCGCGCTGGACGCCACCACCCCGACGTACGACGTGGTGGTGGTCGGCTTCGGCATCGCCGGCGGCTGCGCCGCGCTCGAGGCGGCCCGGGCCGGCGCCCGGGTGCTGCTGCTGGAACGCGCCGCGGTGCACGGGGGCACCTCGAGCATGTCGGGCGGCCACTTCTACCTCGGCGGCGGCACGGTGGTGCAGAAGGCCACCGGTCACGAGGACTCGGTCGAGGACATGGTCGACTACCTGGTCGCGACCTCCAAGGAGCCCGAGCACGACAAGATCCGCGCGTACTGCGAGGGGTCGGTCGAGCACTGCGACTGGCTGGAGACGCTGGGCTTCGAGTTCGAGCGCTCCTACTACCCCGAGAAGGCGGTCATCCAGCCCGGGACCCAGGGGCTGATGTACACCGGCAACGAGAAGGTCTGGCCGTTCCGCGAGCAGGCCCGGCCGGCCCCGCGCGGCCACAAGGTTCCGGTGGCGGGCGACACCGAGGGCACCAAGATGGTGATGGACCTGCTCCGCGACCGGATCGAGGAGGCCGGGGTCGAGGTCCGCTACGAGACCGGCGCCACCAACCTCGTGACCGACGAGGACGGCACCGTCGTCGGGCTCGCCTGGCGCTCCTTCGAGGACAGCGGCGTCGTGCGCGCGCCGTCGGTCGTCATCGCCGCGGGCGGCTTCGTGATGAACACCGACATGGTCGCCGAGCACACCCCGCAGCTGGCCGAGAAGCCGTTCACGCTGGGCTCGACGTACGACGACGGGCTCGGCATCCGGCTCGGCGTCTCCGCCGGCGCCGCGCTCAAGCACATGGACGAGCCGTTCATCACCGCGCCGATCTACCCCCCGGCCGCGCTGATCACCGGGATCATCGTCAACCAGGACGGCGAGCGGTTCGTCGCCGAGGACAGCTACCACTCGCGGACCTCGCAGCACGTCATCGAGCAGCCCGGCTCCGCGGCGTACCTCGTCGTCGACAGCGAGCACGTGGTGTACCCCAAGTTCCCGCTCGTCCCGCTCATCGACGGCTACGAGACCATCGAGGAGCTCGAGACCGCCCTCGCGCTGCCGGCGGGCTCGCTCGCCCGCACGCTCGAGCGCTACAACGAGCACGCCGCCCGCGGCGAGGACCCCGACTTCCACAAGGGCAGCGAGTGGCTGGCCCCCCAGGCGACCGGCCCGTGGGCGGTCTTCGACCTGCGGCTCGGCCACGCGATGTACGCCGGGTTCACGCTCGGCGGGATGCGGGTCAGCGTCGACGGCCAGGTCCAGCGCAACGACGGCTCCGTCGTACCCGGCCTGTACGCCGCCGGCGCCTGCGCCTCCAACATCGCCCAGGACGGCAAGGGCTACTGCTCCGGCACCCAGCTCGGCGAGGGGTCGTTCTTCGGTCGGCGGGCGGGTCGGCACGCGGCGCTCGCGGCGGACAATTCACCGGTCGACCGGTGAATCTTGCGCTTGACCGACGGAGTTTCATCGGTCAAGGGGAAGTTCCACCGGTCGACCGGTGAATCTTCCCGCCCATTCCATCGAACCTAGGCTCACCGCATGACCGACCGATTCGCCGTCGCCAGCCGCGCCAACGTCCCGCCGTTCCACGTGATGGACCTGCTGGCGGCGGCGACCGAGCGGCAGCGGCGGTACGGCGACCTGGTGGACCTGCTGGCGGGACAGCCGAGCACCGGCGCGCCCGGTCCGGTGAGCGCGGAGGCGGTGCGGCTGCTGGGCAGCGGCGACCCGCTGGGGTACACGCCGGCCTCGGGGATCGTCGAGCTGCGGGAGGCGATCGCCGGCCACCACCGGCGCGCGCACGGGATCGACGTGCACGCGGCGGACGTGGTGGTGACCACCGGCAGCAGCGGCGGGTTCCTGCTGGCGTTCCTCGCGGCGTTCGAGGCCGGCGACAAGGTGGCGATGGCCCGGCCGGGCTACCCCTGCTACCGCAACGTCCTCACCGCGCTCGGGTGCGAGGTGGTGGAGATCCCGACCGGCCCCGAGACCCGCTTCCAGCCCACGGTTGAGCAGCTCGACGCGCTCGGTCCCGACATCCGGGGCCTCGTGGTCGCCAGCCCGGCGAACCCCACCGGCACCATGCTGCTGCCGGCCGAGCTCGCCGCGCTCGCGGCAGCCTGCGAGGAGCGCGGCATCCAGCTGATCAGCGACGAGATCTACCACGGCATCGAGTACGCCCCGCTCGACGGCCACGCGTCGCTGGCCCGCAGCGCGTGGGAGACCAGCCGCGAGGCGGTGGTGTTCTCCAGCTTCAGCAAGTACTTCTCGATGACCGGCTGGCGGATCGGCTGGATGCTGGTCCCCGAGCGGCTGCGCCGCGCGGTCGACGTGCTCACCGGCAACTTCACGATCTGCCCGCCGGTGATCGCGCAGCGCGCGAGCCTGGCCGCCTTCACCGAGGAGTCGTACGCCGAGCTGGACGGCCACGTGCACCGGTACGCCGCCAACCGCCGCCTGCTGCTCGACGGGCTGGCCCGGCTCGGCATCACCCGCCTGGCCCCGGCCGACGGCGCGTTCTACGTGTACGCCGACGTCGGGCACCTCACCACCGACACGATGGCGTTCGCCCACGGCCTGCTCGCCCGCACCGGCGTCGCGGTCGCGCCCGGCATCGACTTCGACACCGTCGACGGCGGCCGGTTCGTGCGGATGAGCTTCGCCGGGTCCGCCGCTGCGATCGAGACCGCGCTGGAGCGGCTCGCCCCCGAGCTCGCCACGCGCTGAACCGGGGTCGACGCCGCAGCGCGCCTCGGGGTACGGCCGGTTTCAACTGTCCTGCCGAGGGAAACCCGACCTCAAGGGGGATGGAGGACCGATGGACGGCGACACCGAGGCAGGGCGGCCACCCGGCGGCCCCCTGCCCGCACGGCCCGGGACCGCGGTCCCGTGACCATCCTCGACCTCGGCTCCGGGTCGCCGTGGTCCTCGGGGATCCTGGACGCGCTCCCCCGCCGCCTCGCGCTGACCCTCCCCGAGCTGCAGCTGGTCGCCGCCGGCGGGGCGCCGCTGCCGTTTGACCTCGACCCGCAGGCCGGGCCCGACCAGGACCCCGACGACCAGGCGGCGTACGCCGCGGCGCTGGCGTCGTTCCACGACCCCGTCACCTCGCTGTCCCGGCGCGGCCTGCTCGACCCCCGGGGCGCGGTCGACGAGGGCGTCGCGGGGGCGGTCGGCCTGCTGGCGGTCCCGGCGGTCGCGGTCGACCTCGAGCTGGTCGCGGGCGGTGTCCACGCCCGCGCCTGGCACCGGCAGGCGGCGGACGCCGTGGCGACGCTCGCGACCGTCGACGGCCTGGTCTTCGAGCTCGCCTGGTTCCCCGCCGAGCAGTGGGCGATCGAGCTGGCTCGCCTGGCCGTGCTGCCCGAGGGCCTGCCCCTGGGCGTCTCCGCGGTGCCGGCGGTCCTCACCGTGCCGCGCGGGCTCGCCGACGCCGCGACCGAGGCGGTGCACCTGGGCCGCCCCGACCTCGTCGACGTGCTGGCCGCCCGGCACGGCGGCGCCGTCCTCGACGGCGCCGGCGACCCGCTCGGCCCGGCCGCGGTCACCGCGGCGCTCGTCGGGCTGGCCACCGAGGCCCGCGGCCGGCTGCGGGCGCTGGTGGCCGACGCCACCGGGGGCTCGCCCGGCGCGGTCGGCGTCGTCTCCTGGACGCTGCTCGCCGACGGCTGGCACTCCCTGACGCTCCGGCAGGGCGCCGGCGGCGACCGCCCCCGCCTGGAGGTACGCCGGGTCGGGGCCGCCGACCTCGCCGGAGGGCTGGCGCCGGTGCTGGCGACGGTCACGGGGACGGCGCGATGAGCGTGGATCCCGACGACACGCCGCTCGGCGACCCCCTCGCGACGGCCGCCGAGATGGAGGTGGACGCCGACGCCGTCGTGCTGCGCGCGACGGTGCTCGCCGACCGCTCGGCCGAGGCGCTGCGGCAGCGGGCCGACGAGACCGTGGCCTCGGTGGCGGCCCGCGCGAGCGGCTACCTCGCGCCCGACGTGGTGCTCGGCGGCGCGGTGGTCGCGGCCGGCGTGATCGAGACCGACGCGCTCGACCGGGGCGACGTCGCGACGTACCTCGGCGAGCTCGCCGAGAGCCACCCCGGGCTGATGGGTCACGTCGCGAGCGGTGGCGGCCCGCTGCTCGACGGGCTGCGCCTGCGGTCCCTGGTGACCGCCTCGTTCCTCTCCGGCGCGGCCGGCCCCGCGGCGGCGAACGCCGGGATGCGCGCCCTCGGGTCGCCGGCGTTCGACCCCTCCTTCGGCGCCGCGCTGCGCGACGTGTGCGACGAGGCCGTCGCGGGCGTCGCGCCGCCGGGCCGCACCGAGCACCGGGAGCCGGCCCGGTCGCTCGCCGACCTGGTGCGGCGCCTGGTGACGGTCGGCACGGGCGTCCGGGTCGAGCGCGCCGCCCCCGGCCGGTTCGTGGCCTACCTCCCCGGCCCGCACCCCGGCCGCCGGCGGCGGCTGCGGCTCCTCGGCGGTGACCGGACGGCGTACGCCGAGGAGATCGTCCGGACGCTCGAGGCGGCGGTCGCGGGCGAGGAGGACCCGCACGTGCTGCTGGTGGGCTGCGGGCCGGGCGGGATGACCGCCACCGAGCTCGCGGTGGCGCCGCGCACCGGGGCGTTCACGATCGACGAGGTGGTCACCGTCGGGGCGCCCGCCGCCCAGCTCGCCGCGATCCCCGACGGCACCCGGGTGCTCAGCCTGGAGGACCGCTCCGACCCCGTCGTGCTGCTCGGCTCGCTGCTGAACACCGGCGTCCGCGGCCGGCTCACCGTCGCGGTGACCGGGCAGGCGCCGGAGGGCGAGGATCCGCGCCTCGCCACGGCGTACGCCGCGGACCGGTGCGCCGACCCGCGGCTGCGGGCCGCGGTGGACCGGCTGCGCGAGCGCGGCTACCTCGCGCGCTGACCGGCCGGGCGGGCGAGGCGGTCGAGGCGGGCGGGCGGGCTCAGAGGATGTCGTGCACGAACTCCGTGAGCTGGGTGAGGTTGCGGCACTCGACCATCGGCACCACCTCGCCGTACGCCCGGGCGGCGGAGTCGCCGGTGTCCCAGTGCCGCCGGTGCTCGGGGTTGAGCCACCAGGCGTGCCGCGCCCGGCCGGCCATCTCGCGCAGCGAGTCCAGGGCCAGGTCGCTGTAGTTGGAGCGCGCGTCGCCGAGCACCAGCAGCGAGGACTTCGGTCCCAGCGCGTCGCCGTGCTCCTCGGCGAACTTCGTGAACGCCCGGCCGTAGCTCGTGCGTCCCCAGAGCGCGGCGTGCGAGGTGCTCGCGGCGAGGTCGGCCATCACCTCGGCGACGTCGGCGCCCGGCCGGAAGTGGTGGGTGACCTCGTGGACGTGGTCGATGAACGTGAAGGCGCGCAGGTTCTGGAACTGGTCGCGGAGCGCGAAGACCAGCAGCAGCGTGAACTGCGCGAAGTTGGCGACCGAGCCGCTCACGTCGCAGAGCACGACCAGCTCGGTGCGGTGCGGCCGCTTCGGGCGGTGGTGGGTGGTCAGCGGGACCCCGCCGGTCGACAGCGAGGCCCGGACGGTGCGGCGGAAGTCCAGCGGCCCGCGGCGCCGCGCATGGTGCTCCTGGGTCAGCCGGGTCGCCAGCCGCCGGGCCAGCGGGTAGATCTCGCGCCGCATCCCCTCGAGGTCCGAGCGGCGGGCCTGCAGGAAGTCGAGGCGGTCGATCGAGGGCCGGACCGCCACGTCCGCGACGTGGTCGGGCCCCTTCTCCTCCGCGATCCGGCGCCGGGCGTCGCCCTCCACCATCGCGGTCAGGCCGCCCACCCGCCGGCCGGCGACCCGCTGCGCCTCCTCGTCGGTGCGGCCCTGGGCGAGCAGCCCGGCGACGATCTTGTCCACGAGCTGGGAGGGCGCCACCCGCCGCAACGCGGTGTACGCCGACCAGCTCGACAGGCCGGGCCCGCGCCCGGGCATCGCTCCGAAGCGGCCCACCATCTCGGCGGCCAGCCGCTGCAGCGCCTCCTGGTCGCCCTGGGTCAGCGCGTCGAGGAGCTGCTCGCGGAACGCCGCGAGGGCCGGACCGCTGTCCCCCACCCCCGCCTCGTCGGCGCCGTCCTGGTCCCGGCCGACGCCGTCGCCGACCATCCGCGGGAAGTAGAGGTCGAAGAGCGCGTCGAAGGTCGGGCGCAACGACGGCTTCTTGACCAGCGTCGCGGCGTACGCCTCCCGCACCGTCGCGCGCTCGTCCCACGGCAGCGCGCCGAGCGCCGCCACCGCGTCCAGGTCCTCGGCGAGCGAGACCGGCAGGCCCGCGCCCCGCAGCGCCTCGAGGAAGGCGAGGTGGCGCTCGAGCAGGCCGCTGGAGGTCATCGCCGCAGGCGGAGCTCGCGGACCGCGCGGTCCTGGTCGGAGGAGTGCTTGAGCACCACGCCGAGGGTGTCGTCCACGGCCTTGTCGTCGAGGTCGTGGATCTCCAGCGCGAGCAGGGTGCGCGCCCAGTCGACCGACTCGGCGATGGACGGCGCCTTCTTCAGCTCCAGCTCGCGCAGCCGGCCGACGGTCGCGACCAGCTGCTCGGCGAGCCGGTCCTCGAGGTCGGGGACCTGCGAGGAGACGATCTCGCGCTCGCGCTCGGCGTCCGGGTAGTCCAGGTGCAGGAAGAGGCAGCGCCGCTTGACCGCCTCGGAGAGCTCGCGGCTGGCGTTGGAGGTCAGCACCACGAACGGCCGGCGCACGGCGACGACCGTGCCCAGCTCGGGGATGGTGACCTGGAAGTCGGAGAGCACCTCGAGCAGCAGTCCCTCGACCTCGACGTCGGTCTTGTCGACCTCGTCGATCAGCAGCACCGTCGGCTCCGCGCGCCGGATCGCGGTCAGCAGCGGGCGGGTCAGCAGGAACTCGTCGGTGAAGATGTCGTCGTGGGTCTCGTCCCACGCCTGGTCGGTGCCCTGGCTCGCCTGGATCCGGAGCAGCTGCTTCTTGTAGTTCCACTCATAGAGCGCGCGCGCCTCGTCGAGCCCCTCGTAGCACTGCAGCCGCACCAGCTCCGCCCCCGTCGCGCGTGCCACGGCCTTGGCCAGCTCGGTCTTGCCGACCCCGGCGGGGCCCTCGACGAGCAGCGGCTTCTCCAGGGCGCCCGCGAGGTACGCCGTGGTGGCGGTCGCCCGGTCGGCGAGGTAGCCGGCCTCGCCGAGGCGGTAGGCGGCGTCGGCGGGCGAGGCGAACCAGGAAGTCATGGCGTCATCCTTCCGCACCGGCCCGGTTCCCGCCCGGTTCCTCCCGTCACCCGGGCCACGGGCCGTCGTTGACCGGGCATGAAGCACCGCGCCGTCCGGCTCGTCCGGGCCCTCGCCGTGGGCACGCTGCTGGCCGTGCTGGTGGTGCTGTGCCTGACCGGCGCCGGCGCGCCGCGGCGTACCGAGGGCGGGCGGAGCATCACCGCGGACGCCTACCAGCAGGTCGTCGCCCAGCTGCTCGACCGGCACCGGTGCTCCCCGCGGTGGCCCGGCGGCACCGACGGCCGGCCCGCGTCGGCGCTGATCCGCACCGAGCGCGGCCGGCTCGTCGTCGTACCTGTCGACCGCGGGTGGGCGGTCTACCGGGGCGTCCGGCCCGGCACGCTGATGGCGGTCTGCCTCGACCGGCCGTCGGCGCTCCGCGCGGACGTCGGGCGGTCCGTCAGCGGCTGACCGGGTCCGCGGAGGCGTCGGCCTCGACCGGGCGGGCGCCGTCGCGGTGCCGCTGCGCCAGCTCGGCGTAGTAGCCGGGGTTGGTGTCCACCCAGAACTCCGACGAGGTGCCCTCGATCGGCTTCCGCACGGTCGCCGGCGAGCCGGTCACCACCATGCCGCCGGGGAGCTCGGTGCCGGGGGTGACCACGGCGCCGGCGGCGACCAGCGTGCGCGGCCCCACGGTGGCCCCGTCGAGCAGCACCGCGCCGTTGCCGACCAGCGCCTGCTCCCCGACCGAGGCGCAGTGCACCACGCAGGAGTGCCCGACGGTGGCGTGCGGTCCGACCTCGAGGGTCTGTCCGGGACCCGCGTGCAGGACCGAGTTGTCCTGGACGTTGGTGCCCTCCCGGACCACGATCGTGCACACGTCGCCGCGCAGCACCGCGCCGTACCAGATGCTCGCGCCGCGCTCGACCGTGACGTCGCCGATCAGGGTGGCGGTCGGGGCCACCCAGGCGTCCGGGTGGACCGAGGGCCGCGTGCCCTCGAACTCGATGAGGATCATGCCCTCATTCCACACCGTCACCCGGTGCCGTCGCCGTCCGGCTCCCTCCCGCGCTCCCACTCCGCGAGGGCGTAGCTGCGTACGGCGGGGCTGCGGACCACCGGCCGGACCGCCTCGTCGAAGACCTCGTCGGCCGCCGCGGACTGCCCGAGGGCGCGCAGGGCCAGCCCTCGCTGGACGAGGAGGAGCGCGGTCGCGTCGTCGGAGTTGCTGATCCCGCTCGTCACGGCGACCACGTCGTCGTGGCGGGCGGCCAGGGCGTAGCAGTCGGCGAGCACCATCGCGGCGAGCACCGAGGGGTCGAGCTCCTCCGCGACCTCCACCGCCTCGTCGAGACGGCCGGTCGACCGCGCCAGCGCCACCAGCCACAGGCCCACCACGTCCCGGCAGACGGGGAACAGCGCAGACACGTCGCCGGCCACCGGCACGGACACGGTCGCGTGGGCGAGGTAGCGGCGCACGAACGGCTGGTCCTCGAGCAGGTCCTCGCTGCGCCAGGCCTCGTCGAGGAGGTCCCGCACCCGGTCGGCACGGTAGGCGCCGACGGTGGCGGCGACCAGCCCGGCGAGCGCCGCCGTGAGCGGGCCCCGGCGCGGGGCCGCCGCACGCATCCCGTCCACGTCACCGGCCATCAGGCTGCGGTGCAGCCGCCGCTCCCAGCGCGGGGCGGTCGGGCCCGGCAGGACCGTCCGGCGGTCGACCTCGCGGCCCGGCACCGCGGCGCGCAGCCAGAGCCGTCGATCGGCGCCGCTGGAGGGATCCCCCACCGTCACCCGGACGCCCGGCAGAAGCTTGAAAGCCTCCTGCCGTCGGAATCCCATACCGGAACGGTACCCGCGTCAGTCGCCGACGTTCTCGGCTCTGGACCGGTCCAGCGCGCCGGTGAGGGCGTCCAGCGTGACCGGCTTGCTGACGTAGTCGTCCATGCCCCCGGCGAGGAAGCGGTCCCGGTCGCCCGAGAGCGCGTTCGCGGTCAGCGCGATCACCCACGGCTGCACCGGGAGGTCGAGGTCGCGGATCAGCCCGACGGCCGTGAGGCCGTCCATGACGGGCATCTCGACGTCCATCAAGACGGTGTCGTAGGCGCCGGTCTGCACCGCCTCGACCGCCTCGCGCCCGTTGCCGACCACCTCGGGGACGATCCCGATCCGGCCCAGCATCCGGACGACGACCTTCTGGTTCACCAGGTCGTCCTCGGCCACCAGCACCTGCCGCTCGGAGTGGTCGGAGATCGCGGCGAGCGGGCGGGCCACCGGCACCGGCGCCTCCTGCACGGTGTCGTGGACCATCCGGATGGTCACCGTGGTGCCGACGCCGACCTCCGACTCCAGGTCGATGGTGCCGCCCATCGCCTCCACCAGGCGGCGCGAGATCGCCAGGCCCAGCCCGGTGCCGCCGTACTCCCGCGTCGTGGAGCCGTCGCCGCGCACGAAGGAGCGGAACAGGTCGGGGATCCGCGCGCTCGGGACGCCGATGCCGGTGTCGGTGATCCGCAGGACGATCTCGCAGCGGTGGCCCCAGGGCGAGCCCACCCGCTCGCACTCGACGACGATGGAGCCCCGGTCGGTGAACTTCAGCGCGTTGCCCACGACGTTCACCAGCACCTGGCGCAGCCGCATCGCGTCGCCGCGCAGCAGGGCGGGCACGTCGGGCGACTGCTGGAGGCGCAGCTCGATGCCCTTGGCCTCGGCGCTCGCGACGAACATGGTCAGCGTCTCGTCGACGACCTCGCGGATCGAGAACGGCTCGTTGGCGTACTCGAGCCGGCCGGACTCGAGGGCGGAGTAGTCGAGGACGTCGTTGACCAGCGCCAGCAGGTGGGCGCCGCTGCGGTGCGCGGTCTCGGCGTAGTCGCGCTGCTCGTCGTCGAGCTCGGTGAGCAGCAGCAGGTCGGTGAGGCCGAGGACGGCGTTCAGCGGCGTCCGGATCTCGTGGCTCATGGTGGCCAGGAAGCCGGCCTTCTCCTTGGCGGAGGCCTCCGCCGCGCGGCGGGCCTCCTCGAGCAGCCGCTCGGCCTCGTACCGCTCGGTGATGTCGGTCTGGACGGCGAAGAACCCCTCGAGGTTGCCGTGCTCGTCGTGCAGCGGCGAGAGGTCGAGGGAGATCCAGGACTCGCGGCCGTCGGCGGAGTACTGCGCGAGCTCGGCGCGGGCGGGCAGGCCCAGCGCCTGCGCCTCGTCGATCTTGCGCAGGGCGATCGGGTCGGTGGCCGGGCCGAACATGAACTCCCGCGGCTCCCGGCCGAGGATGTCGGCGAGCCGGTGCCCGGTGGAGCGCTCGAAGGCCTCGTTGACCCAGGTCATCCGGCCGTGCCGGTCGGTCGCGGTCAGCGCGATGTCGGTGGCCTGGACGATCCGGGAGTACCACTCCAGCTCGGCGTTCACGAACTTCAGGTCGTCGAGCGCGGCGATCCGGCGCCGGTTGTTGCGGACCAGGACGGCTCCGGCCAGGACGGACGCCGCCACCCCCGCGACGAAGAGCACCGCGAGCAGGATCAGGACGCGGGTCATGTCGCCGACCATGTCGTCGGCCGCCTCCTGGGCCGCGCCGACGTGCTCGCTCCCGTTGGCCACGGCCTCGTCCAGGAGGTAGTCGTAGCCCTCGTCGCCTTCCAGCACCTCCAGCTTGTCCAACGCATTGGCACGCGCTGACGTCGCGAGCACGCCCGTGCCCATCGACTCGTCGATGCGGCGCTTCGCGTTGTCCCAGTCCGCCTGCAAGCCCTGGGCATGCGCGCGCAGCGAGTCCGACTGGGCGTCGTAGGACGTCGTGGTCTCCCCGACCGCCTCGGAGACGACCTCCGCCTGGTCCTGGACCTCGCGATCCGTCGCGCCGGCCTCGAGCAGCAGGCGCAGCCGCAGCAGCTCGCGCTGCGTCTTGCCCACCTGGACGGCGTGGGGCTCGACGAGCTCCCCGGTCACCTTGACCCGGTCGTCGAGCTCGCGGGTGCCGACCACCAGGTCGGCGGCCACGGCGATGGTGAGCGCCAGGATGATGAAGGCGAGTGCCGCCAGCGCGCTGGCCCGCGAGCGGTGTCCGACGTCCTGGCTCATGCGACCTCGATGCTCTGGGGCGGCCTGTCGTGGGCGGGACCGAGCCGGGGGCCACCGGTCCCGTGGGCGACACGGTACGACGCCGGACGGCGAACCGGGCACGCCGCGCGGGGGTGTCGGGAGCACCTCAAGGCAGACTCAGGATTCTGACAAGATCGTTGACCCGCGGTTCTGCCTCGCACGGAACGTCCTTACGCTCGGAGCATGGAAGCAGTGGACCGCGCGGTGCTCGAGCGCCTCGCGGACGAGCTGGGCGACCCGGAGGCGGCCGTCGACATCGTCCGCGGGTACCTCGACCTGCTCCCGCAGCGGCTCAAGGAGCTCGGGGACGACCCGGGCGACCCCGCCGGCGACCCCGACGCCGACCTGGCCCGGCGGCGCGCGGCGCACACCCTGAAGTCCGGCGCCCAGCTGCTCGGCGCCTTCCCGCTCGCCGAGGCGGCCGCGGCCGTCGAGCACGGCGGTGGCTCGGCCGACGCCGTACGCCGCGAGGCCCGGGCCGCCTCCCGGGCCTGGCGCCGGTGGCTGGCCGCGGCGCTGGCCCGCCGGCCGTAGCAGCGCGCCGCGGTCACGTGACGGGGTCGAACTTGTAGCCGACGCCGCGCACCGTGCGGATCGGGTCCTCCTCGCCCAGCGCCTGGCGGAGCTTGCGACGCAGGTTGCCGATGTGGACGTCGACCACGTGCGCGTCGCCCTGGGCGTGCCCCCAGATCGTCTCGAGGAGCTGCACCCGGGAGAAGACACGGCGCGGCGTCTCGCTGAGCACGTGCAGCAGGTCGAACTCGATGCGGGTCATCGCCACCTGGCCGCCGTCGACGGTCACCTCGCGCGACTGGGGGTCGAGCTCCATCCGTCCGAAGGCCCGCGCGCCTGCCGCCCGCGCCTGCCGCGGGCGGCGTCGCATCGCGGCGATCCGCGCCGACAGCTCGGCCGGGGAGTAGGGCTTGGTGACGTAGTCGTCGGCGCCGACGCGGAAGCCCACGATCTTCTCGACCTCCGCGGTGCGGCCGGTGACCATCAGGACGTAGGCGTCGCTGAAGCCGCGCAGCTGCTGGCAGACGTCGAAGCCGTCCATCCCGGGCAGCGCGACGTCGATGAGGACGAGCTCGAAGTCCTGGTCGCGGGCCATGCCGAGCGCCCGCTCCCCCGAGGTGGCGACGTGGACCTCGAAGCCCTCCTGCTCCAGGATCCGCCGCGCCATGCGCACGAACTCCTCGGCGTCTTCGACGACGAGGGCTTTCGGCGAGGGCATGCCTCACCCTATTCCCTGGGAGAGCAGCGCGAACGCGCATTCCGCCACCCGACGACCGGCGATTTCCGGCTCGTTCCTCAGCCGGATCGGTTCCTCCCCGCCGGTCGCGCCGCGCCGGCCGGGCGCAGGGTGTCGGCCAGGCCCATCCGGTGCAGCAGCCGCGAGCGCTGGGCCTGCGCCACCGCGGACACGGCCTCGTCGCCGAAGTCGGAGTAGTCGACGCCGCTGCGGTAGGGGCGGTCACCGTGGGGCAGCGCGACGACGCGGGCGATCTCGTTCGCGACGCCCTGGACATCCTGCTCCACCCCGGGCGCGAAGAGGGACTCGGTCGCCTCGCCGTTGCGCGCCAGCGCCGCGCCGTACAGCGCGTCGTACGCCGCCGCGACGGCCTCGTCGCGGGGGAACTCGGCGTTGGGGAAGTGCGCGGTCCCCTGCGTGAACGGTCCCGGGAGGACGATCGAGGTCTCGATCCCGAAGCGCGCGACCTCGACGGCGACCGACTCGGCGAACGAGTCGAACGCGGCCTTGGCGGCGGTGTAGGGCGAGAGGAACGGGGGCACGACGAAGCTGGTGCCGCTGCCGACCCAGACCAGCAGGCCCGAGCCCTGCTGCCGCATCACGGGGAGGGCCGCCCGGTTCACCCGCAGCGCGCCGACGGTGTTGGTGTCGAAGGCGGCGAGGACCTGGTCGGGCTCGAACGCCTCCGTGATGCCGAACATGAGGTGCGCCGCGTTGTGGACGACCACGTCCAGGCCCCCGGCCGTCTCGACGATCTCGGAGACGGCGTCGTGGGCGGACTGCTCGCTGAGGACGTCGAGCTCCACGACGCGCAGGTCGACGTCGTGCTCCTCGGCGTGCCGGAGGAGGCCGGCCGCCTTCTCCCGGTTGCGGGCCGACGGGTCTCGCATGGAGGCGACGACGCTGTGGCCCTGGTTCGCGAGGGTGAGGGCGGTGAGGCGGCCGATGCCGGTGCCGGCGCCGGTGATGAGGATGCGGGACATGGTCTCCTCCTGTGGGATCGGTGGGAGGGTCGGTGGCGGGTGGTCGGCGGCAACCCGTGGGGACAGGTGCCGGAGGGAGCCGTCAGACCATGCCGCCGTTGGCGTAGAGGGTCTGGCCGTTGATCCATCGCCCGGGACCGGCGAGCAGGGCGACGACCTCGGCGATGTCCTCGGGGGTGCCGAGCCGCTCGAGCGGGTTCATCCTCGACATCTGGCTGATGGTCTCCTCGTCCTTGCCGTCCAGGAAGAGAGCAGTGGCGGTGGGACCGGGCGCGACGGCGTTGACGGTGATGTCACGTCCGCGCAGCTCCTTGGCGAGCACGAGGCTGACGGCATCCACCGCGCCCTTGCTCGCGGCGTACGGGCCGTAGCCGGGGAGCGCGAGCTTCTTCACCGACGTCGAGAAGTTGATGATGGCTCCGCCGTCGCGCAGCCGGCGGGCGGCGGCCTGGTTGACGACGAACGTGCCGCGGATGTTGGTGCGGTGCATCCGATCGAGCACGTCCAGGTCGAAGTCGGCGATCGGGCCGAGGGTCATCGTCCCGGCCGCGTTGACGACGACGTCCACGCCGCCGAACCGGGCCTCGGCCTCGTCGAAGAGCGCCGCGACGTCGTGCTCGTCGGCGACGTCGGCGCGCTGGGCGAAGGCGTGGCCGCCGTGCGAGGTGATCGCGTCGACGGTCTCCTGCGCGGCTGCCTCGTTCCCGGCGTAGCCGACCGCGACCCGCTGCCCGTCCGCCGCGAGTCGTCGGGCCACCTCGCGGCCGATGCCTCGGGAGCCGCCGGTGACGATCGCGACCCGCTGGTCGTCCGTGGTGGTCGTGGTGCTGGTCTCTGTCATCGCGTTGGCTCCTGTGACCGGTCGGGATGGGGTGCTTCTCGGCTATCCACGCTGACGGCTCGGACGGATCACGATCTCGTTGACGTCGACGTCGGCCGGCTGGTCCATCGCGAAGGCGATCGCCTGGGCGATCGCCTCGGGCGAGATCGATGCCGCGCGGTAGGACCGCATGGCCTGGGCGGCGTCCGGGTCCGTGATCGTCGACGCCAGCTCCGACTCGACGACGCCCGGCGAGATCGTGGTGACCCGCAGCGAGGAGTCGGACTCCAGGCGAAGCCCCTCGGTGATGGCCCACGCTGCGTACTTCGTGCCGCAGTAGACCGCAGCCGTCGGCGCCACCGAGTGGGCACCGATCGAGGCGACGGTCACGACATGACCCGAGCCCTGCTCGGTGAAGTGGGGCAGCACGGCGGCGATGCCGTGCAGGAGGCCACGGACGTTGACGTCGATCATCTGGTCCCACTCGTCGACGAGCTGGGCGTCCAGGCGCGACAGGGGCATCACCCCGGCGTTGTTGACGAGCACGTCGACGCGCCCGAAGCGCTGGACGGCAGCCTCGACGAACGCCCGGGTGTCCTGCCGGTCGGTCACGTCCAGGGCGCGTGCCTCGAGGCACCCTCCGGCAGCCTGCGCCGCGGCCCCGTGCTCCTCGACCAGGGACTGCAGCCGGTCGGCCCGGCGCGCCCCGGCGAGGACCTGGTGGCCGGCTCGCGCCAGGTGGGCGGCGACAGCAGCCCCGATGCCGCTGCTCGCGCCAGTGATCACGACGACACTCACGATGACCTCCTGCGGACTGCAACTCCGACACGGGCGGTCGGACAAGCACCACGGTCCATCGACAGGGACCGGGACGAACAGACCGCGGCGTTCCTGGGAGCAGCGCACCTAGGCTCGCCGCGCGAATCGCCGTAGCCTGGGGAGGGTGAGCGAGCTCGGTGAGTACCTCCGGTCGCAGCGGGAGCGGCTGACCCCGGCCCAGGTCGACGTGCCGCACACCGGCCACCGGCGAGTGCCGGGGCTGCGCCGGGAGGAGGTCGCCATGCTCGCCGGCATCAGTGTCGACTACTACGGACGCCTCGAGCAGGGCCGTGAACGCAGTCCCTCCACGCAGCTGCTCGAAGCGCTCGCCGCAGCGCTCCGACTCGACGACGACGGACGCCAGCACCTCTTCCGCCTGGCCGGACTGGCCCCCCGCGCTCAGCCCGGGCCCACCATCGAGCGGGTCGACCCCCGCCTGCGCCAGCTGATGGATGCGTGGAAGACCCACCCGGCGCTCGTCGTCACCCGCGCCTACGACGTCCTCGTCGCGAACGAGCTGGGCGACGCCCTGTTCGGGTGGTCCGACGCCGAGGGGAAGCGACGCGACAACCTGATGGCGCTGGTCTTCCTGGAGCCGCGGGGTCGTTCGCTCTACCGCGACTGGGATCGCGTGGCCATCGACTCGGTCGCCGCGTTCCGCCTGGGACACGGAGCCGACCCGCACCACCCCCGGACCCAGGAGCTGCTGGCCGAGCTGCTGAGCCGCAGCCCGGAGTTCCAGGAGCTGTGGGCCAAGCACGACGCGCGCGGGAAGAGCGCGGGGACCAAGGAGTTCGTGCACCCGGAGGTGGGACCGCTCACGCTCCACGCGCAGGCGTTCGACGTCCGATCAGCCCCCGGCCAGGAGCTGGTCGTCTACCACGCAGAGGCGGGCTCCCCGTCGGCCGCGGCCCTCGACCTGCTCGGCACGCTCGCCGCCACCGCCCGCCGACACCAACCGGCTCCCGACGACCGCCTCCTGCGGGACGCCTAGCGCCCCCACCCGCCGAGTCGGCGCGAATGTCCGGGTTTTCCCCAGGCGGGCTGTGGAGAAGCCGGACACCAGCGCCGACTCGGCGGGCGGAAACAGACCAGCCCGGACCCACGAGTGCTGGGTCCGGGCTGTCGGATGTCGGATGACATCGCCTGGCGGTGGCGGTGGGATTTGAACCCACGGTGGGTTTGACCCCACACATCATTTCGAGTGATGCACCTTCGGCCGCTCGGACACGCCACCGCGGAGGAATGTACCGGAGCGCGCAGGGGCGGGCGAAATCCCCCCTTCGCACTGTCGGCAGGCGGCCCTACTGTCGGTCCATGACGCTCTCACTCGGCATGATCAACTTCGACAGCACCGACCCCGCCCCGCTCGCCGCCTGGTGGGCCGAGCAGACCGGCGGGACGGTCGACGATCCGTACGGCGGCACCTTCCTGCTCGTCCGCGGCGGCTCCCTCCCCCTGATGCTCGCCTTCCAGCAGGTCGGCGACCCCACCCCGGGGAAGAACAAGATCCACCTCGACCTCAGCGCCCCCGACCTCGACGCGGAGGTCGAGCGGCTGGTCGCCGCGGGCGCCACGGTCGTGGGCGACCGCGGCGACGAGGACTTCCGGTGGGTCACGCTGGCCGACCCGCAGGGCAACGAGTTCTGCGTGGCCGCCGCCGACACCGCCGAGTCCGAGATGGGCGGCTGACGGGGTCGGCCTCAGATCCCCTGCGCCAGCCGGTGGTACGCCGCGTTCCAGCGCAGCTCGCGCTGGAAGGCCCGCGGGGTGGTGTCGGCGTCGATGGTGAGCATCTCGGTGCCGGTCATCTCGGCGAAGTCCTCGAGCACCTCGGCGCCGATCGACTTGGACAGCACCGTGTGGTGCGGGGCGCCGGCCATCAGCCAGGACTCGGCCGAGGTCGAGAGCGACGGGCGGGGCTCCCAGACGGCGCACGCCACCGGCAGCCGCGGCAGCGCCTCGTCCGGCTCGACGACGTCGATCTCGTTGACGGTCAGGCGGAAGCGGTCGCCGAGGTCGGAGAGCCCGGCGACGACGCCGGGGCCGGGGTCGG
Organism: Nocardioides dongkuii; assembly: GCF_014127485.1. Classification (NCBI taxonomy): domain Bacteria; kingdom Bacillati; phylum Actinomycetota; class Actinomycetes; order Propionibacteriales; family Nocardioidaceae; genus Nocardioides; species Nocardioides dongkuii. Next base: position 353,568 of record NZ_CP059903.1, on the reverse strand, counting down.
CGGTGAACCGCAGCCGCACCGGGTCCTCGCGGCCGCCGATCGAGAGCGGGTGCACCTCCAGCGACGGCCGGGACGTGGTGATCGACGGGCACACCTCGAGCATGTGCGCGCCGAGGATCTTCTCCTCGCCGGGGACCAGGTGGTAGGTGTAGTCCTCCATGAACGAGGTGCCGCCGGGCAGCCCGGCCGCCATCACCTTGGTGGCGCGGAGCAGCACCGAGGTCTTCCAGTCGCCCTCGCCGCCGAAGCCGTAGCCGTCGGCCATCAGCCGCTGCACGGCCAGGCCGGGCAGCTGGCGCAGCCCGCCGAGGTCCTCGAAGTTGGTGGTGAAGGCGCCGAAGCCGCCCTCGGTGAGGAACTCGCGCAGGCCCAGCTCGATGCGCGCGCCGACCCGCAGCGACTCGTGGCGATCACCGCCGGGGAGCAGCTCCGGGGCGACGGCGTAGGTGTCGGCGTACTCGGCGACGAGCTTGTCGACGTCGGCGTCGGCCACCTGGTCGACGACGGCCACCAGGTCGTTGACGCCGTAGGTGTTCACCGAGACGCCGAACCGCAGCTGCGCCTCGACCTTGTCGCCCTCGGTCACCGCGACGTCGCGCATGTTGTCGCCGAACCGCACCAGCTTGAGGCGGCGCAGCTCGTCGCGGCCCAGCGCGGCGCGCGCCCACTGGCCGATCCGCGCGGCCACGACCGGGGAGTCGACGTGGCCGGCGACGGTCTTGCGGGCGACGCCGAGCCGCGACTGGATGTAGCCGAACTCGCGGTCGCCGTGCGCGGCCTGGTTGAGGTTCATGAAGTCCATGTCGATCGTCGACCACGGCAGCTCCATGCCGGCCTGCGTGTGCAGGTGCAGCAGCGGCTTGCGCAGCGCGTCGAGCCCGGCGATCCACATCTTGGCCGGCGAGAAGGTGTGCATCCACGCGATCACGCCGACGCACTGCGGGTCGCTGTTGGCCTCCAGCATCCGGCGGTGGATCGAGACCGCGTCGAGCAGCACCGGCTTCCAGACGACCCGGACCGGCTGGTCGGGCGTGGCGTCGAGGCGCGCCGCGATCGCCTGCGACTGCGCGGCGACCTGGTCGAGCGTCTCCGGCCCGTACAGCGCCTGGCTGCCGGTGAGGAACCAGACCTCCGGGGCGGGGGTGGACGGGGCCGTGGGGGTGCTCATGGTGTCGGTGCTCTTTCCGTAGTGCCGCGCGGGTCAGCGCTGGCCGTAGACGTTCTGGTAGCGGTCGTGGAGGGCGTCGACGGCGGACTGCTCGATCGCGAGCGGCTCGCCGAGCTGGCGCGCGACGTGCACCGTGCGGGCGACGTCCTCGCACATCACCGCCGCCTTCACCGCCGCCTTCGCGGTGGGCCCGATGGTGAAGACGCCGTGGTTGCGCATCAGCACCGCGGGCGAGCGGCTCCCGCGCAGCGTCTCGACGATCCCGCGGCCGATGGAGTCGTCGCCGATGATCGCGAACGGCCCCACGGGGATCTCGCCGCCGAACTCGTCGGCGCCCATCGTCAGCACGCACGGCACCGGCTCGCCGCGGCTCGCCCACGCGGTGGCGTACGTCGAATGGGTGTGCACCACGCCGCCGACGTGCGGCATCTCGCGGTAGACGTAGGCCTGCGCCTCGGTGTCGGAGGACGGCGCGTGCTCGCCGTCGACGACCCGGCCCTGCAGGTCGCAGACGACCATGTTCTCCGGCGTCAGGTCGTCGTAGGAGACCCCGCTGGGCTTGATCACCAGCAGGTCGTGGCCGGGCACCCGCGCCGAGACGTTGCCGGCGGTCCACACGACCAGCTGGTAGCGGGTCAGCTGCTCGTGCAGCGCGCAGACCTCGCGGCGCAGCCGGCCGATCGTCTCCTGCACGTCGGTGCCGGCGCTGGTGCTCGCGCTCATCACTCCCCCGTCCCGGCCAGCGCCCCGCGGCGGATCGCCTTGAGCCGGCGCATCGTGGTGGTGTCGCGCCCGAAGTGGTCGTGCAGCTCGAGGTAGATCCCGAACAGCGCGTCGTACGCCTGGGCGCGGGCCTCGTCGGGCCGGTAGACCGCGTGCCGGACCTTGCCCATCGCCTTCGCCGCCGTGGGCACGTCGGGGTAGGCGCCCGCGGCGACCGCCGCGTGGATCGCCGAGCCCAGCGCCGGGCCCTGCTCGGAGTCGATGATCGAGAGCGGCAGGCGGGTGACGTCGGCGTAGACCTGCATCAGCAGGGGGTTCTTCGCCAGGCCGCCGGCGACGATGAACTCCTCGACCGGGACGCCGCTGTCGCGGAAGGTCTCCACGATCACCCGGGTGCCGAAGGCGGTCGCCTCGAGCAGCGCCCGGTAGACGTCCTCGGGCCGGGTGGCCAGGGTCTGCCCGACGACCAGCCCGGAGAGCTCGTGGTCGACGAGCACCGAGCGGTTGCCGCTGTGCCAGTCGAGGGCGACCAGGCCGTGCTGGCCGACCTCCTGGGCCGAGGCCAGGCGGGTGAGGTGCTCGTGCAGCGACTCGCCCGCGGCGGCCGCCGCCTCGGCGTACGCCGGAGGCACCGAGGACGACGTGAACCAGCCGAAGATGTCGCCCACGCCGCTCTGGCCGGCCTCGTAGCCCCAGCTGCCGGCGACGATGCCGCCGTCGACGACCCCGCACATGCCGGGCACCTCCCGGAGCACGTCGGCGCTCATCACGTGGCACGTGGAGGTGCCCATGATCGCGACCATCTGCCCGGCGTCCACGGCCCGGGCGGCCGGCGCGGTGACGTGGGCGTCGACGTTGCCGACCGCGACCGCGATGCCCTCCGGCAGGCCGGTCCACGCCGCGGCCTCGGCGGTGAGGGTGCCGGCGCGCGCGCCGAGCTGGCCGATCGGGTGCTCGACCTTGTCGGCGAAGAACGGCCCGAAGCCGGGGGCGAGCGCCTCGAGGTAGTCGGCCGAGGGGTACTCGCCGTCCTGGAGCACGCCCTTGTAGCCGGCCGTGCAGGCGTTGCGGACGTAGTCGCCGCACAGCTGCCACACGATCCAGTCGGCCGCCTCGACCCAGCGGTCGGTGCGGTCGTAGAGCTCGCGGTCCTCCTCGAAGAGCTGCAGGCCCTTGGCCAGCTCCCACTCCGAGGAGATCAGGCCGCCGTACCGCGGCAGCCAGGACTCGCCGCGCTCCTTCGCCAACCGGGTCACCCGGTCGGCCTGGCCCTGCGCGGCGTGGTGCTTCCACAGCTTGACGTAGGCGTGCGGGCGGTCGGCGTACCCGGCCTCGGAGAGCGGGGTGCCGTCAGCGAGGCAGGGCACCATCGTGCACGCGGTGAAGTCGGTGGCGATGCCGATCACGTCGGCGGGGTCGACACCCGACGCGGCGACGGCCGCCGGGACGGCGGTGCGCAGCACCTCGCGGTAGTCCTCGGGCACCTGCAGCGCCCAGTCCGGCGGCAGCCGCCGGCCGTCGTCGGGCAGCCGGTCCTCGATCACGGCGTGCGGGTACTCGTGCACGGCGGTGCCGAGCTCGGCGCCGTCGCTGACGCGGACGACCACGGCGCGGCCGGACAGCGTGCCGTAGTCCGCGCCGACGACGTACTGGTCCCGGTCGGGCATCTGCTACCTCTTCCTCGGTCGGGTCTTCGCACGGGGGGCGGGCGGGCCGCTGCTGGCGCGCACGACGAGCTCCGGGCCGATCAGCCGCTCGGGGCCCGGCGAGCCCGCGAGGGCGGCCTGGAGGATCTCGATCGCGCGCCGGCCGACGGCCGTGAAGTCCTGGCGCACGGTGGTCAGGGGCGGGACGAGGTACGCCGCCTCCGGGATGTCGTCGAACCCGACGACGCTCACGTCGCCGGGGACCGACCGGCCGCCCTCGGACAGCGCCCGGAGCAGGCCGAGCGCCATCTGGTCGTTGGCGCAGAAGACCGCGGTGACGTCGTCGCGCCGGACGATCTCGAGGCCGGCCTCGTAGCCGCTGCGCGCCGACCAGTCGCCGCCGACGTGCTCGGAGGGACGCAGGCCCGCGGCGTACATGGCGCGCTGCCACCCGGCGAGCCGGGCCCGGGCCTCGGTCCAGGACTGCGGCCCGGCGAGGTGCAGGATCTCGGTGTGCCCGAGCTCGACGAGGTGACGGGTGCCGAGCTCGGCGCCGGCGACCTGGTCGACGCCGACGGTCCACCGGGTCTTGTCCTCCTCGCCCTCGACCACGATCACCGGGGTGCCGAGGTCCTCCTGGCCGCGCGCGACGTCGAGCGCCTCGTCGGTGGCGGCGATCAGCACGATCGCCTCCACGCCCTGGTCGCGCAGGTGGTTGATCGCGTCGAGCAGCTCCTCGCGGGTGAGGCTCTGCAGGTTGGCGGAGCTGACGTAGTAGCCGGCCTCGCGGCCCGCGGCCTGGATCGAGCGGTGCACCGTGCTCGGGCCCCAGAACCCGCTCTTGGAGCCGATCACCCCGATCGTGGCCGACCGCTTGGTGACCAGCGCACGGGCCGCGGTGTTGGGGCGGTAGCCGAGCTGGCGGATCGCCTCCAGCACCCGCTCCCGGGTCTCCGGGCGCAGGTTGCTCTGCCCGTTGACGACCCGCGACACCGTCTGGTGCGAGACGCCGGCGAGGCGCGCGACGTCGGCCATCACCGGCGTCCTCTCGGCCGATGGGCGGGTGGTCCCGGTCATGGCTGGCGCCGGGTCGCGAACCGCTGGACGACCACGAAGGCGAGCAGCAGGGCTCCGGTGATGATCCGGATCCAGTAGGAGCTCAGCGTGCCGTCGAACGCGATCAGGGTGCGGATCAGGCCGAGCACGAGGACGCCGAGCAGCGACCCGATGACGTACCCGCGCCCGCCGATGAGCAGGGTGCCGCCGATGACCACCGCGGCGATCGCATCGAGCTCGGCGCCCAGCGCGTGCAGGCTGTTGCCGGAGAGGATGGTGAGCGAGTACAGCAGCCCGCCGAGCGCGGCGCAGAAGCCGCTGATCACGTAGACGCCCACTTTGGTGGACGCCACCCGCAGCCCCATCAGCATCGCCGAGCTCTCGCTGCCGCCGATGGCGTAGACCGTGCGGCCGAAGCGGGTGCGGGCCAGGACGTACGCCGCGATCGCGACGATGAGGAGCGCGGTGATCGCCGTCCAGCGCAGGTAGTACTCGCCGAAGTAGACCTGCTTGATGGCCAGGTCGATGAAGACCGGGTCGTTGATCGAGATCGACTCGACGCTGATCAGGTAGGTCAGTCCCCGGGCCAGGAACAACCCGGCCAGGGTGGCGATGAACGGCTGGATGTCGAAGTAGTGGACCAGCAGGCCCATCAGCAGCCCCATGACGATGCCGGTGGCCAGCACCGCGGCGATCGAGAGGTACGGCGACCAGCCCATCTCGAGCGTCTTGGCGGCGATCATCGTCGACAGCGCGACGACGGAGCCGACCGAGAGGTCGATGCCGCCGGTGAGGATCACGAAGGTCATGCCGACCGCGAGCACGATGAGGAAGGCGTTGTCGATCAGCAGGCTGAGCAGCACCTGCGGGTCGGAGAACCCCTCGTAGCGCAGGCCGCCGACGCCGAACATGCCCACGAAGAGCGCGAAGCTCGCGATCACCGGGATGAAGCGCGTGGGCGGGGTGTAGCCCTTGACGCGGTCCCAGGCCGTCGGGGTCGAGACGGTGGTGGCGCTCATGACGGCGAACCTGCCTTCGCGAGGTCGGGGGCGGACGGGGCCGGCGGTGCGGACGGCGGGCCGGAGCGGCGGACGTGGAACACCGAGCGGGCCTTCGGCGACTGCAGGAGGCACACGGCGATCACGACGACGGCCTTGAAGAGGTAGTTGATCTCCGAGGGGATGCCGATGTTGGGGATGGTGCGGGAGAGGGTCGCGATGAACAGCGCGCCGATCAGGGTGCCGGTGAGCGAGAACCGGCCGCCGGCCAGCGACGTACCGCCGATGACCACGGCGAGGATCGCGTCCAGCTCGATCCACAGCCCCAGGCTGTTGGCGTTCACCGAGTTGGTGTTGGCCGCGATGACCAGGCCGGCGATGCCCGAGCAGAGCCCGGAGAAGGCGTAGACGGTCCAGATGATCGTGCGGGACCGGACGCCGGCGAGCCGGCTGGCCTCGGGGTTGATCCCGACCGACTCGATCAGCATGCCGAGCGCCGTACGACGGGTCAGCACGGCGGTGAGCGCGAAGACGGCGAGCGCGAGGAGGAAGGCCACGGGGAGGGTCAGCACGAACCCGGAGGCCAGGTCGCTGAAGTGGGAGTTGTTGACGGTGGTGATCTGGCCGTCGGTGATGGACATGGAGATGCCGCGGCCGGCGACCATCAGGATCAGCGTGGCGATGATCGGCTGGATGCCCAGGACGGAGACCAGGAAGCCGTTCCAGACACCGAGCGCCACGCACACGGCGAGGGCGTAGGTGCCCGCCATCACGGCGGTGCTCAGCGCGCTCTCGTCGCCGGCCCCGACGATGCGGGTGCAGGCGACGGCGGCGGCGATCGCGGCGATCGCCCCGACCGACAGGTCGATGCCCCGGGTGGCGATCACCAGGGTCATTCCGAGGGCGACCAGGAGCACCGGGGCGCTGTTGCGCACGATGTCGGCGACGTTGCCGTAGAGGTGGCCGTCCTGCATCCGGATGTCGAGGAACGAGGGGTTGGCCACGACGTTCACGGCGAGCAGCGCGACCAGGGCCAGGACCGGCCAGAGCAGCGGGTGACGGGCCACCCGCTGGAGGAGGGTGGGTGAGTCAGGCACGGGAGGTCTCCTCCTCGGCGCGGGCCCCGCCCGCGATGATCTCGAGGACGTCGCTGACGCTGACGTCGTCGTTCGGACGCTCGTCGATCTTGCGGCGGTCGCGCATCACCACCAGGCGGTGGCTCAGGCGCAGCACCTCCTCGAGCTCGGCGGAGATGAAGATGACCGAGATCCCCTGGTCGGCCAGCTCGGCGACCTTGGCCTGGATCTGGGCCTTGGCGCCGATGTCGATGCCGCGGGTGGGCTCGTCGAGGATGAGGATCTCGGGGTCGGTGATCAGCCACCGGGCCAGCAGCACCTTCTGCTGGTTGCCGCCGGAGAGGTTGCGCATCAGCGCGTCGGGGTCGGGGGGACGGATGTCGAGCGCCTCGATGTAGCGGGCGACCAGCTCGTTGCGGGTGGCCTGCGGCACCGGGCGCAACCAGCCGCGGGACGCCTGGAGCGCGAGCAGCATGTTGTCGGCGACGGTCAGGTCGCCGACGACGCCCTCGGCCTTGCGGTCCTCGCTGGAGAACGCGATCTTGCGGTCGATCGCGTGCCGCGGGCTGCGCAGCCGGCGCCGCTCGGAGCGGACGGCGACCTCGCCGGTGTCGGCGGTGTCGGCGCCGAAGAGCAGCCGGGCGAGCTCGGTGCGGCCGGAGCCGAGCAGGCCGGCGAACCCGATCACCTCGCCCTCGTAGACCTCGAGGTCGGTGGCCTGCAGCGAGCCCTTGCGGCCCACGCCGTTCGCGGTGAGGACCGGGACGGCGGCGGCCCGGGCGACGTCGGTGTGGTCCTGGCGGTCGAGGCGCTCGAGCACCTCGATCTCCCGGCCGATCATCAGCTGGACGAGCTCGAGCTGGCTGGTCTCGGCGACCATCCGCTCCTCGACCAGGCGACCGTTGCGCAGGATCGTCATCCGGTCGGAGATCTCGTAGACCTGGTCGAGGAAGTGGGAGACGAAGACGATGGCGACCCCGTCGTCACGCAGGCGGCGCATCACCTCGAACAGCTTCTGCACCTCGTCGGCGTCGAGGCTGGAGGTGGGCTCGTCGAGGATCAGCACGCGCGCCTGCACGTCGACGGCGCGGGCGATCGCGACCAGCTGCTGGATGGCGATGGGGTGCTCGCCGAGCGTCGAGGCCGGGTCGATGTCGAGCCCGAGGCCCTGGAGGGTCTCGCGCGCCCGGCGGTTCATGGCGCGCACGTTGATGGCCCCGAACCGTCGCGGCTCACGGCCGAGCAGCATGTTCTCGGCGACGCTCAGGTTGGGGACCAGGTTGACCTCCTGGTAGACCGTGCTGATCCCGGCCGCCTGGGCGGCTCCGGGCGAGGAGAACGCGCGCTCCTCGCCGTCGACCAGCACGGTGCCGGTGTCCACGCTGTAGACACCGGTGAGGGCCTTGATCAGCGTCGACTTGCCGGCGCCGTTCTCGCCCATGAGGGCGTGCACCTCGCCGGGGTAGAGCCGGAGCGAGACCCCGCTGAGGGCCCGGACGCTCCCGAAGGTGATGGAGATGTCGCGCATCTCGATCACCGGCGCCCCGTCGTACGGGCGGCCCGCCGCGGCGGCCTCGGCTGCGGCCCCCGTCCCGGCGGGCGGCTGGACGTCCATCTGCGTCATCTCGTTCCTTCCCTGGTGCCACGACCCGTCGCGCGGGTGTGCCGCCGGGCCGGCCGGAGGTGTCCGGCCGGACCCGGTGGCGACCCGGTGGGGGCCACCCGAGCGACGTGGGGTGGTGCGACCGGTCAGTACTCGCGGGTCGGCAGGGCTTCCTTCGCCTGCTCCTGCGTGAAGGTGGTCTCCTCGGTCACGACCCGGGGCTCCACCTCCTCGCCGGCGACGACCTGCTTGGCGAGGTCCATCAGCTGCGGGCCGAGGAGCGGGTTGCACTCGACGATGAAGTTGATCTTGCCCTCGGAGAGCGCCGTCATCCCGTCCTTGACGGCGTCGACGGTGATGATCTTGACGTCCTCGCCGGGCGTCATGCCCGCGGCCTCGATGGCCTCGATGGCGCCGAGACCCATGTCGTCGTTGTGTGCGTAGACGACGTCGATGCCGTCCTCGGACTGCAGGAAGGACTCCATGACCTGCTTGCCGCCGTCGCGGGTGAAGTCGCCGGTCTGCGTGGCGACGACCTCGATGGTGGGCTCGGTCTCGATCACCGTGGCGAAGCCCTCGGCGCGGTCGAGGGCCGGAGCGGCACCGGTGGTGCCCTCGAGCTGGACGACGTTGATCGCGCCGTCCCCGTTGGTGTCGGCGTCGGCGGCGTTGTCGACCAGCCACTGGCCGGCCTTCTCGCCCTCCAGCACGAAGTCGGAGCCGAGGAAGGTCTCGTAGAGCGAGGTGTCCTCGGAGTCGACCGCGCGGTCGGTCAGGATCACCGGGATGTTGGCGGCCTTGGCCTCCTGGAGGACGGCGTCCCACCCGGTCTCGACGACGGGGCTGAAGGCGATCACGTCGACCTTCTGCTGGATGTAGGAGCGGATCGCCTGGATCTGGTTCTCCTGCTTGCCCTGCGCGTCGGTGAACTTGAGCTCGATCCCCTCCTGCTCGGCGGTGTCCTGGATCGACTTGGTGTTGGCGGTGCGCCAACCGCTCTCGGCGCCGACCTGGGCGAAGCCCATGGTGATCGAGTCATCACCGCTGCCGGAGCCGCTCCCGCTGTCGGAGTCGCTGCCACAGGCGGAGAGCGAGAGTGCGCTCAGGGAGATCGCTGTTGCCGCGATCGCAGTCTTCTTCAGCACGGTTCTTCCTCCAGATCGACGGGCGGTCCGGCCCTGTGACCGGCGTCACTGGTCACTGAGTGTGAGCGCTAACATCAGGGGCGTCAACCCCTGTGTTGGAGAAATCCTTCGCCCATGTGAACGCTCACTCCGCGCTGCGTGGGATGTGATCGATCCAAATGTCGGCGCGGTGGTCGCGTGGGCTACTGGTGCTCGCGGCCTGCCCGGGACGTCATACGAACTGGTCGCCATCGCCGCCGCTGCGTACGACGTCCCGCCGGACGTCCGGGACGTCATACGAATTGGTCGCCATCACCGCCACCACGTATGACGTCCCGCCGGACGTCAGACGAACTGGTCGCTATCGCCGCCGCCACGCATGACGTCCCGCCGGCCGCCCGGGACGTCATACGAACCGGTCGCCATCACCGCCACCACGTATGACGTCCCGCCGGCCGCCCGGGACGTCATACGAACCGGTCGCCATCACCGCCACCACGTATGACGTCCCGCCGGACGTCAGACGAACTGGTCGCTGCCGCCCCGCCCCGCCTCGCCCCGCCCGATGCCCGGGACGTCATACGAACTGGCCTCCATCACCGCCACCACGTACGACGTCCCGCCGGACGTCAGACGAACCGGTCGCTATCACCGCCAGGACGTATGACGTCAGCCGGCGGCGGGACCGCAGGCAGCGCAGCGGAGCGCGGCGTCAGATGGCGCCGAGGCGCCACTCCAGCACCGAGCGGTAGGTCTCGCCGGGCCGCAGCACCGGGGAGGGCCACTGCGGCCGGTGGGGCGAGTCGGGGTGGAGTTGCGGCTCGAGGGCGATGCCGTCGCCCTGGCGGTAGCGGCCGCCGCGGGTCGAGCGGCGGGTGCCGTCGAGGAAGTTGCCGGTGTAGACCTGCAGGCCGGGCTGGTCGGTGCGCAGCTCGAGGCGCGTGCGGGTGCGCGGGGACTCCAGCACCGCGGCGAGCCGGAGGCCGGCGCCGCGGACCAGGAGGTCGTGGTCGATCCCGCGAGCGGCGGCGACCTGCTCGTGCTCGCGGCGCACCGCCGTGCCGAGGCGCGTCGGCTCGCGCAGGTCGAACGGCGTGCCGTCGACCGGCGCGGTCCCGCCGAGGGGGATGCCGGTGGCATCGACGGGGACGTACTCGTCGGCCACCACCGTGAGCAGGTGGTCGTCGATGGTGCCCTCGCCCTCGCCGTCGAGGTTGACGTAGGCGTGGTTGGTCAGGTTGATGACCGTCGGCGCGTCGGTCGTCGCCTCCATCGTCACGCGCACGACGTCGCCGCTCACGCGGTAGCCGACCCGCGCCGACACGGCGCCGGGGAACCCCTGGTCGCCGTCCGGGCTGACCAGCGCGAGCACCACCTCGTCCGGGCGGTGCGCGACGACGTCCCACAGCCGCCGGTCGAAGCCGTCGGGCCCGCCGTGCAGGCTGTTCCCGCGGTCGTGGGCGCCGACGACGACCTCGCGGCCGTCGAGCGGGAACCGGCCACCCGCGATCCGGTTGGCGTAGCGCCCGATGGTGCCACCGACGTAGTCGCCGCTCGCGAGCCGCTCGGCGGCGTCGGCGTGGCCGAGCACCACGTTGCGGCGTACGCCGTCACCCCCGGTGGCCTCGAGCCGGTGCACGGTCGCGCCCAGGGTGAGCACCTCGACGACCGGCCCCGACGCGGACCCGATGGTCAGGCAGCGCACCTCCCGGCCGTCGTCGAGGGTGTCGAACACCCGCTCCGCGGGGGCGGCCTCCGTCATGGTGTGAACGCTAACATCAGCGCCGGGCGGGCGCTCCTGTCGACGACCGGACGACGAGGGTCGGCGTCACCAGGTCGGTCGACGGATCCTTCTCCCCCGCCAGGGCGCGGAGGGTCAGGTCGACCGCGCGTCGGCCCAGCACCGAGAACTGCTGGCTGACGGTGGTCAGCCCCGGCCAGAAGTACGCCGCCTCGGGGACGTCGTCGAAGCCCACGACGCTGATGTCGCCCGGCACCGAGCAGCCGCGCTCGTGCAGCGCCTTGAGCACGCCGAGCGCCATCGCGTCGTTCGCGACGAACACCGCCGTCACGTCCGGGTCGTCGGCGATCCGCTGGCCCGCGTCGTACCCGCTCCGGGCCGACCAGTCGCCGACCAGCTCCGGCCCGGGCAGCAGCCCGCGCCGCTCGTGCGCCGAGCGCCAGCCCTCGCGCCGCTGGCCCGCCTCCACCCACTCCCGGGGGCCGGTGAGGTGCGCGACCCGGCGGTGCCCGAGGTCGAGGAGGTGGTCGGTCGCCAGGCACGCGCCGGCGGTCTGGTCGATCCCGGCGGCCATGGTCTCCCCCGCGCTCACCCCCTGCACCAGCACCACCGGCACCGGGAGGTGCAGCGACAGCGCCCGCTCGGTGGCGGTCCGGTGCGCCACCGCGACCACCAGGGCCTCGACCGCCTCGTCGAGCAGCCGGTCGACGGCGCCCTGCAGCGACTCCGGGGCGAAGTCGGAGAGGCCGACCAGCGACACGTCGTACCCCGCGTCGTGCCCGGCCTCCTGGACCGAGACCGCGATCATGCTGGGGCCGTGCAGCGCCAGGTGCGCGGAGATCATGCCGATCCGCCCGGAGCGGTTCGTGGCGAGCATCCGGGCGGCGTTGTTGCGCCGGTAGCCCATCGTCTCGATCGCCGCGAGCACCCGGGTGCGGGTGGACTCGGCCACCAGCGGCGAGCCGTTGAGCACCCGCGACACGGTCTGGTGGGACACCCCCGCGTGCGCGGCCACCTGGGCCATGCTCGGGGAACGACGCCCGCCGTTCCGCTCCCGCAGCTGCTCCGACATGCCCCGCATCGTAGGGGTCCCGCGAGATAGTCCGGCACGTTTCGGTCGTCCGCGGACCGCGAGCACGACCCGAACGTGCCGGACTATCCCGGATCAGCGGGCGGGGACCCTCGCGGAGTCCGACGAGCCGGCGAGGGTGTCGGTGCGGGGGGTGGTGGCGGTGACGGTCCACCGGCCGCTGCCGAGCCTCGGCAGCTCCCAGCGGGCCCGGCCCCGGTCGGTCAGGTCGAGCCAGCGGGAGGAAGCCCCCGTCGACCCGCTCCTGGCCAGGGTCACCCGCACCCGGTCGGGCAGCTGGCCGGCCGGGTCGGTGCCGACCCGCACCGTCGCGACCGCACCGGCGCCGCGGCGGTCCGGCCGGCTGACCGTCAGCCTCGTGGTCGAGGCGGCCCGGGTGACCCGCAGGTCGACCCGGTCCTCGTCCGCGGCGTGGGTGGCGTCGCCGTCGTACCGGACCACCAGGGTGTGCGCCCCGGTCCGGCCGAGGTCGGCGCTGTCGACGACCAGGCGCACCCGCCCGTCCCGTCCCAGCCGGCCGGCCGCGAGCTGCGTGCCCCCGGACAGCACCCGGACGACGCCGGTCGGGACCGACGCCCCGCCCTTGACCCGGACGGCGACCGCCACCGGCGCGCCGTACCGCACCCGGTCGGGGTCGGCCACCGCGACGACCGTGCTGGCCGCGACCTCCTCGCCCGTCCCGGGGACGACGACCCGGTGGGTCGGCTCGGTGTTGCCGGCCGTGTCGACCGCGCGGTACTCCAGCGTGCCGCCGGCGTCGCCGACCTGCACCGGCCCGTCGTACGGCGTCCAGGCCTCGGCGCCGGCGAGCCGGGTCTCGACCCGCGCCACCCCGGACGTCGTGTCCGCGGCGCGGACGGTGACCTGACGGTCCGCCGCGACCGTGGCGCGACTGACCGGGGCGGTGGTGTCGATCTTCACCTCGGCCTCCTCGGCCGCCGAGGTGTTGCCGGTGGTGTCCAGCGCCCGCACGGCGAGCGTGTGCCGCCCGTCGCCGGTCACCGTGGCGGTCGCCGCGGCGCCCTCGGTCGTGGTCCAGTCGCCCCCGTCGAGCGCGGTCTGCACCGACGCCACACCGGTGTCGTCGGTCGCCGTGACCCGGACCGTCGCCGGGTCGGTGACCCACCAGCCGGCCTCGCCGTCCGGCGTCTGCGACACCGCCACCTCCGGGTCGAGCGCGTCGGTGACCACCACGGTCGCGACCGGACGGTCGGCCGAGCCGCGCACCACGGTGCCCTCGACGGTGAACGTCCCCGGCTCGGCGTACGCCGCGGGGTCGACGTCGTCCCAGTCGACCTCGACCTGGCCGGTCGAGCCGTCGCCGAACGTCGCCGCCACCGTGGCGGGCAGCACCGGCGCGACGCCCTCCCGGGTGCGCACCTCCACGTCCTGCACCGTCCGCACCAGCAGCTCGGGCTGGTAGGCCTCGCGCATCCGGTCCAGCTCGGCCTGGGTGACCGGGATGACGGTGCCGTGCCGCGGGCTGCTGGGCAGGTCGGCGTCCGGCACCGAGGTCCAGCTGCCCGAGGCCAGGTCGTCGGTGCGGAAGGCCAGGTAGCCCTGGCCGCCGTGGTAGCTGGGCTGGTCGATGAACAGGTACCAGCGGCCCGGGACCTCGTTGTCAGGGAACATGGTCGGGCCCTCGCCGTTGGTGAACGTCCCGCCCCACGGGTTCGGCTGGCCCACGCCGACCCGCTCCTTGACCAGCTGCCAGCCCGGCGTGGTGCTCGTGGTCGGCAGCGAGCCGGTCACCGTCGCCCGCAGCTCGGTGGAGCGCTCCTGGCGGGGCGTCATGCTCGCCTCGTCCTTGAGGATCCGGTAGAACATGTCGCCGTCGCGGACCACGGTGGCGTCGATGATGCCGCGGCCGGCGCCGCGCCGGACGTCGACCCACACCTGCGGCTCGCTGAAGGTCACGAAGTCGCGTGTGGTCGCGTACATCATCCGCTGGTACTGGGTGTTGATGTCGCGGCCGGTCGTCTCGGTCGTCGGGTAGAGCGCGGAGGCCCAGAACACGACGTACTCGCCGGCCTCCTCGTCGTAGAACGCCTCCGGCGCCCAGGTGTTGCCCGCGAAGTCGGAGGAGACCTTCACGTGCCGCTGCTCCGACCAGGTCACGAGGTCGGTCGACTCCCAGATCTCGACGTACTTGCTGCCGGTCTCCTGGGCCTCGCCGAAGTCGACCTCGGGGTAGGCCTTGAGGTCGGTGGCGAGCAGGAAGAACCGGTCGCCCTCGGGCGAGCGGATGATGAACGGGTCGCGCAGGCCCTTCGTGCCGTACGCCGACTCGAGGACCGGGTCGCCGTCGTTGAGCTCGTCGTACTCGAGCGGGTCGTTGCCCTTGCTGGCCGCGAAGTAGATGCTCTCGCCCTCGTCGGTGCTCTCACCGGCGAAGTAGGCGAACGCGTAGCCCTCGTAGTCGGCCGGCGCCGGCAGCGGCTGCACGCGCACGACGATCGCCCGCGAGGCGGTCGCCGCGTTGCGGGTGGCGGTCACCGTCAGCGTCACGTCGACGGGCTGCTCGCCGTACGCCGGCCGGGTCACCTCACCGCTGGCGCTGACCACCGCGGGGGCCGACGACGACCAGGTCAGCGTGGTCTGGTGCAGCCCGGCCGCCGGGAGGGTGAGGTTGCCCCGCACGTCGTCGGGGTGCACCAGGACGACGGCGGCGACCGCCTCCTGCACCTTGCCGGTGTCGTCGAGCTCCTCGGCCGGCACGGTGACCTCGAACGTCCTGGTGCGGCTCACCGCGCCGCGGGTCACGGTCGCGGTGAGCGTGGCGGCGCCGTCGGGCTGGCCGAACGCCGGGCGGGTCACCGCGCCGCTCGCGCTGACCACGCCCGGGTCGCTCGTCGCCCAGGTGACGGTGCTGCCGGACGGGCCGGTGGCGGGCAGCGCGAGGTCGGCCACGACCGCGCCGGTGTCCCCGAGGGTGAGCGCGGCCGTGTCGGAGTCGGCCGCCGCCGTGCTGGTGTCCGCCGCGCTCTCCGCCGCCTCGGCGCCGGTCAGCGCGCGGGAGTAGACGCGGAAGTCGCGCAGCCGCCCCTTGAACGACAGGTCACCGGCGTACGCCGACCGGCCCAGGTAGTTGTGGGTGGTGGTGCCGTCGGGGGTGCCGAGCAGGCTGGGGTTGGTGGTCAGGGCGGTGTTCTCCGCCGCCAGCACGCCGTCCTCGTAGAGCCGCATCGCGCCGGGGGCGGCGGGGGTGCCGCCGTCGATGCTGAGCGTGACGTGCCGCCAGTGCCCCGTGGGCACCCGGCCGGCGCGGGCCGCGCTCTGCTCGGTGGGGAAGCCGCTCTCCGCGATGGTGCCGCGCAGCCGGTTGTTGCTGTCGTTGGTGGTGAACAGGTAGCCGGTGCCGTCGGGGTAGGTCGCCGGGTTGCCCAGGGTGAACATGAACCAGTTGCCGCTGGTCAGCGTCGGGTCCACCCACACGTCGAAGTCGACGGTGACGTCGGTCAGGCCGGTCACCAGGTTGTCGGGCAGCTTGATGGCGTTGCCGCCGCTGGCGGCGCCGCCGCCGAAGGTGAACCCGTCGCCGCCGTTCCAGGTCGCCGCTCCGACGACGGCCGCGTCGCGGCCGTTGCCGGAGGAGTCGGCGGCGACCGTGCCGCTGGTCTCGTCGAGCTTCCACCACCCGACCAGGTCGGTGGTGAGGTCGCCCTCGACCGCCCCGGCCGAGGGGGTGCCGACCGCGGCCAGGCCGCCCGCGCCGGCGGCGAGCGCCACCGTCGCGGTCAGCCAGGTGCGCAGCCTCGTCGCTGTCGTCACGGTCCTGCTCCGTTCGCTCGCGCGGCTCATCGGCCGGCCTTCGTGACCCGCAGGGCGGTGCTGCCCGACGAGGGCGCGACGTCGGCCGAGCCGGCGTACGTCGCGGTGACGCGGTAGCCGCCGGCGCGCAGCCGCGGCAGGGTCGCCGTGGCGTCACCGTCGCGGCGGAGAGCGACGGTCCGGGTGGCGACGACCCTGCCGCCCGACCGGACGACCACCCGGACGGTGCCGGCGGCGGCGACCGCCGCGGCGACCTGGACCCGGACCGTCGCCTGCGTGCGGGTGGTGGTGCGGCCGCGCACCGTGACCTCGGTGCGCGAGGAGGCGCGCAGGACGCGGACCCCCACGGCGTCCTCGGACGCGGCGTGCGCCGCGTCCCCGGCGTACCGGACCGTCAGGGTGTGGCGTCCGGCGCCGAGCTCGGCGGTCGGGACCCGCAGCGTGGCGCGTCCTCCGGCGAGGGTGCCCGACGCGAGCACGTCGTCGCCCGCGAGCACGGTGACCGCGCCGGTGGGCGTGCCGCCGGTGACCCGGACCCGCAGCCGCACCGTGCCCCCGAACTCCACCCGGTCGTTCGCGACCACGGCCGCGGTGGTCGTGGCGACGGGCTGCGCACCCTCCGCCGGGACCTCGAGGACCCCCGGCTCCTCGGTGTTGCCGAGGGCGTCGACGCCCCGGTGCTGGAGGGTCACGGCCCCGTCGCCGACGGCGACCGGCCCGCCGTACGTCGTCCACGCGCCGCCGTCGAGGCGGTACTCGATCCTGCCGAGCCCGGCTCCGGAGTCCGCGCCGGCCAGCGTGACCGTCCGCGCCGCCGCGTCGTACGTCGCGCTGGTGACGGGGGCGGTGGCGTCGATGCCGACCTCGAGCGGCCGGACCTCCCCGACGTTGCCGGAGGCGTCGACCGCGCGCACCGAGACCGTGTGCAGCCCGTCGCCGGTGACCCGGACGGTGCCGGTGGCGCCGGCGATCTCGGTCCACGGGCCGTCGTCGACCTGCACCTCGAGGTGGTCCACCGTGCGGTCGTCGGTCGCGGAGACCCGGACGGTCGCCGGGTCGGCGTACCACCCGCGGGCCGACTCGCCCTCGACGCGCAGCTCGGACACGACGGGGGCGACCCCGTCGGCGGTGTGCAGCCGCAGGAAGGTGACCGACGACGCCGGGAACTCGTAGGTGAAGTCCTCGGAGATGCCGGAGACCTCGCGCGTCCGGGGCTTCACCCGGTTCGGGTCGGCCTTGGTGTTGATCGCCGACGGCGCCGCCGCCAGGGTCGTCACCGTCGCGGTGGGCTCCACGTCGACGTCGCTCACGGTGACGTCGGTGCGGACCGGCGAGGTCGTGGTGTTGACGACCTTGGCGACCACGTCGCCGGTGGCCTCGTCCCGGGTGACGACCTGGAAGAGCCGCTCGCTGCTGCCGGCCTGGTCGTAGGTCAGCTGCAGCTCGCCGTCGAGGTAGAGCTCGATGGTGGTGCCGTCGACCACGACCTTGACGTCGTAGGTCTGCCCGGTCTCGACGCCGGTGCCCTCCAGGGCCACGACCTCGTTGGCGGCGCCACCGTTGGCGCGCTGGAGCACCGAGCGGGTGTTGTTCCAGCCGCCGATGTTCCACCAGTAGTAGTCGTTCGGTCCGCCGGCCGCGAACCCAACCATGAACCCCTCGGCGCCGGCGAGCTTGGTCGCCTTCAGCTCGAGCGTGTAGTTGCTCCAGTCCTTGCCGTAGGCGTCGGTGATGATGCTGCGGGCGTCGTTGACGCCGGTCGCGGACTGCACGTAGCGACCGCCGCCGACCGCCCAGCTCCCGGCCTGCGGGGACCACTGCGCGGCGCTGGAGAAGTCGTCGGAGAACAGCACGTCGCCGCTGTCGTTCTCGGTCACCCGGACGTCGTCGTACGCCGCGGAGGTCGCCCAGGTGGACAGGAAGATCCCGCCGTCGATCGGGGCCGGGGCGTTGACCGCGCCGTCGAAGGTGCTCGGCACGACCTGGTCGCCCACGTTGTTGCCGAAGAGCTTCTGCACCTCCCAGTTGGGCGACTCCCACGACTCGTCGTTGTCGAACCAGATCGCGTCCGGGCTCCACTGCACGTGGGCGTCGTTCGCGAGCAGCGGGGCGTACGACGCCAGCCGCACGATGTCGGCGTTGCGCTGCAGGCCGGTCATGTACGACGCCTCCGCCAGCGCGTTGAACCAGGTGTTGCCGCGCGAGGCGTACTCACCGAGGAAGACCTTCGGGCCCTCGCGGTCGTAGTCGTCGTAGCGGTGGTTGTTGGCCAGGAACCAGTCCGGGTCGTTGTAGTAGTGCTCGTCGACCAGGTCGACGTCCTGCTCGCGGTTGAACTCCCACAGGGCGTCGAACCGGGCGCCGGCGTCGTCGGGGCCGGAGTTGGAGATGATCGCGATGTCCGGGTACCTCGCCGCGATGGCGTCGCGGAAGGCCGGGAAGTTGGCCTCGAACGTCGTGGTGTTCTCCTCGTTGCCCAGCCCGATCATGTCCAGCCCGAACGGCTCGGGGTGGCCGAGCGCGGCCCGCCTGGCGCCCCACTCGGTGGTGACGTCGCCGTTGGCGAACTCGATGAGGTCCACGGTGTCGTCGACCCACCGCTGGATCAGCGCGGGGTCCGTCATCTCGGGGATCGTGCTGCCGCAGCCGTTGGCCCCGACGGACACGACCGGGAGCGGCTCGGCGCCGAGGTCCTCGGCGAGCTCGAAGTACTCCAGGTAGCCCAGGCCGTAGGTCTGGTTGTAGCCCCAGAAGTTCTTGTTGGTCGGGCGCTCCTCGACCGGGCCGATGGTCTCCTTCCACTGGTAGGTCCGCTGGCGGTCGGTGTAGCCGCTCTCCTCGTAGGTGCGGAAGGTGCCGACGTTGGTGACGCAGCCGCCGGGGAAGCGCAGGAACGTCGGGTTCATCGCGTCGACCTTCTCCACGAGGTCCTTGCGCAGCGTCGAGCGGCCGTTGACCGGACCGACCCAGGTGTCGCGGGGCAGCACCGAGACCATGTCGAGCGCGACGGTCGAGGGGGCTCCGGCGAGCACCGCGACCCGCCCGGCGTTGGTGGTGCCGGTGGCGGTCAGCGTCACCGGGAGCTTCTTCCACTGGTCGCTGCCGTCGAGGGCGACGGTGCCGGTGGCGAGCACGCCGGTGCCGGCCTCGTCCTCCACGCGGACGGTCAGCGACTGCGCGGTGGTGGACCGGGCCCAGACGTAGGCGTCGTACTGCTCGCCCTGCTCGAGGGCGACGCCGTCGAAGCCGAGGTTGCGGACGCCGTCGCCGGCCGCCGCCGCGGTGAGCCGCAGGTAGTGGCGGTTCATCGCGTTGAGGCGCCCGTCGTCGTCCACCACCTGGGCGGTGGTGCCGGCGGCGCTGCGGTCGAGCACCTGCCAGCCGGTCAGGCCGGTCCAGCCGGCGGCGTCGGTGGCGTCGAACTCGAAGGAGCGGTTGCGGACCAGCTCGGCGTACAGGCCGCCGTCGGCCGCCCAGTTGATGTCCTCGTAGAAGATGCCGAACATCGTGTCGCTGATCTCGGCCCCCAGGCCGTCGCCGTCGATGGTCATCGTCGCGGTGCTGTCGTCGACCTCGGCGAGCGCGAAGCGGACGGCGTCCGCCTCGGCGCCGGTGACGAGAGCGCCGCCCGCGCCGACCACGACGTACGCCGTGGGGTCGCCGTCGGTGCGCAGCACGACGTTGCCGCCGCCGGCGTCGGTGATCCGCATCGGGGTGGGCTGGTCGGCGCCGCTGCCGAGCCGCAGCGCACCACCGGTCAGGACGACCGGCCTGCCGTCGCTGGACAGCGCGACCGCGCCGTCCCCGAGGGCGGTCGCCCGGAGCCGGAGGCTGGCGGTGGGCTGGTCGGCGCTCAGCTCGAGCGCGCCCTCGTCGTCGACGAGGTACGGCGCGTCGCCGTCGGCCTGGAGCACGAAGCTGCCGGACGGCACGACGTCCGCCCCGGCCTGGTGCTCGATGGTGAAGCTGTCGAAGGCCGCCGGCAGCGTGCTGCCGTCCTGCGCGGCGAGGGCGTAGAGGCCCACCTGGGTGGTGTCGAACGCGACCTCGGTGGACCCGGCGGTGGCCCAGGCGGCGCCGGTCCAGTAGCTGGTGGTGATGGTGTCGCCGGTGCGCTGGAGCCGGATGCGCTCGGCGCTCGAGCCCGGGCGGTCGGTGAACGAGACGGCCGAGAACACCCCGCCGGACTCGACGTCGTTCTCGATCGCGACGCCCGACGGGGCGAGCGTCCCGACGTACGTCAGGCCGGAGCGGACGTAGTTGTCCATGTCCTGCCAGGCGATCAGGCCGGCACCCTGGTAGACCTTCGCGACCGCGGCCGAGACGTCCGCGGTGGCGGTGAAGTCGCCGGCGGGGACGTCGAGCATCACGACGTTCCTGGCGGTGTTGGTGGTCTGGTAGGTGTCACCGAGCTGGCCCTCGAGGCGCAGCGAGCCGCCCGCGACCGACAGCGCGCTCGGCTCGGGGTTGACCACCTCCCACCGCGCGTCGAGCTCGGCGCCGTCGAAGGTGTCGGTCCAGGTGACCGGCTCCGCCGCCGCGGCAGCGGGTGCCACGGTGGTCGCGACCACCACCACTCCCGCGCCCAGCAGGGTCATCACCGCGGTGAGGGCTGCGGTCGTGCGTCGCCCGAAGGTCATGGCTGGTTCCTCGTGCTTCCGTCGTCGTCCGAGGGCGCGGCGCCCCCCGGCCGCCCGCGCCGAGTGTGACCGTCGACACATGCCAGAGTGTTAGCGCTAACATGCCCGGCGTCAAGAGGTCCGCGGACCTTTCACCCCTCCGGCGCTCCCGAACCTCAGGCCTGCTGGGCCGCACTCCAGAGCTGCCACACCGTGGTGCGCACCGAGCGGGGCTGCTCGAGGACCACCCGGGTGGCGTGGGCGACGTCCTCGGGGCGCAGGTAGTCGTCGAGGTCCGCGGACCCGGCGGTGCGGCCGTGACCGATCGCGAACTCGGTCGCCGTCCCGGCGGGGCAGATCAGCGTGACCCGCACCCCCTCGGCCCGGAGCTCGCGGTCGAGCGCCCCGGCCAGACCGACCTGGGCGAACTTCGTGCCGGCGTACACCGCCTCGTTGGCGTCGCCCCGGAAGCCGGCCACCGAGCTGAGGATGACCAGGTCGCCCCCGCCGCCCTGCTCGCGGAACCGGCGGACGGCCGACCGGGCGGTCCAGACGGTCCCGGTGTAGTTGGTGTCGATCATGTCGCGGACCTGGTCGTCGTCGAGGTCGAGGATCCCGCCGTACGCGCCGAGCCCGGCGTTGGCCACCACGGTGTCGACCCGGCCCCACCTCTCCACGCCCGTGCCGACCAGCGCGTCGTTGTACGCCGGGTCGCGCACGTCGCCGGCCACGGCGACGGCGTTCTCCTCGCCGAGCGCCTCGACCAGCGCGTCGAGCCGCTCCTGGCGCCGGGCGCCCAGGACGACGCGGACGCCGGCCGAGACCAGGCTGTGCGCGATCGCCTCCCCGATGCCCGCGCTGGCTCCGGTGATGACGGCGACGGTGCCCTCGAGCGAGCGGGTCGGGGTGTAGGACATCGGTTCCTCCAGGGGTGGCGGACGGGCGATCCGACGTGGATCCCCGCTCTGTGGCGCCGAGAGGTACCCACTGTGAGCGTTCACACGAGTCCCGGCCCGCGGCGCCCCCGGGGTTGACGAGGCCGTGTGACCGTGGTCACATGGCGAGACTGTGAGCGCTAACAACCGAACCGGAGACGCGCGCATGTCCGCTGCCCCGCCCCTGTCCCCCCTGCGCGGCCTCCGTGGCCTGGCCTCCGCCGTGGCGCTGGCGCTCGCCGGCGGCCTGCTGCTCGGCACGCCCGCGGCGGCGGCCGCCGCCGCTCCCGCACCGCCGACCGACGGGCTGCTGCTGCACTACGAGCTCGACCAGGCCTCCGGCACCGTCGTCACCGACGCCTCCGGCCACGGGCGTGACGGCACCGTGGTCGGCGGCGGCACCTGGACCGACCAAGGGCTGGCGCTCGACGGGGTCGACGACCACGTGCGGCTGCCGAACGACCTGATGCGGGGGCTGTCGTCCATCACGGTCTCGACCGACGTGTACGTCGAGCCGAGCCAGTCCGGGAGCTACTTCATCTGGGGCCTCGGCAACCCGGCGGTCGGCAGCCCGGCCTCCGGCACCGGCTACCTGATGGCCACCGGCAACAACCTCCGGGCCGCGATCACCGACCAGTGGTGGAACAACGAGAAGAACACCGCACCGACCCCGGCCCGTGCCCTGGCCCGCGGCGTGTGGAAGACCGTCACCTACACGCAGACCGGCACCACCGGCACCCTCTACGAGGACGGCGTGCAGGTCGCGCAGAACACCGCCGTGACGGTGCTCCCGAGCGCCGTCGGCGGAGGCACGACGACCCACAACGTCCTCGGCGAGTCCAGCTACGCCGCCGATGCCACCCTGCACGGCAAGGTCAAGGACTTCCGGGTCTACGACCGGGCCCTCAGCGCCGCCGAGGTCGCCGAGATCGCCCTCACCGACGCGGGCCGGGTCGCCGCCGACCGGGAGGCCCTCGACCTCGGCGACCTCTCGGCCGTCACCGACGACCTCGCCCTGCCCTCCACCGGGCCCTTCGGCTCGGCCGTCTCGTGGTCCTCCAGCGACCCGGCGCACGTGTCCGCCACCGGCGCGGTCACCCGGCCCGCCCCCGGCGAGGCGCCGGCCGTCGTGACGCTGACCGGCACGATCAGCCGCGGCGCCGAGTCGGCCACCCGGGCCTTCGAGGCCACCGTCGTCCCGGACGAGGACGACCAGGCGAAGGCGGACGCCGCCGCGGCCGCGCTCTCGCTCGTGCACCCCGACGACGTCCGGGGGCACCTGACGCTGCCGACCACCGGCCGGCACGGCGCCAGCGTCACCTGGGCCTCCTCGGCCCCCGAGGTCGTCGCCCCCGACGGCCTCGTGACGCGTCCCGCACCCGGTGCCGGCGACGCGGCGGTCACGCTCACCGCCACGGTCACGGTCGGGTCGGCCACCGCCACCCGCGCGGTCGCGCTGACGGTGCGGCAGCTGCCCGCGCCTGCGCCGTACGCCGGCTACGCGTTCAGCTACTTCACCGGCAACTCGATCGCCGGCGAGAAGATCTACTTCGCCGCCAGCCGGGGCAACGACGCGCTGCGCTGGGACGAGCTGAACGGCGGCCGGCCGGTGCTCGAGTCGACGTACGGCGAGCTCGGCCTGCGCGACCCGTTCCTCATCCGCTCCCCCGAGGGCGACCGGTTCTTCCTGATCGCCACCGACCTCTCGATCGGCCGCAACGGCGACTGGGACCGGGCGCAGCGCCAGGGCAGTCGCCACCTCGAGATCTGGGAGTCCACGGACCTGAAGAACTGGTCCGAGCAGCGGCACGTGCTGGTCTCCCCGCCCACGGCCGGCAACACCTGGGCGCCCGAGGCGTACTGGGACGAGGACCTGCAGCAGTACGTCGTGTTCTGGGCCGCCAAGCTCTACGCCGAGGACGACCCGGGGCACACCGGCAACACCTACAACCGGATGCTCTACGCCACCACGCGCGACTTCGTGACCTTCAGCGAGGCGAAGGTCTGGCAGGACATCGGCACCTCCCGCATCGACTCCACGGTGATCAAGGAGGGCGAGACCTACTACCGGTTCACCAAGGACGAGGGCGCGGGCAGCACCGGCTGCTCCGACATCATCCAGGAGAAGAACGACAGCCTCACCGAGCCCGACCTGGTCGGCAGCAAGGCGTGGGCCTTCCAGGACGGCTGCATCGGCCGCGACGCCGGCACCTCCGCGGTGGAGGGCCCGACGGTCTTCGAGCGCAACCCCGGCGACACCTCCGGCGGGCAGTACTACCTCTTCGTCGACGAGTACGGCGGCCGCGGCTACATCCCGCTGACCACGAACGACCTGGAGAACCCCGACTGGCAGGTGCCCCCGGCGTACAAGCTGCCCGCGAGCCCGCGCCACGGCACGGTCATCCCGGTGACCCAGGCCGAGCTGGACGCGCTGCGCGCGGACCTGCCCGCACCGCCGCCGCCGGTCCAGAGCGACGAGGACGGGCTGGTCGCGCACTACCCGCTGACCCAGGACGCGGAGGACGTCAGCGGCCACGGGTACGACGGGACGGTCACCGGCGACGCGACGTTCGCCGACGGGGCGTTGAACCTCGGCGGCAGCACCGGGCACGTCGAGCTGCCCGACAACATGATGGCCGGGCTGGAGGAGATCACCGTCTCCACCCGGGTCTGGGTCGACAGCGCCCAGGCCGGCAACTACTTCGTCTGGAACCTCGGCAACACCGGGACCGACGGCGCCGGCAACGGCTACCTGTTCGCCACCGGCAACAGCACCTACCGGGCCGCGATCGCCTCGGGCAGCTGGACCACCGAGCAGGGCATGACCTCCGGCTCCGCGCTGCCGCGCGGCGCCTGGAAGACGCTGACCTACACGCTGGGCGACGGGGTCTCCACCCTCTACCTCGACGGCCGGCAGGTCGCCCGGAACGCCGACGTCAGCCTGGAGCCGGGCGACATCGGCGACGGGGTCACGACCGCCAACTACATCGGTCGCTCCGCCTACGAGGCCGACAACCGGCTGCGCGGCCGGGTGCGCGACTTCCGGCTCTACTCCCGGGCCCTCTCCCCCGCGGAGGTCGCCGAGCTGGCCGCGGCGCCGACCGACGTCATCGACGTGACGCTGGACGCGCTCAAGGTGCCGGCGATGATCGACGGCGCCGCGGGCACCATCACCCTGCCGGTCCGGCCGGGCACCGACCTGACCACGCTGGACCCGACGTACGTCGTGCCCGCGGGCGCGACCGTGACGCCCGCCGGCCCGGCCGACTACTCCACGCCGGTCACCGTCACGGTCACGAACGGCACCCAGAGCCGCACCTGGACCGTGCGCGCGGTCGAGATGCGCTCTCCGGTGCTGCCCGGGCTGTACGCCGACCCGAACATCGCGGTGTTCGGCGACACCTACTACCTCTACGCGACCACCGACGGCACCCCCGGCTGGGGCGGCAAGGACTTCTACGTCTGGACCTCGAGGAACCTGGTCGACTGGGAGCGCTCCGCGGAGCCGATCCTCACCCTCGACGGCGAGGCCGGGGACGTGCCGTGGGCCAGCGGGAACGCCTGGGCGCCGACGATCATCGAGCGGGACGGGAAGTACTACTTCTACTTCTCCGGCCACCACCCGACGTACGACCGCAAGACCATCGGGGTCGCGGTGGCCGACCGTCCCGAGGGGCCGTTCACGGCGGAGCCCGAGGCGATGATCCTGAACGACGAGGCGGTGACGTCGGGCCAGGCGATCGACCCGGCGGCGTTCCGCGACCCCGCGACCGGCAAGCACTACCTGTTCTGGGGCAACGGCTCGCCGGTGTACGCCGAGCTCGCCGACGACATGACGTCGCTGGTGCCCGGGACCATCAAGCGGATCGAGGGGCTCACGAGCTACCGCGAGGGCACCTTCGTCCACCACCGGGACGGGCTCTACCACCTGACGTACTCGATCGACGACACCGGATCTCCGAACTACCGGGTCGGCTACGCGACCTCCGAGAGCGTCGACGGCCCGTGGACCTACCGCGGCGTGATCCTCGAGAAGGACGCCAGCCAGGGCATCCTCGGGACCGGGCACAGCTCGGTCGTGCAGGTCCCCGGCACCGACGAGTGGTACATCGCCTACCACCGGTTCGCGATCCCCGGCGGCGACGGCACGCACCGGGAGACCACCATCGACCGGCTCGTGCACGGACCCGACGGGCTGATCCAGAAGGTCGTGCCCACGCTCGAGTCCGTCGACCCGCTCGCGGTCCCCGAGGACCCCGCCCCGGTCGCCACCTCCCGCCCCCGGGTGACCGGGACCGCCGTGGTCGGCCACCGGCTGACCGCGACGGCCGGCACCTGGGACCGCGACGACGTCACCGTCGGCTACCAGTGGCTGCGCGACGGCGACGTCGTCCCCGGGGCGACCGGCCGGCGCTACCGGCTCGGCGCCGCGGACGTCGGCGCGCGGATCGCCGTCCGGGTGACCGCGACCGCCGAGGGCGCCACACCGGGCACCGCCGTGTCGGCACGGACCGCGCGGGTCCGCAGGGCGACCGGGTCGGTCACGCTGAAGGTCACGCCCAGGGAGCCGCGGGCCGGCGCCGGGGCGAGGGCGGTCGTCAGGCTCACCGCCTCCCCCTCGTCGGTGCCCGCCTGGGGGACCGTCACGGTCAGCGTCGACGGGACGGTGGTGCGGACCGTGCGCGACGCCGGCCGGCGGACCGTGGTGGCCCTGCGACTGGGGCCTGGTCGACACACCGTCACGGTGCGCTACCTCGGCTCGGCCCTCGTCACCGCGGACAGCGCGACGACGGTGGTGAGGGTCCGGCGCTGACCCGGGCCCGCACTGCGACGATCTCCCCATGACGGGCGTGGTCGTGGTGGGCGGGATCAATCAGGACATCACCGTGCGGGTCGACCGGCGCCCTCGCGCAGGCGAGACCGTCGTCGGCGACGGCCCGGCGGTCAGCGCGGGCGGCAAAGGCGCCAACATGGCGGTGGCCGCGGCCCGGGCCGGCGGTGTCCGGGTCGCCCTGTGCGGCGCCGTCGGCGCGGACGCCGCGGGCCGCGACCAGGTCGAGCAGCTGCGGCAGGCCGGGGTCGACGTCGCCGGGGTGGCCGTGCGTGCGGACGCCGCGACCGGCTCGGCGCTGATCGTCGTGACGCCCGACGGGGAGAACTCGATCGCCGTGGGCGCCGGCGCGAACGCCACGCTCACGGACGCGCAGGTGGCGGCGGCGTGCCGGGGCGCCAGGGTCGTCCTCGCACAGACCGAGGTCGGGCCCGGACCGGTGGTCGCGGCCGCCCGGGTGACGGCGGACGATGCCAGGCTGGTGCTGAGCCCGGCGCCGGTGGTCGAGCTCCCGGCGGACGTGCTGGCCCTCGCCGACCCGCTCGTGGTCAACGAGGAGGAGGCGGCGGACCTGGCCGGCGTACCCGACGCCGCCCGGGTCCGGGAGCGGACGGGGGCCCGGTCGGTGGTGCTCACGCTCGGCGCCGCGGGGGTCGAGGTGGCCGACGCCGCCGGCACCCGGCGGCTGCCGGCGCCCACGGTGACGGCCGTGGACACCACCGGTGCCGGCGACGTCCTCGCCGGCACCCTCGCCGCGGCGCTCGCCGGCGGCCGCTCCCTGGACGAGGCCCTGGAGGCGGCCGTCGCGGCGGCGGCCCGCTCGGTCCAGCACCGGGGCGCCCGCGCCTGACCCCCCGGAACGCCGAGTCGGCGCTTGTGTCCGCGGACACAAGCGCCGACTCGGCGTTGTTCGGTCGACCTAGTGCTCAGGTCAGGTCAGTCACCGGACCCGGATCGTGCGCGGCGCCGAGGTGGACCGCGCCACCTTCCGCGAGCCGAGGTACGTCGCGGTCACCTTGTGACGTCCGGTCGCGCGGACCTTGATCGTGATCACGGCCTTGCCCTTGCGGACCTTGGCCTTGCCCACCACCTTGCCGTCGACCCGCACCGCGACCTTGCCGGTGGCCTGCGCCTGCGAGGCGACCCGCACCGTGACCTTGACCGGCTTGCCCGAGGCGACCTTGCTGCGGTTCACCGTGAGCTTCGTGCGCGAGGTCGCCTTGGCGACCGGCGCGGTGGCCGTCGACGTGGCCACCCCGGGCTCCTTGCCAGGCTTGGCCGCGGTGACCCGCACCGACAGCCGCTTCCCGAGGTCGGCGGCCGAGAGCCGGTAGGTCGAGCCCGTCGCGCCGCGCACCGGCGAGCCGCCGCGCAGCCACTGGTAGTCGAAGCTCAGGCCCTTGGTGTTCCAGGACCCCGGCGTGGCGGTCAGGGTCAACCCGAGCCTGGCCGCCCCGGTGACCTGGGGCACGACCAGTGCGGCGACGGCGTCGACGTCGGCCAGGCTGACCGTCTGCGTCCGCACCGGCTCGGGGTTGCCCGCGACGTCGGTGGAGGCGAAGTCGACGACGTGCTCGCCGAATCCCTCGACCCGCACCGGCTCGTCGCCGACGGCGGCCCACTCGCCCCCGTCGACCCGGTAGACCGTCGAGGCCACGCCGCTGGTGGCGTCCGTGGCGGCGAACGTCACGGTGGCGGAGTCCGCTCCCTCGACACCCGCTCCCCGGGTCGCCGCCATCGTGGTCTGCGGCGCCGTGGCGTCGATGGCCACGGTCGCGGTCCGGACCGCGGAGGCGTTGCCGGCGTCGTCGGTGGCCCGGTAGGTCACCTCGTGCTCGCCGTCACCGGTGACCGCGAGCGGCCCGGCGTACGGCGTCCACCCGCCGCCGGCGCCCGTCTCCACGGTCGGCGTGGCGTCCCGGTTGTCGACCGCGCTCACCTCGACGCCCACGTCCGAGCGGTACCAGCCGGCGTCGCCGACCGTGCCGCTCACGACCGACGCCGAGACGTCCGGCGCCTGCGTGTCCGCGGGCACCTTGAGCACCCACAGGTCCGCGATCGAGGGGTCGTGGAAGCCGGCGGCGTCGCGGGGGTACTCGAACTTGATCCGGACGTTGCCGTCGTTCTCCTCGACCGCGGGGCCGGAGAGGAGCGCGTCGTAGACCTTGATGCCCGGGCCGCTCTCGGTGCGCGGCACCAGCTGGGTCTTGACCAGCACGTCGTCGACGTAGACGTGGTACTTCTTGGGCGTCGGCCCTCCGTAGGTCTCGACGCCGCGGAGCAGGAACGGCTCCCCCGCAGGGACGTCGACCGTCACGGAGTACCACGCGCCGGGCGTGCCCGCATTGGCATAGCGCCGCGTGAGGCCGGCCTCGACGTTCGTGCCGCTGGTGGGCGAGGCCTGGATGCCGTGCGCGTTCTCCGAGGCCGGGGCCCCGAAGTCGACGTGGTCGACGTAGGCGGTCGGCGGACGGGGCAGGTCGAACGTCGCCGTGGTCTCGGCCGAGACCAGGCTCGCGCCGGCCCGGCGCACGTCCACCGTCACGGGGACGGCACCGCCGACCAGGTCCAGCGGGAGCACCACCGGCACCTCGACCGCGCTCTCGCCACCGGCGGGGACGAGCACCTCCGCCGAGGGCACCGAGCCGAAGCCGTCCGGGACGGTCAGCACCACGCGGGCCCGGACGTCGGCCGTGCCGGTGTTGGCCACCGGGACGGTGACCGTCGCGTGCTCGCTGCGGTCGGCCCCGTCGATGGCGACGGCCAGGTCACCGATCTCCAGCCCGGAGGTGACCGTGACCCAGTCGGTCGTGGTGTCGGTCACCGTGAAGGTGTCCTCGCCCGAGGTGTAGGTCAGCGACAGGACGGCGTCGTACGCCTGGGGGTCCTGGCGCGCCGGGACCTCGATCGCGACGGGCAGCTGCACCGACTCGCCGGCCGGCACCCGCGCCAGCTCGACGGCGGCCTCCCCCAGTCCTCGCACCGCGACCTCGCCGCGGAGCGCGGTGAGGTCCGTGGTGCCGTCGTTGGTCACCTCGATGGTGCCCTGGACGGCGCTGCCGGGCAGCACCGCGCCGGCCACCGGCGGCAGGGTCACGGTGACCCCCATCGACGTGGTGACGCCCCGGACCAGCGCGGCCTCGATCGCGGCCATCCGGCCGTCCAGGTCGGCCCGCACGGGGGCGGCGACGCCGGATCCGGCCAGCCAGGTCCGCAGGGTCCGCAGCTCGGCGAGCGCCGACTCCAGCTTCGTGGTGACGGTGGCCCCGTCCTCCTCGAGGCCGGCGAGCAGGGCGTCGCGCACGTCGCCCGTGACCGCCTCCACGCCCTCGTCGAGGTGCGTGCGGTCCGCCGCCGCGAGGTCGCCCTCGTCGGCGAGGTCGGCGACGTGCGTCCGGAGCGCCTCGAGGTCCTCGAGGACCGAGCCGAGCAGGCCGCTGCCCGCCGAGACCTCGAAGTCGTAGCTGCCGGAGCCGACCGTGACGGTGACCGTGTCGCCGTCGTCGGTCGTGCCGGTGACGCCGTCGACGTCGTCGAGCAGCTCACCGCTCTCCGTGACCGCGTAGGCGTTCTCCGCGGGGAGGACGACCTCGGCCGTCGTGTTGACGGGGACCTCGACCGTCAGCGCCACGTCGTCGCCGGCGAGCTCCCAGTCGGTGCGGATCGGCCCGTAGACGGAGTCGTAGTCGCCCCCGCCGTGGGTGAGCCCGCCGCCGATGACCGGAGCCACCTGGGTCTTCTTGTAGCCGGGCTCCAGCGCCCGGATGCCACCGATGTTCTGGTACATCCAGTCGCCGACCGCGCCGTAGGCGTAGTGGTTGAAGGAGTTCATCTCCACCGGCCCGAACGAGCCGTCGGGCATGATCGAGTTCCAGCGCTCCCACATGGTGGTGGCGCCCATCTCGACCTCGTAGCCCCAGGACGGGTAGTCCTTGTGCATCAGCATCGTGTACGCGAGGTCGTCGCGGCCGATGCTGCTCAGCGCCGGCAGCAGCCACGGCGTGCCGAGGAAGCCGGTGCTCAGGTGGTAGCCGCTGCGGGCGAGCTTGGCGACGAACTTCTCCGCCACGCGGGTGCGCAGCGCCGGGTCGTCGACCAGGTCCATGCCGAGCGCCATCGCGTAGCCCGCCTGGCTGTCGCCGCGGACGGTGCCGTCGGCGCTGATCAGCTGGTCGGTGAAGGTGGCGCGGATCCGGGTGGACAGCGCGGCGTACTCCGCTGCCTCGGCGTCCTTGCCGAGCTCCTCCGCCATCTCCGCCATCATCCGGGCGTCCTCGGCGAAGTACGCCGTGCACAGCACCTCGCACGGGGTCGGGTCGTCGAGGTTGAGCCAGTCGTTGTAGCTGCCGCGGGCCGAGTCGATCAGGTCCGCGCCCGCACCGGCCTCGACGAAGTCGAAGTACTTCGCCATGGCGGCGTAGTTCTCCCGCACGATGGAGGCGTCGCCGTGGGCGCGCCAGACCGCGTAGGGGACGGTGATCATGGCGTCGGACCAGCCGACGCCGCCGCCGAGCGGCATGGTGGGCAGCTCCGGCGCGACGCCGGGCAGGTCGCCGTTCGGCCGCGCGGAGTCGCGCAGGTCGACCATCCACTTGGTGAGGAACGCCCGGGTGTCGGTGAGGTAGCTCGCGGTGGGGGCGAAGACGTTGATGTCGCCGGTCCAGCCCATCCGCTCGTCACGGGCGGGGGTGTCGGTCGGGACGGAGAGGAAGTTGCCCCGCTGACCCCACGAGATGTTGCTGACCAGCTGGTTGAGCATGGGGTCGGACGTCTCGAGGTCGCCGGTGTCGGGCAGGTCCGAGCCCCAGACCACGCCGGTCACGTCCGCGACCGCGGGGGGCGTGGCCGCACCCGAGATCTCGATGTAGCGGAACCCGTGCTGGGTGAACTTCGGCTCGTAGGTGACCGTGCCGTCCTCGGCGAACGTGTAGTGGTCGGTCACCTTCGCGCTGCGCAGGTTGGCGGTGTACATGCTGCCGTCGGGGTTGAGCTCCTCGGCGTACCGGATGGTGACCGTCTTGCCGGCCTGGCCCTGGATCCTCATCCGGGCGACGCCGACCATGTTCTGCCCGACGTCGTAGATGAACCTGCCGGCCGGCGCCTCGGTCCTCTCGACGGCCGGGAGCTCCTCGAGCACCCGCACCGGCTCGTCGGGCTGCGGCAGGACCGCGCCCGCCGGCTTGGTGCGGACCACCACCGGTCCCCAGCCCGTGGCGTCGTAGCCCGGCTGGTCCCAGCCGGCACGCTCCTGGCGGGCGTCGTACGACTCGCCGTCGATGTTGTCGGTGAAGGTGTAGGGACCCGAGGCGGTGGTCCAGCCGCTGTTCGTGTCGACCCACTGGCTGGTGCCGTCGGTGTAGTCCACCCGGAGGCGGGCCAGGAGGGAGAGCTCGGAGCCGTAGAGGCGGCGGCCCAGGTGCGCGAGGCGGCCGGACCACCAACCGTCGGCCAGCTCGGCGCCGAAGGAGTTCGCGCCACCGCGGACCTGTTCGGTCACGTCGTAGGTCTGGTGCTGGAACCGCTTGGTGTAGTCGGTCCAGCCGGGGGCGAGGAACTGGTCGCCGACCTTCTCGCCGTTGAGGTTGAGCTCGTAGATGCCCCGGGAGGTGGCGTACACGCGGGCCCGCTCGACCGTCTTGCCCGACTCGGTGGCGAACTCGGTGCGCAGCAGCGGCAGGTTGTCCTCCGGCACGCGCCAGAGGGTGTCGGCGCGGCCCGACTGGGCGTAGCCCTCCGGGGTCAGCGTCCCGCCGGTGAAGGGGTTCTCGCCGGAGGCGAAGTCGGTGTCGAGGAGGACCTCGCCGGTCTTGGCGACCACGCGCACGTCGCGGACGGTCTGCGCCTCGGCGCCCTCGGTCGCGGTGTCGGTGCGGAAGCCGACGAAGCCGCGCCGGAAGGAGCTGTCGGTCCGGCGGTCGATCTCCTTGCCGTCGAGCGTGGTGACGATGAGGTTCCCGTCGAAGGTCACCTCCATCGTGTGGAAGCCGGTCCTCAGGTCGGCCGCCGAGATCGTCGAGGAGATGTCCTTCTCGGCCATCAGCGCGTAGCCGCCGTTGGTCTTCTTGTGCGGACGGAAGCGCGGCGTCCCGTTGGCCACGTTGAGCTGCCACATGTAGCCGTTGTTGAGGTCCGCGGCGCGGACGTAGGTGCCGAAGACCAGGTTGTCGATGCGGAAGTCGAAGGTGGCGGTGTAGTCGGTCCAGCGGGCCAGCTCGTCGCCGGTCGCTCCCCCGACCCACTGCGCCGAGTCCCAGTCGGAGGCGTCGAGCATGCCGGTCTCGAAGGACGCGGGCTCGCTCCACGCGGACTCGGTGTCCGAGCCGTCCCAGGTGCGGACCTGCCAGATGTAGCGGGTCTGCGAGGTCAGCGCGGGCCCGCCGTACGCGACGTCGACCTGGCGGGACGAGGCGACCTTGCCGCTGTCCCAGACGTCGGCCTCGGCCAGCGCGTCCTCGTCGGAGGCGACCCGGACCTGGTAGGCGCTCTGCTCGACGCCGCGCGCGGTCGAGGTGGCCTTCCAGCCCAGGCTCGGGGTCGCGCCGGGGATGCCCAGCGGGTCGGTGCGGCCGTTGGTGGTCAGGCCGGAGACCTGCACCTCGGCGGCCTCAGCGGCAGCGCTCGCGGCGGTCGCGGCGGGGCTCGCCGCGCCCGCGGACGGCGGCACCGCGGTGGCGAGGCCGCCCATCAGGGCCAGCACCGCCAGCGTCGAGGTGCTCCGTCGCAACCCGTCCCTCAGAACTCCAGTCACTGCGTCTTCCCATCCGCTCAAGCCAGTGTCGGCAACGGAGGGGCGCCGGCGCGTCGCGCGGGACACCACCCTCCACTGTGAACCGTTTCACAGTGGAAGCGGCCCGGCCAGGGCTTCCAGACAAGTTGACCGTGTTCGGTCACCCCTCCGCGGAGGGCGGGAACCCGTGGACGAGGCTTCCGGACTGGCGTGATCACTGCCACAATCCCCTGCGGACTGATGAATCGTTACAGAGCGCCGCGATGGAGGAGGCCCCCGTTGGAGCGACCCGACGAGCTGACGCTGCGGATCCTGGCCCGGCTGGCCGACGGCGCGACCGCGGCCGAGGCGGCCGTGGCCTGCAACGTCTCGGAGAGCACGCTGAACCGCCGGCTGCTCTCGCTGCGCCGGGCGTGGGGGCTCGAGAACAACACCCAGGTCCTGGTCCGGGCGGTCCGGGTCGGCCTGGTCTGAGGACGCCGGTCGGCTCAGCCGACGAGGATCACGTGCAGCGTGCGGGGGCCGTGGACGCCCTCGACCCGGTCGAGCTCGATGTCGCTGGTGGCCGACGGTCCGCTGATCCAGGTCAGCGGGCGGGCCGGGTCGAGGAGCACCAGGGCGTCGGGGACGTCGGCGACCACCTGCTCGGTGCGGACGATGCAGACGTGCCGGTCGGGCACCAGCGTGAGCGCCCGGCGGCCCATCCCCGCGGTGTGGTCGAGCACGATCGTGCCGGTCTCGGCGACCCCCACCCGGGCGTCGGTGACGACCACGTCGAGGGCGTCGAGGTCGGCGGAGGTCAGCGTGCCGTCGTCGACGGCCGCGCCCGCGACGTCGACCGAGAGACCGGCCGGCACCACGACCGAGGCGCCGGGGGGCACGGCGGCGGCGACCCTCCCGGCCAGCTGCTCGGGGGTGCACCGCTCGACGATCGCCCGGTAGTCCTCGACCCGCTCGGCGAACAGGTCGACGACCTCCTCGGCCGGTCGTACGGCGAGCCGCGGCGCCACGACCGGCTCGCGGTCGGGCTCCACGTCGGCCAGGGCGGCGCGGACCCTGCCCAGGATGTCCTCACGGGCCGAGCTCATCGTCGTCCTCCGTCGGTGCGCTTCCACCAGGCGCGGAAGGACTCCGCGGGCGGGGCGGGCAGGTCGCGGGCGCTGGTCCACTTGCCCACGCCCGGCCCGGGGACCCGGCCGGCGGCCGCGCGGCCGCCGGGCAGCGACGTACGTCCGAAGCGCGTCATCACCCGACCGGCGAGGCCGGAGGCCCGCTCGGCCCAGGCGAGTCGCCGGGAGTCCCCGAGGGCGTACGCCGCGCCCTTGAACGCGACGGCCTCCGCCTTCGGGACGGTGTCGTCGCGGTGCCCGTCGACGACCTTGGACCGCAGGTGGACGAGCACCTCGGGGATGTCGATCCGGACCGGGCAGGCCTCGAAGCAGGCGCCGCACAGCGACGAGGCGTAGGGCAGCGAGTCGGTCTGCGGGTCGCCGGTGCCCTTGAGGAGCGGGTTGAGGATCGCGCCGATGGGCCCGGGGTAGACCGAGCCGTACGCGTGCCCGCCGGTGCGCTCGTAGACCGGGCAGACGTTGAGGCAGGCCGAGCAGCGGATGCAGCGCAGCGCCTGGCGGCCGACGTCGTCGGCGAGCGCGCGGGTGCGGCCGTTGTCGAGCAGGACCACATGCACCTCCTGCGGTCCGTCGCCGGGGGTCACCCCGGACCAGGTGGAGGTGTAGGGGTTCATCCGCTCGCCGGTCGAGGAGCGCGGCAGCAGCCGCAGCAGCGGGTCGAGCTCGGCCCAGGTCGGGACCACCTTCTCGATGCCGACCACGGACACCAGCACCTCGGGCAGGGTCAGGCACATCCGGCCGTTGCCCTCGGACTCGACCACCACCAGGGTCCCGGTCTCGGCGATCGCGAAGTTGGCGCCGGAGACGGCGACCTTGGCGCGCAGGAACTTCTCGCGCAGGTGCTCGCGGGCGGCGCCGGCGAGCACGGCCGGCTCGTCGGTGAGCCCCTCGGGGGCGGGCTTGCCCACCTTGCCCATCTCGCGCAGGAAGATCTCGCGGATCTCGGCGCGGTTGCGGTGGATCGCGGGCACCAGGATGTGACTGGGCAGGTCGTCGCCCAGCTGCACGATGATCTCGGCGAGGTCGGTCTCCCAGGCGTCGATGCCCTCGGCCTCGAGGGCCTCGTTGAGGCCGATCTCCTGGGTGACCATCGACTTGACCTTGACGACCTCCGTGGCCTGGTGCCGCTGCGCGACGGCGACCACGATGGCGTTCGCCTCGGCGGCGTCGCGGGCCCAGTGCACGGTGGCGCCGGCGGCGGTCAGCCGCTCCTCGAGGAGCACCAGCTGGGTCTCCAGGTCGCGCAGCGCCCGGTCCTTGACCCCGGCCCCGGCGAGCCGGAGCGCCTCCCAGCCCCCGCTCTCCGGCATCGACTCCTCGACCTCGGTGACCAGCCTGGAGCGCTTGGCCCGGATCACCCCGGTCGCGTGCGCCAGGTTGTGCCGCAGCTGGGTGTCGCCGAGCGCCGCGCGGGCGGCCTCGGGGAACGCCGGCATGCCGACGAAGGTGCCGCTCACGCGGTCACCGCCGCGTCCTCGGTCGCGGCCAGGATCTCGGCCAGGTGCATCACCCGGACGCCGGAGCGCTGCCGGGACAGCACGCCGCCGATGTGCATCAGGCAGGAGTTGTCGCCCGCGACCAGCACCTCCGCACCGGTGTCGCGGACGTGCCGGGCCTTGTCGGCGCCCATCGCGATCGAGGTGTCGGCGTTCTTGACCGCGAAGGTGCCGCCGAACCCGCAGCACTCCTCCGCCGCCGGCAGCTCGGTGAGCCGGAGGCCGCGGACCTGCTCGAGCAACTGCCGGGGCCGGTCGCCGACCCCGAGCATCCGCAGCGAGTGGCAGGTGGGGTGGTAGGTCACCCGGTGGGGGAAGTAGGCGCCGACGTCGGTCACGCCCAGCACGTCGACGAGGAACTCGGTCAGCTCGTAGGTCCTCGGCGAGGTCTCGGCGACCGCGCGCTCCAGGGCGGCGTCGCCCGAGCGCCGGGCCACGATCCCGTGCTGGTGCCGCGCCGACCCGGCGCACGAGCCCGACGGCGTGACGATCGCGTCGTACCCCGCGAAGGCGTCGACGAAGGTGCGCACCACGGGCACCGCCTCGTCGAGGTAGCCGGTGTTGACCATCGGCTGCGCGCAGCAGGTCTGCGCGGTCGGGAACTCGACGTCGACGCCGAGGCGGCGCAGCAGCGTCACGACCGCCTTCCCCGTCTCGGGGAACATCGCGTCGTTGACGCAGGTGACCATCAACGCGACGCGCATCCGACCTCTTCTCGAGAACCCGTACCAGGGTGTGGTCTGACCACAGGCTCCGACGATAGGCTCGCGCCCGCGACGCCGTCAACACCGGCGTACGCCGACCGTGGCGAGGAGACCGGGTGCGCGCCTACAAGCACGTCGTGGAGCGGGTCGAGGAGCAGATCCTGGCCGGCACCCTCAAGGTCGGCGACCGGCTGCCCCCCGAGCGCGACCTCGCCGCGCAGCTGCAGGTCTCGCGGGCCGCCGTCCGCGAGGCGATGCGGACGCTCGAGGCCCAGGGCGTCGTGCGCTCGGGCGTCGGCTCGGGGCCGGACGCCGGCACCGTGGTCTCCGCGCTGCCCTCCGAGGCGCTGACCCGGCTGCTGCGGCTGCACGTCGCGCTGGCCAACTTCGCGATGGACGACGTGGTCGCGGCCCGGGTGATGCTGGAGCGCTCCAGCGCCGCGCTGGCGGCCGCCCACGCCTCGCCCGCGGCGCTCGCCGCCGTCGCCGAGCCGCTGCAGGCGATGGCCGCCGAGCCGGACCGGCACGAGTTCAACGACCTGGACACCGCCTTCCACATCGCCGTCGCCGAGGCGGGCGGGAACCGGCTGGTCGCCGACATGACCATCGCGATCCGCGAGGCGATGCGGCTGCCGATCCTGCGCGAGCTCGAGCAGCTCGGCGACCGCTGGCCCGCCGTACGCAGCCGGCTGTACGCCGAGCACCGCGCGATCCACGACGCCATCGCCGCCGGCGACGAGACCCGCGCCGGCGACCTGATGGCCGAGCACATCCACTCCTCGCGGCGCCTCCTCGCGCCGTAGCGCCGCCCCGCCGCCTGTGGAGAACCCCGCCGAGTCGGCGCACATGTGCGCCGACTCGGCGATCTTCTCCACAGGCCGGGGCGGGTGGGTCAGACCTTGAGGGTCCGCTCGGCGTACGGGACCAGGCGGACCGGGCCGAGGAGGCCGTAGGCCTGGCGGGCGGCCACGCCGTACACCTCGGGGGTGACGGTGCGGAGCCGGTTCAGCAGGGTCGAGGCGACCTCGACCTCGATGACGTTGCGCCCGCGGCGCAGCCGGCCGCCGAGGTCGACGGTGGTGTCGAGGACGTCGCACGGCGGCAGCCGGTCGCCGTTCACGGTCACCCGGAAGGTGTCGTTGACCTCGCCGAGCTCGAGCAGCGCGCCGTCCTCGTCGGTCCAGTCGCGGCCGAGGTCGACCACGGTCCGGTAGCGGCCGATGCCGGAGACGTCCTCCAGCCCGGGCACCTGCGACCAGGGCGCCAGCGTCGTGAGGGTGGTACGACGCACCGGGCGCACCGTGGACGTGGCGGTGGCGCCGGGCTGCCAGTCCTCGACCGACAGCTCCCACGACGTGGGTACGACGGGCTCCCGCACGCGGTCCACCGACGTGCGGACCACGCGTCCCGACGCCAGCGTGACGCTGTGCGCGCCGGCGGCGGCCGCGCGCAGGACCACGCGCTTCCCGTCGCGACGGACCGTGCCGGTCGAGGCGACCACGGCAGGGGTCCGCTCGCTGCGCGACGGCGGGGTCAGCGCGACGATGGTCGACTGGCCGGGCAGCAGGTCGACGCTCACCCGCACCCGTTCGCCGTCCCGCTCGTACGCCGCGATCGGCGTGACCGTGCC